>JAEESG010000062.1 GCA_016286245.1 Clostridiales bacterium | reverse complement strand
GTCTTTTACGGTGTTCACGGGGTTTGCGTGATTACCGATATTGCGCGCAGGGAATTTGGCGGCAAAACACAGGAATACTACGTTCTCACTCCCGCTTTTTCAAAACATTCGACGATTTTTGTCCCGACAGATAGCCCCGGTATAGAAAATAGAATGCGTAAAACCGCCGCCAAAAAAGAAATAACCGAATTGCTCGATAATATGAAGGACGTTGAGCCTGAATGGTCGGAACACGCATCGGAAAGAAAAGAAAAATACGCGGAAATATTAAAAAAAGGCGGCTTAAAAGATATATGCGGAATGATTAAAGCCTTGTATGATTACAAGGACAGACTTTTAAGTGAAAACAGAAAAAAGATGTACGCTTCCGATGAAAAACAACTCGCTGAAGCGGAAAAAGTGCTTTTTGAAGAAGCGGCTTTCGCCTTGAAAACGGATTTGAAAACCGCCGAAGATAAAATTAAAAAAGCGATACATAAATCAAAATAAAAGGCTTGCGGAAAATCCGCAAGCCTTTTTAACAATTGTTATTTTATTGAGTCGTAAAAATCGCGGAGCACGTAAAACGCAAGCTTTCTGTGCTTCCTGTCCGCCGAAAACAGACCTTTTCTGTTGAAATATTTCTGAATAATCGACGACCTGTTCGGGCAGCGGAAATCGTTGAGTATCCACGGCGTCATGCCTTTGACGTATTTAATTTTCGCAATCTGCTTTGTCTGGCGTTCGTATATGTATGCCTGACAGTCTTCCGTTCCCTTGTCGGTTATAAGTCCGCGGTGTCCCGGCAGTGCGTCTGCACCAAATTCCGAGATTATCACGGGCTTTTTCGGGCTGCTGTTTTCAAAAAGCTCAGGAAGCGATTCCCAATGCGGAACATACCAGCCGCAATACTCGTTTAATCCTATTACGTCAAGCTTTTCTTCAAGCCTGTCCTCAATGGCGTTTTTCTGGAAGTTTACGAGACACGCCGCCGAAACAAGCCTTGTCTTGTCAAGGCTGCGCGATTTGTCCGCGAGTTTTCCCATAAACTTAAATCTTTCGTCGGTATCGGGATTTTCGTTGCCGACAGACCAGATTATTACGCTTGCGCGGTTAAAATCGCGCGTTATCAGCTCGTAGAGCTGATTTTCGGCGTCGTTGTACGTATCTTTCTCGCCGAAACGTATATGCCAGTAAACCGGTATTTCCTCCCAGAGAAGCAAGCCCTTTTCATCGGCAAGATATGCCATTTTTTCACTGTGCGGATAGTGCGCAAGCCTCATGAAATTGCATCCGAGCTCTTTTGCATGAATAAGGTTTTCGAGTCTGTCATCGTCTGTAAGCGCTTTTCCGTGATCGGGGTCATCCTCATGGCAGCTTATGCCGCGAAGGAATATCGGCTTTCCGTTGAGTACGATGTCAAGACCGTCAACTTTTATTTCGCGGAATCCCACTCTGTCTTTAATTTCGTCTTTCGCGCATTTCACGGTTACGTCATAGAGCTTCGGATTTTCGGGAGACCAAAGCTCGGGAGATGCGCTGAATATAACTTGTCCCTTGCCGTTTTTCAACGGAATTTCTTTCGTTATTCCGAGTTCCTTTATTTTAAGGACTGCTTTTTTTGCGGATTTGTCCGACATTGTAACGCTTGCGCGTATTTTTTTGAAATTGCTGTTCGGTTCAAGTGATATTTTGAAATCTTTTATGTAAACTTTCGGAAGACGGAAAATTTCAATATCGCGGTAAACCCCGCCGTAATTGAACCAGTCGGTTACAGGCGGAGGAACCTGCTCGTCGCGGCGCGTGCTGTCAACGTAAAGGAAAATGCGGTTTTCTGCGGTAAGATAATCTGTAATGTCAAAATAGCAGGGGGTGTTTCCGCCTCTGTGGGAGCCTATGTATTTCTGATTCAAAATGAGACTGCATACGTAGTTTGCGGCGCCGATTTTAAGAATTACGCGCTCGTCTTTATTTTCCGGTTTATACAAAAAGGTGCGCGTGAACGCCATATAACCGTCGTAAAGCAAATACGTTTTGTCGAAATTATTCCAGCAGCATGGGAGCGTCATAGTTTCCCATTCGTCAAAGGAATGGTCAAGCGGTTTTGAGTTGCCTAAAATGTCAAAATGCGGCTCGTTGAACCAGTTGTGCCTCATAAACGCATAGTACTGGTCAACGGCGTAATGCCACAGCCCGTTTAACGACTCTCTTTTTCTGAATCTGTCGTAAATCATATCGGAATAACCGGTATAAGAATTGATTTCCATAATATTACCCCGCAAAATTTTTAAAAATGGTGCACCTGAAGGGACTTGAACCCCCACGTCAAAGACACCAGATCCTAAGTCTGGCGCGTCTGCCAATTTCGCCACAGGTGCGCATATATTCACCAATAAAGTATATCATAACAAAGGGGGTTTGTCAATCATAAAAGGGAAAATAAAAGGAGAGAGAAGCGTCAAAAAACTTGACAACACGAATGATTTGGTGTATCATTTAATTTGAATTATTGTGAGAAACGAAGTTCTGACTTTCTCATTGAATAAAGGAAAGGAAGCAGTAATAAATGAAGTGGACGGGACTAAACGAACTCAGAGAAAAATATCTTTCGTTTTTTGAGAGCAAAGGACATCTCAGACTTAAGAGCTTTTCGCTGGTTCCGAATAATGATAAAAGCCTTTTGCTGATTAATTCGGGAATGGCGCCGATGAAAAAGTTTTTTACCGGTGAGGTTACGCCTCCGAGAAACAGGGTAACCACCTGCCAGAAATGCATACGTACGCCTGACCTCGACAGAGTTGGAATTACGGCAAGACACGGCACGTATTTTGAAATGCTCGGTAACTTTTCATTCGGAGATTATTTCAAAAAAGAGGCTATAACCTGGGCGTGGGAATTTCTTACCGAAACGCTTGAAATGCCGAAAGAACTGCTTTGGCCGTCGGTTTACGAAAAAGACGACGAGGCGTACGACCTCTGGAAAAATATGATAGGCGTTCCGGAGGAACGCATTGTCAGACTCGGCAAAGAGGATAATTTCTGGGAACACGGCTCCGGTCCGTGCGGTCCCTGCTCGGAAATTTATTTCGACAGAGGCGAGAAGTACGGCTGCGGTTCGCCCGACTGTAAGCCCGGCTGCGACTGCGACAGATATATGGAAATATGGAATAACGTTTTTTCGCAGTTCAATAACGACGGAAACGGCAATTATACCGAGCTTGCGCATAAGAATATAGATACGGGTATGGGGCTTGAAAGACTTGCATGCGTAATGCAGGGCGTGGACAACATGTTCGAGGTCGATACCATAAGGCGTATTCTTGATACGGTTTGCGGCGTTGCAAATAAAAAGTACGGTGAAAACGAAAAAGACGATATTTCAATAAGAGTAATCACCGACCATATAAGAAGCTCCGTATTTATGATAAGCGACGGTATTCTTCCCTCAAACGAGGGCAGAGGATACGTCCTGCGCAGAATAATCAGACGCGCCGCAAGACACAGCAAACTGCTCGGAATCAATCACGCGTTCCTTTCCGATTTGTGCGACGTCGTAATCGAAGAAAACTCGGCGGGATACCCCGAACTTCTTGAAAAGAAGGACTATATCAAGAAAATAATCAGCGTTGAGGAAGAAAAATTCGATTCGACGATAGATACGGGACTTAGTATTCTTTCGGGATATATGGAAGAAGCGGAAAATAATAATTCCAAAATAATTCCCGGAGAAGACGTGTTCAAACTTTACGATACGTTCGGATTCCCAATAGACCTGACGAGAGAAATCGCAAAGGAAAAGGGAATAGAAATCGACGAAAATAAATTCCTTGAACTGATGAAGGAACAAAAGGAACGCGCAAGAAACGCAAGAGCAAATATTTCGGGCTGGAGCGGCGCTTCGAAAACGTTCTTGAATTCACTGCCCAAAACGGAGTTCGTCGGATATACCGAAAACGCCTGCACGTGTAACGTTAAAGCGATTATTGACGAGGATAAGGAGCTTCACGAAATATCGGAGGGCGAATTCAGCCTCGTGCTTGACAGAACGCCTTTTTACGCTGAAAGCGGCGGACAGGTGGGAGATTCCGGAAATATCGTAACAGATAAAGCGACTGTTTCCGTAATAGATACAAAGAAAGCAGACGGCGTTTTTATCCATATTTGTAAAATGGAAAGCGGAACGCTTTGCGTCAGCGATGAAGCAAAAGCGCAGATTGATGGAACAAGACGCAAGGCGATTGCAAGAAATCACTCGGCGGCTCATCTTTTGCAGGCGGCTCTCAGAGAAGTTCTCGGAACGCATGTTGAGCAGGCGGGCTCGTACGTCGACGAAAACTACGTAAGATTCGATTTTACGCATTTTTCTGCAATGACGAAAGAGGAACTTGCGGCAGTTGAAGCAAAGGTAAACAAACAGATACTGAATGCGCTTGACGTAAACACGATAGAAACAGACCTCGAATCCGCAAAGAAAATGGGCGCGATGGCACTGTTCGGAGAAAAATACGGCAACACCGTAAGAGTCGTAAAAATGGGCGGCTATTCAACGGAACTGTGCGGAGGAACGCACGTTGACAATACTTCAAAACTCGGTCTTTTCAAAATTGTATCGGAAAGCTCCGTTGCAGCGGGTGTCAGACGAATTTTCGGTATAACAGGCACCGGAGTGCTCTCGTTTATCGACGAAAAGCAAAAACTTATCGAAAATACAGCGTCAGAACTCAAAGCGGCAAATCCCGAAGATATCGCAAAGAGAGCGTCACAGCTCCAGGATGAAATAAGAGCTCTTAAACGAAATCTTGACGAACTGAACGAAAAACTTTCGTCTTCGGACGCAAAATCGCTTATTGATAAAGCCGAAACGGTAGGCAATAAGAGAGTCCTGTGCGCAAAGGTGGATATGAAAGCCGACGCCATGAGAACCTTATGCGATAAATTCAAGGCGGAATACCCGGACCTCGTAGCAGTGCTTGCGTCGGTGTCGGACGGTAAAGTGAACTTTGCCGTATCCTGCGGAAAAGACGCGGTTGCAAACGGCGCAAACGCGGGCAAAATCGTAAAGGAAATCGCAACGATGTGCGGCGGAGGCGGCGGAGGCCGTCCCGACAGTGCAAGCGCGGGCGGAAAGGACGCATCGAAGCTCGACGAAGCGCTTTCTAAAGTAAAAGACCTGATCTGATAAAATAAAGGTGCTCCCGATGAAAATCGGGAGCATTTTTACGTTAAAAGCACGGATTTTCCGTGCTTTTTTTGTGTGTAAACGGTTATTCACAATTATTTTACTTTTCGTCAAAAAAATGTTTTATTTTTCGCGGAAAAGGGTATTGCAATTATCAGAAATATATATTATAATTTAATCGTGGAGCGAAATGGAGCAAAAATACATATTAATGTATTAAAATGGAGCAAATTATTACCGAAAAACAATAATTTGACCGAAAAAGCGGAAAAAACGCTTAAAAAAGGCTGAAAGAGAAAGGCGGTGGGGTATAAGTGTTTTCGGGAAGAGCGTATCATAATATAGACGCGAAGGGCAGAATCTTTATACCCGCAATGTACCGCACGGAGCTCGGAGATAAGTTCGTTGTGGCAAAGGGCTTCAGCGACCCGTATCTCGTAATATATCCCATGAGCGAATGGGAAGAGCTTATTGAGAAAATAGACGCTCTCGGCATGGATAAGAACGCAAGGGCGATAAAAAGATATATCATGATGAACGCGAATCCCACGGAAATGGATTCTCAGGGAAGAATAGTTCTTTCAAAGGAGCACAGGGAGTTCGCAAAGCTTACAAAGGAAGCGCTTATTCTCGGCATGAATAAGACGATAGAAATCTGGGACAGCGCCGACATTACGGAACAGACAAAGGACGCTCCCGAAAACCTCGAAGAATTCTTGACGCAGCTTCACTGATAAGGGTTTATAAGGCGGTATACAAATGCAGGAACATTTCGGGCATTATTCGGTATTGCTGAATGAAACGGTTGAAAACTTAAATATAAAAGAAGACGGCGTTTACGTCGACTGCACGCTTGGCGGTGCCGGACACGCAAACGAGATTTTGAAAAAGCTCGGCTCCGGAAAGCTGGTAGGAATAGACAGAGACGCATACGCGCTGGAAAAGGCGAAAGACAGACTCAAAGCCTACGGAGATAAAGTGATTTTCTTAAAAGGCAATTTCTGCTGTGCAAATGAAATGCTCAATGAAATCGGAATCGAAAAAATAGACGGCGTTGTCGCCGACCTCGGCATTTCGTCTTTTCAGATAGACAACACCGACAGGGGCTTTTCGTATATGCACGATGCGCCGCTCGATATGAGGATGTCGACGGACGAAAAATTTTCGGCATACGACGTCGTAAACGGATATGATAAACAGAAACTTGCAAATATAATCGACGTTTACGGAGAAGAAAAATTTGCGTCGAGAATTGCGGAAAATATATGTAAGGAAAGAGAAATCAAACCGATAGAAACGACGTTTGAACTGTCGGAAATAATAAAAAAATCAATTCCCGCGAAGTTCAGCAAAGACGGACACCCGTCAAAGAGAACTTTTCAGGCGATAAGGATTGAAGTAAACGGCGAGCTCGACGCGATAGGGCAAATGATAAACGCTCTGTTTCCGATGATAAACAGCGGCGGAAGAATGGCGGTAATCACGTTTCACTCGCTTGAAGACAGAATAGTGAAGCACGCTTTTGCGGAGTTTACAAAAGGCTGTATATGCCCGAGCGATTTTCCGGTGTGTGTGTGCGGAAGAAAGCCAACGGGAATAATAATCAATAAAAAACCTATAATTCCGAGCGAAAAAGAACTTAAAGAAAACAGTAGATCAAAAAGCGCCAAACTCAGAATAATCGAAAAAATATGAGGAGAATGAAAAATGACTGCTAATATCGGAACGGGATACATAAACGAAAAGGAAGCGCAATACAATAGAAATATGAACTCAAAATACGCGCACGCATCCGTAAAAACGGCGCGCGCAAACGAAGGCGCGTTTTCGGGCAGTCTTGCCGACGATCTTCTGACCGCACTCGGCAGAGAAGTTGCAAAGGCGAGAGCGGAAAAGAAAAGAGCAAAACAGAACGAGGCCATTTATAGGATAAAAAAAGTAAAGAGCGCAAAAGCGTTTCCCGTATCAATAATAGGCTATATGGCAGTGTTTACGATTATTGCGGGATTTCTCGTTCTGGGAAACAGCAGAATAAACGAAGCGACGCTTTACGCAGATTCTCTTAAAAGCGAAATATCCGCACAGATGGATAGGGCGGAAGTGCTCAACGCCGCACTCGGAAAGAAAAACGACGCGAAATACATAGAGGAATACGCCGTAAACGTTCTCGGAATGGTAAAGGCCGCAGACGTTTCAAGACAGTATATAAGTATTTCGGGAGAAGAAAAAACAGTTGTAAGCAGTAAAAAAGCGTCTTCCGATAACGCAAATAACGTTGCGCTCACATTAAACGCAACCGAAATAAAATCATAACCGTATCTGACGGAGGATAGTATGTCCGAAAAGAATTTTAAAAGTCCGCTGTATAAAAGAACAATTTTTACAGCGGCTCTCTTTACATTTATAGCAATTTTTCTTTGCTTCAGGCTTTGGAAACTGCAGATAACCGACGCCGAAAAGTATAAAAAAGGCGCGTTTGAGCAGTATACGACGGAAATATCCATAAGCCCCAACAGAGGAACGATTTACGACAGAAACATGACGCCTCTCGCACTCAGCGTAACTGTTGAAACCGTATTTATTTCGCCGTACGATATCGCAAATCAGAACGAAAACAAAAGCGAAGACAAAAGGGTCGATATCTTTGAGCAGAAAGAGAAAATAGCGTCGTTTCTCGCGGAAAAACTCGACGTCGATAAAAATACGATACTTGCGAAAATGGAAAAAACCAAATCGAAGTATCAGATAATCAAAAAGAAGGTTGACAGAGACGTCTGCGACGAAATACGCAAGTTCATAAACGAAAACGATATAGTAGGTATTAATCTCGAAGAAGATAAAAAGAGATTTTATCCGTACGGAAGCCTCGCAAGCCACGTAATAGGCTTTACAAATTCCGATAACCAGGGAATTTACGGCGTTGAGAGCTTCTATGAAAAATATCTCAAGGGAAGCTCGGGTAAAATAATTACGGCGCAGAATGCCAAGGGAAACGATATGCCGTTCAAGTACGAAAGCTATATTGACGCCGAAAATGGCACGAGCGTCGTGCTGACAATCGACTGGGAGATACAGTCGATACTCGAAAAGAACCTTGAAATCGCGCTAAAGGATAATAAAGCGCAAAACCGCGTGTTCGGAATAGTTATGGACGTGAATACCGGCGAAATTCTCGCTATGTCCACAAAGCCCGACTATGACCTCAATAATCCATACGAGCTTGACGATATTTCAAAGGGAAAATACGACGCGTTCGAGGGCACCGAGGAAGAAAGAAACGCTTACAGAAAAGAACTCCTCGAGGGACTGTGGAAAAATA
>JAEESG010000005.1 GCA_016286245.1 Clostridiales bacterium | reverse complement strand
CGGAGAAGGAAAACGGCAGATTGTTTCGGGCATTGCAAAAAGCTACTCCCCCGACGAACTTATCGGCAAAAAGATAATCATAATCGCAAACTTAAAAAGTGCAAAAATCCGCGGCGTTGAGAGCAACGGAATGCTTCTTGCGGCAAGCGTCGGCGACAAGGTAAGAGTTACTTTCCTTGATGACAGCGTACAGCCCGGCGCGGAAATCAGATAAAATAACAAATAAAGGGGCGGCACGCGGTACATTTGCCGCGTGCCATGATTTTTGACAATGAAAATGTTTGATTCGCACGCGCATTACGACGACGCGCGTTTTGACGGCGTAAGAGACGAGGTTTTAGCCGAAGTGCATGCGTCGGGAGTCGAAAGAATCGTGAACATCGGCTCGAGCCTTGCTTCAAGCAGGGCCTGCATCGACCTTGCGCAAAAATACGATTTTATATACGCTTCCGTCGGAATACACCCGTCCGACGCGGCACGCGACATGCAGAACGAAAACTATATTTCCCTTGTAGAAGATATATTCAATTCAAGCCCAAAGGTCGTCGCAATAGGCGAAATCGGGCTGGATTACCATTACGGAAAGGACGATAAGGAAATTCAGAAAATCTGCTTTGACGAGCAGATGTCGCTTGCATCAAAGCTCGGCTGTCCCGTTGTCATACACGACAGAGAAGCGCACGGGGACACGCTTGATATTTTGTCGGCTCACCCCGACGTTACGGGCGTGCTTCACAGCTTTTCGGGCAGTTTCGAGATGGCTTGCCGCGTGCTTGAAATGGGATATTACGTTTCGGTAAACGGCGTTATCACGTTTGAAAACGCGAAAAAAACCGTCGAAATAATGAAAAACATAAAAAGCATCATGCCGGGCGCCCTTGACAGAATTCTTATGGAAACCGACTGTCCGTACCTTACGCCCGTGCCTTTCAGGGGAAAGACAAACCGCTCGGACCTTATGGTATACACCGCGGCAAAGGCGGCGGAATGTCTCGGAATGTCGACGGAGGAATTCTGCGAGTTGACTTACAGAAATGCCTGTCGTTTTTACGGAATTCCCGAACAAAAGGAGAAATTATGAAAACTGTTTTGATTACCGGCGCGTCGCGCGGAATCGGAAAAGCGTGCGCCGAAAAATTCGCGTCTTTGGGATACAACGTCGCCGTAAACTACAAAAGCAGCAAAGAGCAGGCGTACGAGTTATGCCATGCGCAAATTGAGCGCGGACTTTCCGCAAAGCCCTATTTTGCCGACGTTTCAAGCGCATCCGACGTAAAGAAAATGTTTGATGAAATAAACAAAGATTTCGGAGGCGTTGATATTCTCATAAACAATGCGGGAATATCGCTTATCAAGGTCATAAACGACGTTTCGCAAGAGGAATGGGACAAAATATTCGCCGTAAACGCAAAATCCGCTTTTCTTTGCTCGAAAGAGGCCCTTTCCCACATGCTGAAAAACAAGTGGGGGCGCATTATAAACGTCTCTTCCATGTGGGGTATTTCGGGCGCATCGTGCGAGGTCCCCTACTCCGCTTCAAAGGCCGCGCTCATCGGCTTTACCAAAGCGCTTGCAAAGGAGCTTGCGCCGTCGGGAATCACCGTAAACTGCATTGCTCCGGGAATTATAGACACGCAGATGAATTCCGTTTTTTCAGCAAAGGAAATATCCGATTTTGTAAGCGAAATCCCTCTTTTACGCATGGGCGCGCCCGATGAAATAGCCCACTGCGCCGCTTTTTTTGCAGACGAAAAGTCGTCGTACATAACGGGGCAGGTTCTCTCGTGCGACGGCGGGTACACTGTATAATCATACAAAAAAACCACAATAAACGCCTGTTTTTTACCGCAATAAGACAATTTTCACAATATTTATTAAGAATGTGAAAATTTTATTAATCTCTATTGAAAAAAACCTTTATATGTATTAAAATAGGTGTGATGGAAATTTTTAACATTAATTTTTTGGAGGATAAAAAAATGTCAGTAAAAGTTGCTATTAACGGTTTCGGACGCATAGGACGTCTCGCATTCCGTCAGATGTTCGGCGCAGAAGGATACGAGGTTGTTGCAATCAACGACCTTACAAGCCCCAAGATGCTCGCTCATCTTCTCAAATACGACACGGCTCAGGGCAATTACGCCGCTATGGGACACGTCGTTACTTCAACAGAGCCCGTTCTCGCGGAAGACGGCAAAACCGTTCTCGAACCCGGCTCAATTACCGTTGACGGTAAACAGATCACAATTTACGCTATGCCCAAGGCGGAAGACCTTCCGTGGGGAAAAATCGGCGTTGACGTCGTTCTCGAATGCACGGGATTTTACTGCTCGAAGGACAAGTCGATGGCTCACATTAACGCAGGCGCGAAAAAAGTCGTTATTTCCGCTCCCGCAGGCAACGACCTTCCCACAATCGTTTACAGCGTAAACGAAAAGACCCTTACAAAAGACGACAAAATCATCTCTGCGGCTTCCTGCACGACAAACTGCCTCGCTCCCATGGCTAAAACGCTCAATGATTACGCTCCCATTCTCAGCGGTATCATGACGACCGTTCACGCTTACACGGGCGACCAGATGGTTCTCGACGGTCCGCACAGAAAAGGCGACCTCAGACGCGCAAGAGCAGCGGCTCAGAACATCGTTCCCAACTCGACGGGTGCTGCAAAGGCTATCGGCCTTGTTATCCCCGAACTCAACGGCAAGCTCATCGGCTCCGCGCAGAGAGTTCCTACCTGCACCGGCTCCACGACGATTCTCGTTGCAGTCGTTAAGGGCAAGGACATCACTCCCGCCGGCATCAACGCCGCAATGAAGGCTGCCGCAAACGAATCGTTCGGATACAACGAAGACCTTATCGTTTCGAGCGACGTTATCGGCATGAGATTCGGCTCGCTGTTCGATGCAACGCAGACGATGGTAACGAAGATTGACGACGACACCTATCAGGTACAGGTTGTTTCGTGGTATGACAACGAAAATTCCTACACAAGCCAGATGGTTCGTACAATCAAGTACTTTGCAGAACTCAACTGATTATAATAAAATCCAAGACCGCTCCGTTTTCAACGGAGCGGTTTTACTTTTTTAAGCATTCCGAGCGCAAAGGCAAATTCCTTTTGCCTGCCGTATACTGCTGCAAGTGAAAAGTTTGTAACCGCAAGGACCGCAAGTCCCTTTATGATTACCCTCCACGCCGTGTTGTCCGCCATATTTGCGGTAAATGCGTATGAAAGTGCGCAAATTGCAAAGCCGGAAATGATATACGAAAAATATTTGACAAGAAACGCGCCGGATTTTCTGTAAATTCCGTATTTAAACAGCATTATCGGCTCAAGCGGAACGACGGTTATAAGACTTGACGCAAGCGTTCCGGCAAACACGCCCACGACGCCGAAATATTTAATAAAAACGAGTGAAAAAACAAGGTTGAGTATTCCGCGCGCAAGATACACGTATTTTGTGCTTGAGAATACGCCGAGGTTTGATATGAAAATCTGCACCGGGTCTCTTATATTCGATATGAAAAAGCATGCGATTATGACCGCGGTTTCCTTCATACCGAAAACCATATTATTCCCTATCCAGAGCGTAATTACGGGATTTATGAGGCACAAAAGCAGAGACGCGCAGTTTGTGAGCAGCAGAAAATTCAGAAAACACAGTCTTTGCAGAACTTTTTCGTTTCTTTCGCCGTTTTCGACCGCACCCAGGTTTCCGACGCTTGCCGAAGCGCTCCCGACGGCAAGCGCGACAAAGCTTCCGAGCGTATTTATTATGAGGGAATAGTTCGAGAAAACGCCCATATTCTCAAGCCCCATGCGTGCGGAAATGAGAATGCTGTCGGTTGAGGAATTTATCACCGCGCCTATTCTGTGGACGGCAAGCGACGCCGTCTTTTCTTTTATGGATTTCTTGATTTTTTCCGGAACTTCGGCGTTTACTTCCCTGATATACGGATATTTTGTATTTGCGTACTTCTCAATAATAAATCCGTCGGCCGTATGGAAAAGAATTCTTATGAAAATATAAGAAAGATAGTTGCCCGTCGCATTAAGCGCCGCTATCTGACACGCGGTCATAACGACGGCGCTCAAACTTTTCTCAGTCATTACGGCGTACATTCTCTGGTCGCATATCACAAGCGCTCTTTTGGGCGCAAACAGAAAATTCTGCATCTGGTGAAACACAAAAAGCAGATACACCGCCTTGTAGTTTTGGATGTTGACGATGTCCGGAAAAACTACGGGCAGAAACGGCATAAACGCGCACGACAGCGCAAGCGTTATGAGAGCGATATATTTGTAGGTTTTGGAAAAATACGCGATTATCGCCCTTATTTTCGGCACGTCGCCTGCTGCTATCGGCTTGTAAAGCGCCTGGGACGCCGCCTCCCCGAATCCGAGTTCAAAAAGCGACAGCACCGAAAAAACGTTCCCGAGCATGCCGCCGATGCCGAGGTATCTGTTGCCGAGAATTCTCACAAAATACGTTCTCGACACGAGATTGCACGCCATAAACACAATTCTGTTTATGAGCGCCGCGTTTGCGTTCAGTTTCGTCATATGCGTACGGGTTTCTTTTTTCAAACGTATCACCGTAACATTATATTTATAGGAAAAATAAAAAATTACATAAAAAAACCGCCCATAAGGGCGGTTTTTACGTTTTTTCAATTCTCAAAATAAAAATCAAAATCTTTCGGGATTTGTGCATTAAGGGTTATTGTTTCGTCTGTCAAGGGGTGGCGGAACTCGACGGTTTTACAGTGAAGTCTCGTTCTCTCCCCTTTTATCTCGTTTCCGTAAAGAAAATCCGCGTAAAGCGGGCATCCGATATACGACATATGAAGTCTTATCTGGTGCGTTCGGCCCGTTACGGGGTGGATTTCGGCGAGAAACAAATTCTTTTTCTTATTTTCCGAAATCACCTTATATTCGGTAACTGCCGTCTTACCCTTTTCAAAATCGACCTTTCTCTTTATCACTCCCTCGTCTCTTGCTATGGGCGCCTCTATTCTGTCCGATTTTTGCGGCGGCGTGCCCGTGCATATTGCGGCATACGTCTTTTTTGCGTGTTTATGGTCGAATTTTGCGGCGGAAAGTGCGTTTTTTGCGATAATCACAACGCCCGTGGTATCTGCGTCAAGCCGTGTAAGCACTCTATACGCAAAGGGTTTTTCTTTATAATAATACATGACGGCGTTTGCGAGCGTATCCTCGTGATGCCGGAACGACGGGTGCACGGGCATCCCGCACGGCTTATTTACCGCCAGAATATCGTCGTCCTCATATATAATATCGAGCGGAATATTCACGGGTTTTATATCATCCGACGTTTTTTCGGGAAACTCCGTTTCCAGAACGTCGCCGCAAGACAGTTTATGATTTGAAAATACGGCTTTCCCGTTTACTTTTATACTGCCGTCGAATTTTGCGCTTTTGAAGGTCCTTGCGGAATATCCCGCCTTTTGTCTCAAAAACGTTTTGACGTCGAGTCCGTCAGCTTCCTTATCAATTATATACTTTTCTTTCACTTTACTTCTCTTCAAAAAACGTTTTTCTCATTGAAAGGGCGTAATTCGTATACGCGTTTTCGCCCGTTACGTCCTTCACGACCTTCAAAAAAGTCGGAATTTCGACTTTATCGTCTATATTTTCAAGTTCCGTTTCGAGTATCGCGTACTTTTTCTCAAAAGGATACACGTCGAGCTCGAACACGTTATTTTCATACCCGAAAACATACCTTTCTTTATTGATTTCATGCAGATTTTCGTCTTTTTCTTTGAGAAATCCGTCGTATTCCTCTTTTGAGATTTCCCTTTCAATTTCGCGTCTTACGCCGAAGGAAACGTCGGTTTTTTCGGTATAAAAATATTCGGTTTTACCGTCTTTTTCGGTTTTTCTTACGCGTCTTACCGAGCCGTCATTTTTGCCTTTTACGAGATACGTCTGTATGATTTTATATTTTTTGCCTATTTTATTAATTACGTCAAAAGCCTTATTATCGGGCATATCGACAATATATTTTCTCTCGGTTTCGAGTCCGTCTTTATTTTCAGGCAAAACGTTTCACCTCTTTTTTGCAAAACAAAGGGCTGTGCTCTGCACAGCCCGAAAATTTTCATCAGTCGCTGATATACGGAATAAGAGCGATATGACGAGCGCGCTTTATTGCTATCGTCAGCTCTCTCTGATGCTTTGCGCACGTACCCGTAATTCTTCTCGGAAGAATCTTGCTTCTTTCGGAAACGTATTTACGGAGTTTTATTGCGTCTTTATAGTCTATCATTTCCGCTTTTTCCGCGCAGAAATTACAAATCTTCTTGCGCTTTTTGTTATTATTATTGCGAAAAGGCTTTTGTACTTCTTTATCCATCAGTTGTTACCTCCTATAAGAATAATTGAAATCAGAACGGCAAATCGTCTTCCGCCGAAAGCTCCTCAAAGTTTGCTTCCGTAACCTTTGCCTGCGGGGAAATCGGTTCTCCGCCGTAATAGGTTCCTTCGCTCTTTTCACGCTGTGCGCCCGAAGAGCTTGCGCCGAACGTTACTTCGTTCGCCACCACTTCCGTGATATATCTCTTTGTGCCGTCCTGCGCGGTATATGAGCGCGTCTGAAGCTCGCCCACAACCACAATTGATTTGCCTTTGCTGAAATATTTCGTTACAAACTCGGCTGTGCCTCTCCAGCATACTATGTTTATGAAGTCGGCCTTAACCTCGTCCGTCTCTTTTGCGAATCTGCGTCCCACAGCAATTGAAAACGACGTTACGGATATTCCGGAAGGCGTTGTTTTAAGCTCGGGGTCTGCCGTGAGATTGCCCATCAATATGACTTTATTCAAACTTGCCATGTTTCTCAGACCTCTTTTCTGAAATTATTTTTCAAGCTTTACGATAATAGAACGAAGTATTCCGTCCGTAATGTTGAAAATACGGTCAAGCTCTGACGGAAGTTCCGCGCCCGACGTGAATTCAACAACAAAGTAATAACCGTCCGCATAGTCATCGATAAGGTATGCAAGCTTTTTCTTGCCCCATTCGTCGATCTTGTCAACGGTACCGCCGTTATCAGTTATTATTCCGGTGAATTTATCAAGCATCTCTTTTGCCGCTTCTTCTGTAAATTCCGGATTAACAATGAAAACTGTTTCGTACTTTGACGTAAGTTCCATTTTCCGCACCTCCTTTTGGACATATGACTCCTTGCGGAGTAAGGAGGAAAAGTAATCAACCTTATGAAAACCTTTCCACAAGTTAAAAGTATATCTTATTTTAGCTTTTTTGTCAAGTATTTATCGAAATTTTCTTGTTTTTTCATGTTTTTACTTTTTTATTGACAATTTTCCAATTAAATGATATATTTATTTTATCAGTTTTTTGAAGGGATATGCGTCATAATGGCGAACAACATTCACAAAAATCACAGGGCGAGAATGAGGGAAAAATTCCTGTCCGACCACGGAGAAAACATGCCCGACCACGAGCTTTTGGAAATTATTCTTTTCGGCTGTGTTCCGCGCAGGGACACGAATGCCGTCGCGCACGCCTTAATCGACAAATTCGGCTCTTTATCGGGCGTTTTTGCTTCTTCCGTGCAGGAGCTCAAAACGGTCAGCGAAATCGGAGACACCGCCGCCGTTTACATAAAGGCGTTTTCGCAGATAAACAAGCGTTTGTCTTGTGAAATCAAAAATGGCGACGTATTTACGACTTACGGTGAAATAGGCGAATATTTCACGAAGCTTTTCAAATATGAGACGGTTGAAAAACTATATCTTCTGCTTTTTGACAAAAAAGGCAGGATAATCAAAAAGGTCATCGTTGCCGAGGGCGATCTCTCGCAGGCGCACCTCAACATGAGAGTCATTATCGAAAACGCCGTTTCAAAAAACGCGTATTCCGCGGCAATCGCGCACAACCACCCGAGCGGGATAATTCATCCGTCAATTGAAGACAAGACTCTGACCGTAATCGTCGAGCAGCAGTTATCGCTTCTCGGAATTCATTTTATCGACCATTACATTGTTTCGGACGACAGTTTCGTCGGCATAAAAGAAAACGTTTTTCATCTCTCGGAGGAGCGAAAAACGAACAATGATTTTATTGAGGAAAAACATTTTTAAAATAAAAACGGCACGGGTTTCCGTGCCGTTTTCGTTTTCATTTATGTGCTTTATCTGCAGCGCGAATTTCTGCAGCTCTGACCCGTGGAAGCGGTAGTGCTTCCGAGGACGTCGGAAGCGTTGCAAACTTCCGTTGAACCCGCGATACAGTTGGTCAGCGCGCCTCCTACCGTCGGCGGATAGAATTCGCACGTCGGGAAGCTCATATTATTGAATACCGAACACGGATCCGTTTCGGAAAGAACGTTGCTTGTCTTATCGGGTATGCAGTAGTCTGCCGCATTTATAAGAAGAGATACGGGACGCTGCATTCTTATCATTGAAAATACGCCGAGCGACACGTACAAGCACTTTATGCCGAATTCCTCCGTCGGATATACTCCGCATGCCGTGCATACGCTTTCCGGTATCTGTTCGGGCGAGCAGCAGCAGAGACCGAATCTGCACGTTCTTTCAACCAGTTTTACGGCAAGGCAGATAGGCGTTGCCACCTCCAGAACGACTTTCGGCAAATTCGTACTGTATTTTACCGACGGCGTGCCGGGCAGATTATTGTTGCAGAAATCGGACGTGAATATTCCCACGTTTCCTTCGCTTCCGAACATCACTACCTGCTTATCGTACACTGCAATTCCGCAGAATTCCTGACTCTGAGAATACGGAATGGTTGCTTCAAAGCATATCCTGAAATAAAAACGGATATCTACGGCAAAGTATCCTCTGTTAAACGCGACATCGCTTACCGCTATGTTCGCCCAAACGACGTCTGCACACTTACACCTGATACTCGTTGCGTGGTCTATTGCAGACTGGCCGTTCTGGTCCAAGAATACTCTCAAATCTTCTATGCAATCCTTATCTCTTGCGGAATCATATATTTTCTCGACGTTTATACAAGTCGATTTATCTGCGGCGGCACGGACATCTCCGATGCCAAAACAGCAATTATTTTTTTCAGCCATTTGACAAACCTCCTATTTAATAAAAGCAAAATTATATCTTTGCTTTTGTTATATAGTATGCTGTTTGTCAATTTCTTGTGTAGTTATGAGAGCGTTTTTCTTTTATTTCGCTTTTATAAAAATATAAACGCTTTTACTATTGAAAAATTTCCCGCTTTATTATATAATTGTATAATAGTGTTAATCATATTTTATAAAGGAGACCAAAAATGGCAAAAGTTATCCCGTTTCCCGCGCTGAAGTTTACCGAAAAAGCAGGCGATATATCTAAAAATGTCTGCCCGCCTTACGACATTATTTCTCAAAAAGAGCGGGGAGACTACGTAAACGACAGCCCGTGCAACATAATCCGTCTTGAGCTTCCCGTCGGGGAAAACGCGTATGCAAACGCGTGCGCTCTTTACAAAAGCATGAGAAAAGAGAAATTGCTCGACGTTGATACAGTTCCTGCGTTTTACGTCTACGAGGAAGAATTTGAGGTATACGGCACGACAAAGAAAATAAAAGGTATTTTTGCGCGCGTAAAACTTGAAGAATTTTCCGAAAAGGTGATTTTACCGCACGAGGAAACGCTTTCCAAGGCAAAGGACGACAGATTCAACTTAATGTGCGCGACCTACTGCAATTTCAGCCCGATTTATTCGATGTACACCGACGAAAAGCGTGTTATTCCGAAAAAAATCGACGAACTTACCGACAGAAAGCCGGATATCGAATTTACGGCAAAAGACGGTGTAATTCAGCGTTTATGGGTTATTCCGAAAGGCGAAGACACCGATTTTATCGAAAAAGAATTTGAAAAAAAACAGCTTTTCATCGCCGACGGTCATCACAGATACGAAACCGCTTTGAATTTCAAGAAAAAACTTATATCCGACGGCGTTATAAAGGACGAAAATCACCCGGCAAACTACGTTATGATGATGCTTATAGACATGGAAAACGACGGACTTGTCGTCTTTCCGACCCACAGAATAATAAAAGGCCTTCATGATTTCAACCTGCCGTCAGCGCTTGAAAAAATCGGCGAATATTTCAACGTTTGCGAGATTCCGTATAACGAAATCGAAAAATCGCTTGCCGAAAACGATGGCAAAAAGGCTTTTATATTATGTGCAAAGGGCGGCGGATTTTACCTGCTTACCTTAAACGAAAACGAAAAAGCAAAAGCTGCGCTTGACGCGCTCAATCCCGGAAAATCGCAGGCTTACAAAAATCTTGACGTAACCGTTCTTCATTCGCTTATTCTCGAAAAAATCTTCGGAATAGACAAAGAAAACATGGCAAATCAGATAAATCTGAAATACACACGCGACGTAAAAGAAGCTGTAAACGCCGTGAAAGACGCGGATACGAACTGTGCGTTTCTTATAAAAGCGACGCGGGTAAAGGAAATCAAGGACGTTTCCCTTGCGTTCGACAAAATGCCTCAGAAATCCACCTATTTTTACCCTAAGCTCATTACGGGGCTCGTCATGAACGAACTTGCGTCTCCCGACAGTTTTTAATAATTACGAAAAGAGGTTAAACAATGCCTAAGGAACTCGAAAAAAGCTACAATCCCAAAGCGATTGAAGACAAAATATACAAAATGTGGAACGACGGAAGATATTTCGAGCCGTCGTCAGACTCAAAGAAGGAGCCGTACACGATAGTTATTCCCCCGCCGAACGTTACGGGACAGCTCCACATGGGACATGCCCTCGACGAAACGCTTCAGGACATACTTATCCGCTACAAGAGAATGAGCGGATACGACGCGTTATGGGTGCCCGGCACCGACCATGCCGGAATTGCAACGCAGATTAAAGTCGAGGAAAACCTGCGTGTAAACGAGGGCCTGACGAGATACGACCTCGGCAGAGACGCTTTTCTTGAAAGAGTATGGGACTGGAAAAACAGGTTCGGCGACAGAATCATAAATCAGTTAAAGAAGCTCGGCTGTTCGTGCGACTGGACGAGAGAGCGCTTCACGATGGACGAGGGCTGTTCAAAAGCCGTTCGTGAGGTTTTCGTAAACCTTTACAACAAGGGGCTCATTTACCGCGGACACAGAATCGCAAACTGGTGTCCTCACTGCAAGACCGCGCTTTCCGACGCGGAGGTTGACAATCCCGAGCAGGAAGGCTTCTACTGGCACATCAAATACAAAATAAAGAACAGCGGCGAATACGTTATTATCGCGACGACGCGTCCCGAAACGATGTTCGGAGACACGGCAATCGCGGTAAACCCGAACGACGACAGATACAAGCACCTTATCGGAAAATATGCGATTCTCCCCTTCTTGAACCGAGAAATTCCAATAGTTGCCGACGATTACGCCGACATCGAAAAAGGCACCGGATGCGTTAAAATCACTCCGGCGCACGACCCGAACGATTTTCTCGTGGGCGAGCGGCACAATCTTGAACAGATAAACATTATGAACGACGACGCGACCTTGAACGACGTTGCAGGCCGCTTTTCCGGCATGGACAGATACGAGGCGAGAGAGGCCGTCGTAAAGGAACTCAAAGAGATGGGCATACTCGTAAAAGTCGAGCCCACCGTCCACAACGTCGGCGTTTGCTACCGCTGCGGCACGACGGTCGAGCCGCTTATTTCGGACCAGTGGTTCGTCAAAATGGCTCCGCTCGCAAAGCCTGCCATTGAAGCGGTAAAGGACGGAACAATAAAGTTCGTTCCCGACAATCAGGCGAAAAAATATTTCAACTGGATGGAAAACATCCACGACTGGTGCATTTCCCGCCAGCTCTGGTGGGGACACAGAATTCCCGCTTTCTACTGCGACGACTGCGGCCTTACGGTCGTTTCCAAAAACGACCTCGAGACGTGTCCGAAGTGCGGAAAACCGATGCGGCAGGACGAAGACGTCCTCGACACGTGGTTCTCGTCGGCTCTCTGGCCGTTCTCAACGCTCGGCTGGCCCGAACAGACCGCGGACCTTGCGCGCTTTTACCCGACGTCGACGCTCGTTACGGGCTACGACATAATCACGTTCTGGGTTTCGAGAATGATTTTCTCGGGGCTCGAACACACGGGAAAAGCTCCGTTTGACACGGTTCTGATACACGGTTTGGTAAGAGACGAGCTCGGCAGAAAGATGTCGAAATCGCTCGGAAACGGTGTGGATCCGCTTGAAGTTATCGACAAATACGGCGCTGACGCGCTGAGATTTACGCTTGTTACCGGCAACGCGCCCGGAAACGACATGCGTTATTCCGACAAGAAGGTCGAGGCGTCCGGAAACTTTGCAAACAAGATATGGAACGCTTCGAGATTTATGCTCATGAACCTTGAGGACGGCGCGAAGCCCGTTCTTCCCGAAAATCTAAATCTTGAAGACAAATGGGTTATATCTAAATTCAACACGGCGGTAAAGGAAATCACCTCAAATCTCGACAAATTCGAGCTCGGCGTTGCTTCGGCAAAGATTTACGAGTTTGTATGGGATATACTTTGCGACTGGTACATTGAGCTCATTAAGCCGAGGCTTTTCGAGAAAAACACGCAGTCGAACAAGGACGCGCAGAACGTGCTTTTATACATCCTCAGCGGCTCGCTCAAATTACTTCACCCGTTTATGCCCTTTATAACTGAGGAAATCTGGTCGCACGTCGGTTTTGAAAAGCCGCTTATCGTTTCCGAATGGCCGGAATACGACGAAAAACTCGCTTTTCCCGCAGAGGAAAAGGCGATGGAAAAGATAATCGACGCGATTCGCTCGATAAGAAACGTCCGCGCGCAGATGAACGTTCCTCCGTCAAGGAAGGCGAAATTATTCATAATTTCCGACGAAAAGGACAGCTTCAACGAAAAGACGTCCGTATTCTTCACGAAGCTCGCCTCGGCAAGCGAAGTGGAATACGTTGACGTTTACTCCGACGCGGGCTCGGTAAGCGTAGTTTCGCAGGGTGCGAAAATGTTTATTCCGATGTCGGAAATCGTAGACGTGGAAAAGGAACGCGCGCGCCTTGAAAAAGAAAAGGAAAATGCGCTTTCCGAAATAGACAGGGTAAATAAAAAACTCGGCAACCCCTCGTTTACCGAAAAGGCGCCGAAAAACGTCGTTGAGGAAGAGCGCGCGAAGCTCGAAAAATACACGGCAATGCTCAAAAACGTCGAGGATATGCTTGCAAATCTGTAAAATTTATAAAAAGGCAAAGAAAAGCCCCCGTTTTACGGGGGCTTTTTTCATTTTATTATATCTTTTACGTCAAGCTTTGAAAATGGTGTGAAAGGCTTCATATCCTTCTTTTTTCTTGCGATATTTTTGAAAAAAATCGTCATGCCGTACCAGCGGTTGAATTTATAACCGCATTTTTTCAGCGTTCCGACCTTTTTATATCCCATATATTCGTGAAAACCGACGCTCATGTTATTCTGGTATTCGTCGGGCTTTTCGGCGTTGGTTACGCATGCATAAAGCGTTACGATTCCCTGAGACTTTGCGATTTTCTCAATCGCCTCATAAAGAATCTTTCCTATTCCCCTGCCTCTGAAATCTTCCTTTACGTATATGCTCGTTTCGGCTACCCAGTCGTAAGCGCGTCTTGCCTTGAATCTGCCGAGATACGCGTATCCCACGATTTCTTTATCTTTTAAAGCCGCAATATACGGGTATTCTTTCAGCGTATTCTTTATTCGTTTTTCAAATTCCGCAACGCTCGGTTTATCGTACTCGAAGGTTATCGCCGTATTTTTTACGTACGGCGCGTAAATTTCAAGCAGTTCCTTTGCGTCGTCTTTCGACGCGATTTTGAGTTTTATTTTCATTTTACAGTCTTTCGATTTTCTCCGCCCAGTCGGCAAAATCCGCGTCGCTTGCCATAATTAAATCCCCTCTCGGAGAAAGTCCGACGCTTCCTATTTTTACGCCGTCCGGCGAGCAGCTTCTCTTGAACTGCTGTGTGAAGAACCGTCTATAAAACACTTTGAGCCATTTCTTTATCGTATCCCCGTCAAATTCGCCTTCAAACGCGCGAAGCGCAAGAATATAAATCTTTTCCGGCGAAAAGCCGTATCTTACCGCATAATAAATGAAGAAGTCGTGAAGCAGGTACGGACCTACGGTATCTTCCGTCTTCTGCGTCATATTTCCGTCTTTATCGGGCGGAAGAAGCTCGGGGCTTATGGGCGTTGCGGCGACGTCTTTCAGAATTTTGCTTGCTTCGTCCCCGAATATATTTTCTTTTGCTATTGTCTCTATCATCCATTTAAGAAGCGTTTTCGGAACGCCCTCGTTTACGCCGTACATATACATGTGGTCGCCGTTATAGGTACACCAGCCGAGCGCGCTTTCGCTCAAATCTCCCGTGCCGCACACGAGCGCGTTATTTTTATTTGCGACGTCCATTAAAATCTGCGTGCGTTCCCTTGCCTGTGCGTTTTCATACGTTACGTCGTGAACGCTTGCGTCGTGTCCTATATCTTCAAAGTGTTTTAAGCACGCTTCCTTTATGCTTATTTCCTTTGTTGCAATTCCCAGCGCGTTCATAAGGCTTAATGCGTTATTATGCGTTCTCGACGTCGTGCCGAAGCCCGGCATGGTAATTCCTATGACGTTCGAGGCGGGTCTATTCAGCTTTTCCATCGTTTTTGTGCAGACGAGAAGCGCAAGCGTTGAATCAAGGCCTCCCGAAACGCCGACAACGACCTTTTCGGCGGCTTTTTTCATTCTTTTTTCAAGTCCCGCAACCTGCATATCGAATATTGCAAGGCAGCGCTGCGTGCGTTCGTTTTCGTCGGACGGCACGAACGGCATTTTCTTTATTTTTGCAAGGCTTCCGTCGGAATGCAGTTTTGATTTATACGCGTTTACGCCGTAAAGTCTGATATTCTGCGCGTCAGGCGTCCAAAAACAGCTTTTTTCGGTGTTTTTCTTTATTTTATCGGCTTTAACCTTACCTATATCGGCGTCTGCGAAAAGGATATAATCTCCGTCAATGAAATTTTCGTTTTGCGAAATGATTTTTCCGCATTCCGCGACAACCGAGTGTCCCGAGAAAATCATATCGGTCGTGGATTCGGTCTTACCCGCCGAAACGCTTGCGTAAACTACCTTCTCTTTTGCGGAGGCGTTTCTTATCTCGTCGTCAAAAAGCTTTCTTCTTGCTACGATTTCGTTATTTGCGCATATATTGAAAACAATCTGCGCTCCGTTTGCCGAAAGGTAAGCGCCCGGCATAACCGGCGCACCAAGTATATCTCCCGTTTCAACGCAGAATTTTACCTTTTCCTTGCCTTCAAGCACAATATTCGACGAAAAAGGTATTTTATACGACGGATAAACCCCTATATCCTCAGACATTATATCGCAGAAATCACATTCGTCCGCCGTCGAAAACCATCTTTTTTCGCTTTCCGTCAAAAAAGGTTTCGGCACGACGGCACAGATTCTTCCCGCGTTTAATACTACGGCGCAGTCGTAAAGTTTTCCCGAAACGTAAGCGGGCGCGCCGACGATTATCACCGCGTCGACGGTTTCCGAAATCTGCGCAAGTTTATTTAAAGAAAGCGTTACGTTTTCAAGAAGGCTTTCCTGGAAAAACAGGTCGCCGCAGGTATATCCCGTAAGGGACAGCTCGGGAAATACTATAAAATCCGCCTTTTTCTCTTTTGCGTTTTCTATTATTTCAATTATCTTTTTTGTGTTTTCGTTTACTCCGCCCACCGACACCTCCGGCACTGCGAGCGCTATTCTTGCGTAATCAAACATTTTTACACTTCCTTATCTGAGACGTTCTTTTTTACTGTTCCTACAAGTCTGTTTATCGAAAATCCCTTTGCGGAAAAATTATCCTCGTATTCGGTATGTATATTATCCTTTTCGTATTCGGAATTATGAAGGTCGAAGCACACGTCGGACACTTCAATTTCCGCTTTTTCAAACTGTTCGAGCGAAAAATCGAAAAGGTCTCTGTTATCCGTTTTGAAGAATATTTTTCCGCCGTCTTTTATGATTTTTTTATAGATTTCAAGGAATGATATAAACGTAAGTCTTCTCTTTGCGTGTCTTTTTTTCGGCCAAGGGTCCGAAAAATTAAGATATATCTCGTCTATCTCGTTTTCATCGAATATTTCGCAAAGTCTTGACGCGTCGTCGCATATGAAAAAGACGTTTTTTATTTCCTCATTCTTTATTTTTTCCATTGCAAGCACTATTACGTCGGGTACTTTTTCAAATCCTATATAAAGTTTATCCGGATTTCTTTTTGCGTTTTCAAGGATAAATCTGCCTTTTCCGCATCCTATTTCTATACTTATTTCCTTAAAATCCGAAAATTCCTTCCATTTTCCTTTATTTTTTTCCGGCTCCTTTATGAAAATGTCGGAACATGCTTCAATTCTCTTTGCTCCGTTTTTCTTTTTTCTCATCCGCATGAAGCTAAACTCCTTTTGGCGTATAAATTTTATCTTTGTGCAAATAATATTTTCGGAATGAGAAAGATTTCTCTTTTTCATTTATCACAAAGTTTTTAAGGAGATGAAATAAATGCTCGACAGAATAGCTCTTATTCTTTCTATTATCGGCGCTGTAAACTGGGGAAGCATCGGTCTTTTCCAGTTTGATCTGGTAGCCTGGCTCTTCGGCGGTCAGGACAACATCATAAGCAGAATTATATACGTTGTGGTCGGTCTTGCGGGTCTCTGGTGCATTACCCTCTTATTCAGGGAAAGAAGTGCAATTTCCGACGGTGAAGAACATTTATAATTGCTTTTGCAAATTGAGGAAAGCGGTCCCGCTTTCCTTTATTTTTGCCATCAGTCGCCTATGGAGCGCATATCCTTTACCATATCCTCTATCTGAGCTTCAAAGCTGGAATCCTTATCCATAAGCTCCTTTATTTTCTTTACCGCCGAAACGACGGTCGAGTGGTCTCTGTTGAAAACCTTTCCGACGTTCTCGTACGACATATCGGTAAGCTCTCGAAGCAGATATATCGACACTTGTCTTGATATTGCAATTTCATTTGTCTTTCTCTTGCCGACGATTTCCTCCGGCGCAATTCCGAATTTCTGCGAAACGTAGGTTATTATCTTATCGGGCGTTATCGCGGCGGCCTTTGCCGTAAGTATATCGTTTACCGCCGTCTTTGCGTGTTCCATGCATATTTCGGAGTTCTGTATGTACGCAAGCGCCCTCATCTTTTTGAGTGCTCCCTCTATCTGTCTTATATTATCCTTTATATTTTCTCCGAGGTACATAAGCACGTCGTTCGGTATATTCATTCCGAACGCCTGCGCCTTGCGCTTGAATATCGCAACTCTCAGTTCAAGATCCGGCGGTTTTATATCAATCATAATTCCGTGTTCGAATCTCGATCTGAGTCTTTCGGCAAGGGATTTTATGTCCTTCGGGAGTCTGTCCGACGTGAGTATTATCTGTTTTCCCGATTCAAAAAGCGCCTCGTAGGTATGGAAAAATTCCTCCTGTATCGCTTCCTTGCCGGCAATAAACTGAATATCGTCGAGCAGCAGAACGTCGGCGTTTCTGTATTTTTCCCTGAACAATATGGACGTCTTATTTGCAAGCGCCTCGATAAGTTCGTTGGTGAAATCCTCGCCCTTTACGTAAATTATCGTAAAATCGGGGTACCTTGTCGCAATTTCTCTCGTTATTGCGTACAAAAGGTGCGTTTTTCCAAGTCCCGGAGAGCCGTACAGAAACAGCGGATTTGCGACGACCGCCGGTCTTTCCGCAACGGAATGCGCCATATTGTATGCTATATTATTCGAGCTTCCTACGACAAAGTTATCGAAGGTATATTCGGGAGAATAATTCGGAAGCGAGCGGGAAACTATAATATTCGACATCTTTTTGCTTTCCGATTCGTCGTAAACGCGCACAAAATCCGGGTTGCTTGCATTTCTGTCCTCGGCGTCGAGTCTTTCCGCAACTTCCTTAAGCTGTTCGGTTTCCTTTTTCTTTTCGAGTTCTTTTATCTGCGCGTCAAAAGAGCTGCCCTCTGACGACATAACAACCACGTTTACGTCAAAGCCGAGTATATCTTTCAAATCCTCTTTTAAATACGGGATATACTTTGATTCGATTATGCTCTTTTTAAGATTGTTATCGGTACTGAAATACGCGGTGTCGGGGGTAAGTTTTTCCAAAGACAGATTTTCAAACCAGAGTTTTATCGCCATATCCGACAAATCATGCTTTTTTTCAAGATTTTCGACAACTATTCTGCAAATATCCTTTTCGTTCATTTTTGCACTTCCCTCGGTTTTTATAGGCGTTTCACATTATTTTTACGCACATACGTTCATTTTATTTTATCACACACTTACAGTTTGTGTCAATTATTTTCGAAAAATAACAAAAAGGACTGCCTTTCGGCAGTCCTTGATTTTTTTAGAATTACTCCGCGGTTTCTTCGGCTTCTGCCTGTTCTTCCTCGCCGTCCGTTTCGCCCTGCACGCCTTCGCCTTCCTCTTCCTCGGCTTCAGCTTCGGCTTCCTCGGCTTCCGCAATAGCCTTTTCAACCTCTACAAGTTCTTCGGTCGTAAGGTAAATATCGTTATATCTCTTTACCTCGTCCGTGCTCTTATAAAACTTGGTATTATTCTTTGCGGAATCAGCCATCTGCTTGCAAACGTTTCCGAAAACGCCCGTAAGAGCCGTTCCCGACGAATCCCATGAACATCCGAGCGCGTTAAGCTCTCTGTTTGCTATATTGAATGCGTCGTCGATCGACATTTCGCCGCTTTCGATGAGTTTAAGCGCCTTTTTGGAAATCATTTCCACGCATCTGTAAACGGATTCGTCGGACGCGTTGGAGAACGTGAGTTCCATTCCGAAAAATGCGCTCGGAGCTACGGAAATATTCGTTATTTTCGCGTCTTTTGCATATTCGGCGTCCTCTGCAAGAGGATGTTTTACGTACACGTTTCCGGTAAGGAAATTATCCATTTTATATGCGTTGTCTTCGCCCGTGTTTACGGGAACGATTATATCGTCCTCAAGTCTGTAATGCTCGTTCCTTATGCCGTACTGGAGCATATCCGCAAGTTCCCAGTCGGTATTGAAGAGTTCGACGAGTTTTGCGGCCTTTGCGGAGTTGAGCGAATACGCGCTTACGCACATTGCCGATTTGAACGCTTCTCTTGAGGTTACTCTCGGGAGGTCATACAGGTATGCCTGGTAGGTTATTCCGTCCTCTTCCCATTCCTTATCGAGAAGTCTGTCGGAATATACGAGTTCAACCGCGTATTTTGCATTTTCCACTCCGTCGTTTTTCGCAACGTAGCCTTTTTCGTTATATGCTTCAACGGTTTTTAAGAAGCTCAGGTATTTCGTATTGTTCAAAAACATAGGAACCGTGCTCTGCGAAATGGAGATGAGGTCCGACGTCGAATAAAGTACGCTGTCATACGTTTCAACGCCCGAAGCAAACTCAGGCAGTTCGTTTATCGGATAATACGACGGTTCGTTCTGCTTTATGAGTTCGAAATAATCCGCCATTTTTTCTATGGTTCTCAAATCGTGCACGGTATATCCGTACTTATCGAGGAGTTCTTTATTGAAAACGAGAAATTCATATTTTCCGTCCATCGCGAAGTTTGTCGGAACGCCGTAAACCTTTTTATTTACGGTTGTCGCCGCCATGATGGTCGGGTGTATGTACTTTGTCAGCACTTTTCTGTCGTAGGTTGTATCGATTGCGGCAAGTCTTCCGTCGTTTGCCATTTTTAAGAACTTATCGTAATCGTCAACGACGAATATATCGAGCTGAGGTCTCAAAAGCTCTACGTCATCAATATCAAACACGTAGTCTATTGCCTGGTTGAAGGTCATTTTTGCAATATTTCTGTAGTCGTCTGCCGCGCTTATAGGCGGTTTGCCGTCTTCTATGTATTTTACCGCCGCTTTTTCCGCAGCATATACTGCGTCCCAGTATTCGTCGGCGGTATAATAATTAATTTTTACAAGTGTTTTATACTGCGGCACGGTTATTTCGTTTATAGCCATCTGCACTCTTTTTGCCGCTTCCATGTTCGTCTCTTCTTCGGTAATTACGAACATATTCAAAGTAACAACGCCGCTGAGTTCGTTTTCATCATTATTACCGTCATCTCCGCAGCCGGACAGCGCAAGCATTGACGCAATTATCATTGCCGATGCCAATATTAAACTCAGAATCCTTTTGATTTTCATTTACCGAGGCTCCTCCTGAAATACGTAAAGTATTTATAAACACAATTATTCTACACCAAATACGCCCTTATGTCAATATTTAAGAAAACATTTTTCGCGCTTTTTTCAGAATTTGAAAAACAGCGGCAGTCCGTCCTTATATTTTACGGCGCATTCCCCCGCGATGAGCGGTTTCATATAGCTTATGCATTTTTCGTTGACGTTTTTGCCGTCCTCCGATATAAACTCGTCGGGAACGCGTTTTACGAGGTTTGCGGCTTCCGATATGTCAATATCGGATATACTTATTTTATATTCCGGCGCATTTTCCCTTACAAACGCCATCATTCTTCCGCTTTTTCCGTTTTCCGCGGCCTTTACCGCCGCGTTTCCTATCATTCTCGCCTCGTCGATATCCGTTTTTGAAGCGATATGCGACGCGCATCGCTGCATGAGGTTAAGCTCTATCGATCTGCATTTACAGCCGATTTTTTCGCGCACGAGATTTTCGAGATACTTGCCCGTTCCCGAAAGATATGCGTGTCCGAACGTATCAACGGCACCGCTCATTGCGGCTTTTGCCGCATATTCGCCGTTTTTGTCCTTTATTCCCTCGGAAACGGCGACTATTACGTACGGCTTTTTGGTGTCTTCAATTCTGTTTCTTATTTCATTCAGGAAATCTTGTGCGTCAAACGGCCTTTCGGGCAGGTATATAAGGTCTGCGCCCATTCCCGTTATTTCCTTTGCCAGCGCCGCCGACGCGGTAAGCCAGCCTGCGTCTCTTCCCATGATTTCGACTATCGTTACGGCTTTCTGTGTATAAACGGCGCAGTCTCTTGCAATTTCCGCAACGGTGCACGCTATGTACTTTGCGGCGGAGCCGTAGCCGGGCGTATGGTCGGTGATACACAGGTCGTTATCAATGGTTTTCGGCACGCCTATGAATTTAACGTCAACGTCTTTTCTCTCCTGCGCGCGGTATTTTTCAAGCTTTGCGACGGCGTCCATACTGTCGTTTCCGCCTATATAGAAAAAATAGCCTATATTATACTTTTCGATAACATCAAATATTTTTACGAACTGTTCTTTTTCCTTTATTTTGAGTCTGCACGAACCGAGCGCCGCCGCCGGCGTCATGCAAAGCTTTTCAAAATTTTCCTTATCTTCAAAATACTTTCCGAGGTCGACAAAATCCTCTCTTAAAAAGCCTTCGACTCCGTTTTTCATTCCGTACACGGTGCCTATTCCTTCAAAATTCAGACAACCCTCGATTACCCCCGCAAGCGTTGCGTTTATCGCGCTTGTCGGGCCGCCCGACTGTCCTATTACCGCGTTTTTCTTTTCAGACATATTTAACTTCCTTTCAGGTTTGAATTTACATCAGATAAAATCTTCTTTTGAATCTTTTATACATAAAATTAATTATTATATAAAGCACGACGGTCGACAGGACGTTTATCGCAAATTCCGGCAGTATCGTGTTTTTCAGCACCGCCGAAAGTGCGGATTCCCTATATTCCGACATGACGTATATACTTCCGACAAACGCTCTTATAAGAAAGAACGGTACTGCCGCGACAGCGGCGGTAAGCGCATTTGTACGCGCAAAAATATTTACCGTCTTTTTTGCAAAATACGCCGCTATGAAAAACAGCAGCGGGGACAAATGCGCGGGCGGCGTTATAAAAACGTCGCTGACCGTTCCGAACACAAGCGCTATGACGGATATCCCCTTTATGTCCGGGCATATTATTCCGCACACGGCGGAAAGCGCAAGCAGAAGGTCGGGAACTATCGTATTATTTCCCTGCGAATTTACCCCGATATATGCAATTATCGATGCGTTTACAAAAAAGACAATCAAATAAACAATCGCAAAGAACAGTCTTGTCTTTTTTGTCGAATCCGTTGTCTTCACTTGTTTTCAATCCCTTTTTATATTCCGAATGCGGGAACGATATTGACGTCTATTTCGGAAAGCGCCTTTTCGTCCGCCGTTATGAAGTCCGAATAACTGCTTATAAGCTGCTGGAAATTATCGGCTTCAAGCATGCTGTATATATTTTGATAAACCTGTAAATTTGTGTTGTAAAGTTCCTCTTTCATGGGAAGTTTATGAATAATGTGAATAGAATATCCGTTTTCGTTATTCGTTTCCGCCATTCTGTATTCCCCTTCGTCCATCTCCATTGCCGCAGACGTAAATTCCGCAGGGAACGTATCGTCGTTGGTTACGAAAAATCCGTCGGGATAATAGCTGCTTTCATAAACGTCCTCGCTAAATTCCTCTTTGAGCGCGTAAAAATCCTCTCCCGCGATGAGTCTTGCATACACCTCGTCGGCAATAAGCTTTTTCGCTTCTTTTTCTTCTTTCGGCGGAGAAACGAACGTTCCGTCCTCTTTCTGCGTTGCGGGGACGTTGAAATAAATATGCGTTACTATCGCGTAATTATCGGCAAAAAATTCCTTTATGTCGTCTTCCGGTATTACGACCGTTCCGTTTTCTCCGTAAAGATAATCTATTATTTTCGACTGCTTTATGCTTATTTCGAGATATCTTTGCAGTGAATCCATATCCGCACCGTACGTAGAAAGCTGCTCTTCAAGATTTCTTCTTGAGCCCGCGTTTGCTTCAAGAGCCGAAATCTGCTCCTCAAGCGATTTGGCGTCTTCTTCCGTAAAATTCAGGTTGAACACCTTATCAAACAGGTATTCGCTGACAAGAGAGCTTTTGGCGTAATTATACGTCATTTTTCTGAGCATATCTCCGAAGGTCTCCCCGGTCTGCGCGTTGGCAACGGCATTCCAGTCGTTTCCGTATTCGCTTATAACCGAAGAATATATGGTTTTCTGCACCGACGTGAGAAGATACACGTAATTTATCGTCAGTCCCTTGCCGCCCTCGATACTCATCACTTCGGAGGACAATTTTTTTTGGCATGAGGCGAATACCGTGCAGCACACGGCAAGAACAACCGCCAAAATCAATGCTTTTTTCATAAAAGTCTCCTTATAAAGATCATTCTTTTACATTCTAACATATTTTAACATATATCATTTATTGGTTGGTGAATAAATATTGAATATTTCTTCAAAAACTGCGGACAAATTTTCATTATCGGCAATTTTCACGGTAAAATTCGGGTGCTTTCCCGTCGAGGTGAGCACTTTCCCCGGGAATTTACGCGCAAGCAGCGTTACCTGCTCTATCGACGGCGCCTCTTTCGGATAAACGGCTATTCTGCCGCCCTTATATTCGAGTCTTTCAAATCCGAGTTCCTCGCATTTTGCCTTTATCTTTGCAATGAGTATGAGGTTTTTGGTCTCTTTGGGCATTTCGCCGTATCTGTCTTTCATTTCGTCGGCAACGTCCGACGCGTCGGCATAGCTCTTTATTTCGGAAATGCGCTTATACATCTCGATTCGTCTTTGCGGCGCGCTTATATATCTCTCGGGAATATATGCGCTTATACCGAGGTCGATGCTGCATTTCGGCTCTTCCTTTACAGACTCTCCCTTTTCCTCCAGTACCGCCTGTTCGAGTATTTTTATAAACATGTCGTATCCGACTTCTTCCATGTGTCCCGATTGTTCGGCGCCGAGCAGATTTCCCGCGCCCCTTATTTCGAGGTCCTTCATGGCTATCTTGAAACCGGAGCCGAATTCGGTGAATTCCTTTATCGCAACGAGCCTTTTCTGTGCGATTTCGCTTAGCATATTTTCGGGTCTCCACGTAAAATACGCGTATGCGCGTCTGTTTGACCTGCCCACTCTGCCTCTTATCTGATGAAGCTGGGAAAGTCCCATTTTATCGGCGTCCTCGATTATGAGCGTATTTGCGTTGGGGACGTCGACGCCCGTTTCTATTATCGTCGTGCAGACAAGGATATCAATTTTTCCCTCGGTCATATCGTACCAGATTTCCGACAGTCTTTCCTTATCCATCTGTCCGTGCACGGCTTCGATCTTCGCGTCGGGAAATTCTGCTTTTAATCTGTACGCGGTGTTTTGTATATCCTCCACTCTGTTATGCATATAGAAAACCTGTCCGCCGCGGCGAAGCTCTTTTCTTATCGCCTCGTAAACTATCGTTTTATCGTATTCGAGCACGTACGTCTGCACCGGGTATCTGTCGGTCGGCGCCTCCTCGAGTATAGACATATCGCGTATTCCCACAAGCGCCATATTGAAGGTTCTCGGAATGGGAGTTGCGGTAAGCGTCAGCACGTCGACCTGCTTTGACATTTCTTTCAGCCTTTCCTTATGCGCAACGCCGAATCTCTGCTCCTCGTCCACGACAAGAAGGCCCAGGTCCTTGAATTCTATCTTTTTATTGAGAATTTTATGGGTGCCGATGATTATATCGATTTTTCCCGTTTTGAGTCTTTCAAGCACTTCTTTCGATTTCTTCTGCGAAACGTATCTCGAAAGCATTTCCACCTTTATCGGAAATCCGTGCATTCTCGACGAAACGGTTCTGAAATGCTGCAGTGCAAGCACCGTCGTCGGAACGAGAAAAGCCGCCTGTTTGCCGTCCATTACGCACTTGAACGCAGCTCTTAGCGCCACCTCAGTTTTTCCGAAGCCCACATCTCCGCACAGAAGTCTGTCCATGGGGTGCGCCTTTTCCATATCGTTTTTGATGTCCTTTACTGCGTCGAGCTGGCCTTCCGTCTCCTCATATTCAAAATTCGACTCGAATTCCCTCTGCCACTCTGTATCCTCGGAAAAGGCGTAGCCGGGGCGTCTCATGCGCTCGGCGTACAGCGAAATCAGTTCTTTTGCCATATTTTTCGCGGCCTTTTTCGCTCTCTGCTTTTTCTTTATCCACTCGGTGCCGCCCATTTTGGAAAGGGTTACGTTTTCGGATTTTCCCGTATATTTCGACACCTTGTCGAGCTGGTCGCACGGCACGTACAATACGTCTTTTCCCGCGTATTTTATGGTAACGTAATCTCTCGTTATACCCGCAACGGTCAGCGTTTTAATCCCTATATACTGCCCTATTCCGTGTATTTCGTGAACGACGTAATTTCCGTTTGTAAGCTCGAGATATGAGGTTATTTTATTCTTATTTTTCTTTGGTTTTTCATTTTTAGAGGATCTTCCGTCATTGAGAGCATATCCCTGCGCCGTATTATCCTCGCACAGAAAGGCAAATTTCGATTTTGCAAGTTCAAAGCCCGTAAATTCGCCGGAAACAATCTTTTTCGGCAGGATATAAACGTGCTTATCCGACATTTCGGAAATATCGGGATTTTCGGCAATAACGCTCTTTACTCCCTTGCCGTTCAGCATATCGAAAAGCTCCGACGCGTAAGACTCCGTTCTCACGCACAGCGCCGTCTTATATCCCTGATGGATATAGCCCTCCAGGTCGTCGCACAGCACGTCGGTTCCCCTCTCAATGCCCGGAGTCTGCTTTGAATCGAACGCGAACAGGCCCGATATTTCAAAATCGGGCGTGCTTGCAAAAACGTCGGTTACGACGCACGGTCTTTTTGTGAATACGGTTTTCAAATCCTCGTAATTTTTACACCATATTCCGTTTTTTATATTCATTTCGCCGGACGACGCCATATCGACAAGCGTCTGGTTCAGCTGATAGACGTACGCGTTCAGTCTGTCGCGCACCCTCGTATAGTCGCAGACGAATATACTTCCGTATGCATAATCGAAAAGCGACGAAAAGTCGTAAACGAACGGTAAATACTTATCGAGAGCGCGGCAGGTATCGTTTTCGATATCGTTTCTTTCCTGCGAAAGGCGGGAAACAAGCTTCTCGTTTTTCTTTTTAACGGCGGAATCAAGGAGGCTTTTATTTCTTTCGAGCACCGTTCTCTTTTTTTCTTCCGTAAGTTTGATTTCCTTTACGGGCGTTACCTCAATTTCGGAAACGCTCTTTGTGCGTCTTTGCGTCATAACGTCGAAGAAGCCCGCCTGTTCGAGCTCGTCTCCGAAAAATTCAAATCTCACGGGGTCCTTGTTATCGGGAATAAAGACGTCCAGAATATCGCCTCTTTTGGAGTACTGTCCCGCTCCCTCGACGGTATCCGTCCTCGTATAGCCGTACTTTTCAAGCGTTTCGGAAAACTTATACAAATCAATTACGTCTCCGGTTTTTACGGCTGTCCTTTCGCTTATATAATCTTTCGGAGGAAGAAACGACGTTGCCGCCTCGGGTACGGCGATTACCGTTTTACACTTTCCGGAGCATATTTCTCTGAGCACTTTCAGTCTTTCGTATTCCCACTCTTTTGAAAGCGCTTCCATATTATAAAAATTGAAATCTCTTGCGGGGAAAACCGAAACTCCGTCTATAAATGCGGAAAGTCTGTTTTTGAGCGAGTACGCCGTCTTTTCGTCGGGAACTATCACGACCGACGCGCCTTTTCCCTCGGAAAGCTTTTTTTCGAGTATAAGCGACGAAACGATTACGTTTCTTGCGCCGTCGGAAACGCCCGTTACGAGTACCGGGCCCTGCGTATATTTCGGACCGCCCGCACAAAATCTCTGCAACCCTTCAAGCATGCGCTTATATTCGTTTTCCTTTCTTATCATCCCGACAAGAAACTCCGACACGTTATTCATTTTATCCGCGCCTTTGCCTTCCAACATGCTTCCCCCTTTTTTCAAGATTCATAAAACGCCTTTACGGCTGTACTTTTACAAGCACAGCCTTGAATTTTTATTCATTTTTTATTATTATACGCCGAAACGCCGCAAATATCAACCTTTTTCGGCAGATTTCAAAACAAAAGCCTCCGGTTTCCCGGAGGTTTCCTGTTTGCAAACATATTTGTTTTCTTAAACGGCTCTTGTTACCTTACCGGAACGAAGGCAGCGCGAGCATACGTTTACTGTCTTGTGCGTGCCGTTTTCAACAACTTTTACGCGTCTTATGTTAGGCTTCCAGGCTCTGTTTGTTTTTCTGTGGGAGTGTGATACGTTGCATCCGAATGTAACGCCCTTTCCGCAAATTTCGCATTTTGCCATTTATTACACCTCCAAAAGCTAATTTCTTACAACTTTTTGCGTAAATTATTATTTACACAAAGCAACAACTTGTATTATATCACTATAATTACCAAATTGCAATAGATTTTTTACTTTTTTTGAAAAAAATTTCGTAAAACTGATTTTAAGTGCGTTTTTCTCCCGATTTTTCACTATTTCTGCAATTTACTCATCTTTGCGTAATTGCCCATTATCTTTTTCGTGCCGACCGAGTCGAAAGCAACCTCGTACAGAACGTCGCCCGACATCTGTCTTGCGCTGAGCACCGTGCCTTCCTTGAAAACGGGGTGCGTTACGCGCTCGCCGACGGCAAAGGTAGGAGCTTTTTCTTTTTTGATATTCCCGAACATTTCCTTTTTGCGCTCCTCGAATCTCGATTCGATATACGAGCCCTTTTTTACTGATATTCCGCCCGCGCGTGTTCCGAACGGTTTGCCTGTCTCCCTGAAATACGTAAGGTCCGCGCCCTGATGCGCTACTTCGCAGTAATCCTCGGGAATTTCCTCGACAAATCTCGATTTCTTATGAAATTCCGTTCTGCCGAACACCATTCTGTTATTGCAGCAGACAATATAAAGCTTCTTTTTTGCTCTCGTTATGGCGACGTAGGCGAGTCTTCTTTCCTCTTCCATTTCCTCGGGAGACTCGTTTATCGTCTGGTTTCCGGGAAAAATTCCCTCCTCCATTCCCGGCAGGAATACAACGGGAAATTCGAGACCCTTTGCACTGTGCACGGTCATCATGACTACCGCCGGCGCGTCTTTATCGTAGTTATCTATATCCGACACGAGCGCAATTTCCTCCAGAAACGAGTCGAGGCTTGCGTCGGGTGTGGTATTTTCGTATTTTACGGCGTTTGAAACGAGTTCCTTTACGTTTGCCGTTCTATCCTTTGATTCCTCTTTATCGAGAAGCGAGAGCGAATCGAGATACCCCGTCTTATCGAGCACCTTTTTTACGAACACACCCACGGGCAGGCTTTCATATCCCTCTCTCAGATCTTCCATCATATCCGCAAATGCGACAAGTCTTGGTGCGGACCTCGAAAGCGACGGGTACGCGTTTGCGTTTTTTGCGCACCAAAGCATATCCTTCCCCTCGGAAGCCGCAATTTTTTCGAGTTCGTCGACGGTCGCGTCCCCTATGCCCCTTTTGGGAACGTTTATTATTCTCTTTAATCTTAAATTATCGCCCGGGTTTGAAACGACGCAAAGATACGCTATTACGTCCTTTATTTCCTTTCTTTCGTAGAAGCGTATTCCGCCGATTATCCTGTACGGAATCGCGCTCTTTGCGAACGCCGTTTCAAGCGCGTTTGACTGCGCGTTCATTCTGTAAAGAACCGCAAAATCCTCAAATTTATATTTACCCCCGGAAACGAGGTCGGATATCGTATTTACAATATACTGCGCCTCGGAATTCTGATTGTCGCATATATTTACGGTTATCTTTTCGCCGTTTTCGTTGCCCGTCCACAGCGTTTTTCCCTTTCTTTTGCGGTTATTCTTTATGACGCTGTTCGCGGCGTTTACTATAACGTCGGTGGAGCGGTAATTCTGTTCGAGCTTTATTATTTCGGTATTCTTGAAATGTCTGTCAAATCCCAGAATATTATCGATTGTTGCGCCTCTGAACTTATATATGCTCTGGTCGTCGTCGCCGACTACCATGATATTGTTGTTTTCGTTGCAAAGCAGTTCGGTAAGTCTGAACTGTGCCTTATTCGTGTCCTGATACTCGTCTATGAGAATATACCTGAATTTGCGTCTGTATTTTTCAAGCACGTCCCCGTCTGTTTCAAGAAGTCTTACGGTAAGCATTATTATATCGTCAAAATCAAGCGCGTTTGCCTTTTTCAGCCTTGCCTCGTATTCTTTATACAGTCTTGCTATCGTCTTTCTTCTCAAATCTCTTGAACTTACCGTTTCAAGGTAGTCGTCCGCCGTCATAAGCTTTTCTTTTGCCCTTGATATTTCGTTTAACACACTTTTTACGGCAAACATCGTCTCGCTTGCGTCAAGGTCTTCAATTACCGACGCCATAAGTCTTTTCTGGTCGTCCGTATCGTATATCGTAAACGATTTTTCATATCCGAGTCTGTCAATATACGTACGCAGAATTCTTACGCACACCGAATGAAACGTACCCGCCCATATATCGTTCGAATACGTCCCGAGGTTTTTTTCAAGTCTCGTCTTTATCTCACCCGCCGCCTTATTCGTAAAGGTTATGGCAAGCACCTGATACGGATATGCGGGGTCGTTTTTAAGGCTTGCCGCTGCGGATTCGAGCATTTTTTCATCTGCGTTTTCGTCATCCGCAAGTTTTTCGAGTTCCTCTACAAACGGCTCGTAAAGCATTTCTTCCGATACGTTTTCGTTGAAATACGCGTTTCCGTACTCTATTATGTAACAGATTCTCTCGACAAGCACGGTCGTTTTTCCGCTTCCCGCGCCGGCAAGCACAAGAAGCGGGCCTTCTGTAGTGAAAACGGCCTGCTTCTGCTTATCGTTAAGAAAGGAGTACAATTTTTCAAATATTTTTTTTCGTGCATTTATCAGCCTTTTTTTTAAATCCATTTTTGCTTTTGCCTTTCACGCTTCTTTGAAAATTATAGCAGAACGTTTAAGTTCTGCCATAAAATCTTTATTTTATTCCGCAGCCTTTTGGCGCACGTTCTCCGTTCGGTGAAACGTCGGTACTATTTCCGATATCTTATTTTCTATCGAACACAGCATAACTTCGGGGGACAAACTGTTGTTTTCCGCTATGTCTTCAAGTTCCCTTAGTTTGCCTTGAAGCTCGTTGCTGTCAAAGTCCACGAAGTGTCCTATAAATATCTTATCGTTTTCCGTCTTTTCGAGATTTTCGTCGGAAAGCATAAGCTCTTCATAAAGCTTTTCTCCCGGGCGCAGGCCGGTATATTTTATTTCAATATCCGTGCCTATCTTTTTGCCGTAAAGTCTTATTATTCTCTTTGCAAGGTCGTCAATTCTTACGGGCATGCCCATATTAAGAACGAATATCTCTCCGCCGAGCGCCTTCGTTCCCGCAAGAAGCACGAGCTGTACCGCTTCGGGTATCGTCATGAAAAATCTTATTATATCGGGGTGCGTTACCGTAACGGGACCGCCCGACTTAATCTGCTTTTGGAACAGCGGTATTACCGAGCCGTTTGAGCCGAGCACGTTGCCGAATCTGACGGCGGAGAACTTCGTTCCCCTTCCGTTGAGCGACTGGATAACCATTTCGCACATTCTCTTGCTTGCGCCCATGATATTTGTGGGATTTACGGCCTTATCGGTCGAAATGAGTATGAATTTCTCAACGCCGTTTTCTATTGCGGCGATCGCCGTGTTATAAGTTCCGAAAACGTTATTCTTTATCGCTTCCTGCGGCGAAAATTCCATAAGGGGAACGTGCTTGTGCGCCGCCGCGTGTATAACTATTTCGGGCTTATACGTTGCCATTATGTTCTTTATTCTGTCGGCGTCCCTGACAGACGCGATTATCGTTACGAGGTCAAGCGATTTATGATACTTATACAGAAGCTCCTGCTGTATATCGTACGCGTTATTTTCATATATATCGACGATTATAAGTCTTTTCGGCTTTGCATACGCTATCTGTCTGCAAAGTTCGGAGCCTATCGAGCCGCCGCCTCCCGTAACGAGCACGGTTTTTCCGCAGAAATAGTTATTTATTTCTTCATGGTCTATATTTATGGGTTCTCTTCCCAGAACCTCTTCCATGGTAAAGTCTCTGATTTTATCAACGACGTTACTGCGGTCCTGTGCAAAATCGGTAACTCTCGGCAGCATCTTTACTTCCGCGTTCACGCCCTCGCATTTTTCGAGAAGTTTGCTTCTGTGAACGTTATTTGCCGACGGAATTGCGATAATTATAAGCTCGATATCGTATTTTCCGCAAAGATATTTTATGTCGTCGTCCGTTCCCTCTATTCTCAGTCCCGCGATGCTTCTTCCGATAAGCGCTTCGTTTTTATCGACGGCAACCACGGGAATGATACCTCTTTCGGGGTGATGCTTTATTTCGTTGAGCAGCATTACGCACGCGTCTCCGCAGCCCACGATAAGCGTCCTTTTTCCGTTTCGCGGTTCAACCTTCTGATTGCCGCTGCTCATGAACCAAACGTAAACAAGCCTTGTCGAAATGAGCAGTATAACCGAAATAACCGCCAATACAAGATTATATTTGAAATGGAAAAATTTTTGCGGGAACGCCGCGTCGAGAATCGACATGATCGCGATATACGAAACTCCGAAAACGAGGAATATTTCGAAAAACTTCATAAAATCCGTCGTCTGAGCGTATCTGTGAATAATCCTGAACAGTCCGCCCGCAATCGCCACCGTAAGATAAAGGGCAAACATGATGAGCGCCGAGAAAAATACGCCCGTTTTGGTTATTCTTTCCGCAGAAGAAATGCGTATGTCAAACAGGCTGAACAGGAAAAAAGTTGCCAGAAACGCCATCGCCATCGTCGCAATGTCAATTATCGTCATCAGCAGTATTTTTGAAAATCTGAGTCTGAGTTTTGACGTATTCTTATTCATTTCTTTACCTCTTTATTTTCAGCGGAAATACCGTTGATGAAATTTTCCGCTTTTTCAAGTATTTTTTTATCATGCTTAAAATTAAGAGTCTTCATTGCGTCTTCATAATTCAAAAGCCGGTATTCCGATATTTCCATGATATTCATCTTTATATCCTTAGGGTCGAATTTTGCGAGGAAATATATTGCCTTTTTCTTTATGAAATTATTGATTTTATAGTTATCGTATTCCCGGAAGCCGTCGATTATCTCGGTATGTATGCCGGTTTCCTCGTATATTTCGCGCAGTGCCGTCTCCTTTTCCGTCTCCCCGAATTCGACGTGCCCCTTCGGAAAGCCTATATGTCCCGATATGTTCGTTATAAGTATATATTTGCGCTCTCCTGTCTCTTCCGTATAAAGCACCGCTCCGCAGCTCTTTTCGTAATAGCATACGAAATCCGCCGAACCTTCCGGTATGAATCTGCTTACCATTTTTACGATGTTCGGCTCATAATAAATGCTGTTTTCCTTCGCGGCTATATATATATCGTCTTTTACGCCGTTTTTATCGTGCGCAAGAGCTATTATCTGCGCGTTGAATTTGTTTACCGGATATTTTTCTCCTATGAGAATTACTTCTTTTACTCCGATTTTGCCTACGACAGTATATCCAAAATTCAGATACCCCGCAAATTTTCCTTTCAGAAAAGTTCTGTATGATTTTTTTACCGTTATCGTGCAAAGAGTTCCGAGGACCTGTCTGGCATTGTTTTTTAGTGCGTAATCACTAATACCTGCCATGAGTTCATCTCCCAAATTTAAAGAAAATACCGCTTTTTGCCTTTTTTTGACACAAAGCACGTATTATATTGTTACCATTATAACACAAGCTTGTGAAAATTTCAACATATTTATTTTTTGCCCTTTTTGTCGTTCAAAAAAGTATGGTTTCTTTCAAAAATCTATTGAAAAATCCTTATTTTTCAAGTATAATAATATTTGAATAAAAATTATTCAATTTTTTGCAAGGTGGTGTAATCAATGTCAAAAAATGACAGAATCAAAGACGCGGTTTTCCTCGTTGACGATAACGTCAAATATACTTCTTACCTCGGAAGACTGCAATTCTCATCATGGGATATCGACACCCGCGGGTTCGTTTCCCCTAATATGAGAACTTCCCCCGGTATCCTTCTTTCGACGGACGAAAGCAACGAATACTGTGTTTCGGCAAAGCGTGAAATCGTTCCCTGCCGCGCAGGAAAGGTTTTTTATCAATGTACCTTCACAATTCATTTCGGAGACGGTTTTTATATAGAATTTCTTGACGCTTCGCAGAAAAAACGCATCGTCGCTTTTGATATAAGTGCGAAAGACGGCTTTATTTACGCGGGAGAAAGCAAACTTCCCATTGCCTGCGAAAACAACAAGACTTACTATCTCAATATCAATTTCGACCTTGACAGAAAGAAAGCGGAGGTTTTCTTTAACGAGATTTCTTACGGAACGTTCAGAATGAAAGGCAAAGGCCTTTCGGCAATAAAAGCCGCTATTCCGTCTTACAAGAAGTGCTGCGCCGTTATCAACCACACTCACGTATGGCTGAATTATCTGATTATGGACAAGTGTTTTGTCGAGGAAAACGGCCCTCTTTCTCCTGAATGGAAATTTTATGCAAAAGGCAAGGCAACAGCCGACAGAAGATTTTATTCGGAAGGCAGGGACTTCTTTACCAACGCCATAGTTACGGCTGACGAAAAGCCCGCCGTTCTTTCGCGGCATTTTGAAAAATCTTACGGAAAAGTCTGCTTTGAAATAAAATATCTGCCCAAAACGGACGCGATTTCGGCAGTTTTCTCGCTTACGAGCGGACTTTCCACGCTTGTGCGCGTCGAGGACAACGGAAGTGCGCTTATTGCAAAGGACGCCGACGTCGTTCTGAGGACCCACCACGTAAACGTTTGGCAGACGCTCAGAATAGAAGCCGACACCGTTTCGGGAAAAGCGCTTATCAAGCTGAACGGCAAAAAATGCGACGTCCTTAACTTCAAGCCCGACAAGAAGGCTGACGGAATCAAAATTGAATTTTCATGTCCCGGCGGCGGAATTCTCAAGTTTACGGACGTTTACGTATTCGAAATTCAGCCCGAGCCGGACAATTACGTTCCCGAGCCCGTTCTTCCCAAAAAGAAGGATTATTATATCGGTATGAACATCTGCTCGATATGGCGTGAGGGAAATCAGTTCGGCTGGGACTGCATCTCTCCGTTTTCCGACCACGACAACTATCTCGGATACTACGACGAAGGTCTGCCCGAGGTTGCTGACTGGGAAATCAAGTGGATGGCGGAGCACGGACTCGACTTTGAGCTTTACTGCTGGTACAACAACCAGGCAAACGCTCCGCTTCTCAACACGCCGCACAATTTTGCGCTCCACGACGGTCATTTCAATGCGAAATACGGCGACAAGATGAAGTTTGCGATTATTTGGGAGGCAATGAACGGTGCGCCCGTTACGAGCGAAACGTTCAGAAACTATATTCTCCCCTACTGGATGGACCACTATTTCAGCGACAGCAGATACTTTACCGTTGACAACAAGGTTCTCATCTCGGTATTCGGCTCGGCTTATCTTGTAAAGCAGTTCGGCTCGCCCGCCGCGGTAAAGGCTGAATTTGACTATTTACGCGAAGCGGTAAAAACTCTCGGATACGACGGTGCGGTATTTATTTCGTGCGGCGATCCTTCGAGATTTCTCGTTGACTGCGGTTTTGACGCCGTTCACGCTTACAGCTGGGGTTACCTCGGCTACAGCCCGCGCTACAACAAAGAGCGCATGATGGAGGGCATAAACAGAAAAGCAATGCACGTTATACCGACCGTTTCGGTAGGCTTCAACTCTATCGGCTGGAACGTTCCGAGAACTCCTCTTATGAAGCCCTCCGACATGGGAGACGTACTTGAATGGATAAAGAGCGACGCGCTTCCGAAAGAAAGCGACGAGCCCTGGAAAAAGAAACTCGTTATGTTCTCGACCTGGAACGAATACGGTGAGGGAACGTACATCTGTCCCACAAACGAGTGCGGTTTCGGATATCTCGACGAAATGCGCAAAGCGTTCACCTATGAAAGAGAGCCGCACACAGACGTCCGTCCCGACGAACAGCAGCTGCGCCGCACGGGATATTTATATCCGAAAGGCAGAGGCCTTATAAAGTGCATGCAGCTTGACGAATCCCTTTACGAAAATTCCGTTCCCGCTTACACGCTCGACGTGAGTCTTGACGCATGGGAGCCGCAGAACGGTCTTGTGATTTCGGAAGAGGACGGAAAATTATGCGGAAAGACAAGCCGTCCCGACCCGCAGATTATCTACAAGCCCGAACTTAACATTGACGTTACGGACATTACGGCAATACGCATAAGAATGAAAGCGGAAACGGAAGAACACGGACTCGCCTTCACGTCGGTATTCTTTACGACGGATCTTCCCGGCGAAAACGAGTGGACCGAGAGCAAGGGCGTGAGCCTCGGCGTTGAAAACGACGAATTCAGGGATTACGTATTCAAGATGAACAGAGCGTACGCATGGAAAGGCAAGCTCACCGGTCTTCGAATCGACCCGACAAATTACGGCGGAAATTTCGCGATAGAAAAAATCGAGCTTCTCACTTGTCCCGACGTGCCAAAGGTATTTGTAAACGGAAACCACATGCCGCTTCTCGTTTCCCCCGTTATTGAGGGAGACAACGCATATCTGCCGGTCGAATCGGCAACCCTCAGAGCCAGATTCTATCACGAATGGAACAAGGACACGCAGACGCTGCTTCTTGTATACAAGGACAAGGAAATGCGCTTTACCGTCGGCGACAAGTTCTTTACGCTTAATTCCAAAAAGATAAATCTTGCGCGCGAAATAAGCCGTTCCGACGGACTTTTACTCCTCCCGCTCAAAGAATTATCCGAAGTATGCGGTTTTGAACTTTCGGTTGAAGGAAAGAACATCAACATAAATTTCAAAGACTGATATTCAAGCAATAAAAAACAGGCTGTACTTTCGTACAGCCTGTTTTTTATCTTTATTTACGCTTCAAGTATCTTTTTATCCTTTATCATGAGATGTCTGTTGCATATTTCAAGAGCCGCCTTCTTATGCGTTACTATTATGCACGTTCTGTCGGTGATTTTCTTTAAGTTATCGAGCAGTGCCGCCTCGGTATTTTCGTCAAGCGCGCTCGTCGCCTCATCGAGAAGCAGTATGGGCGCTTTACTGAGCAGTGCTCTTGCAACGGAAACTCTTTGAATCTGTCCTTCCGAAAGGCCTATGCCGTTTTCACCTATTACGGTATCTATTCCGTCGGGAAGCTCGTCAATGAAATCCTTTGCGCACGAGCAGAACAGCGCTTCGTTTATATCCTTATCCGACACGCTGTCTTCATCCGCCATAAACAGCAGATTTTCTCTTATCGAGCCCGAAAACAGCATATTTCCCTGCGGAACGTAGGCAAAAAGTTTTCTCGTGTCGCCGCTGAGAGCGGTTCTGTCTCTGTTCTTTTCGACGCATTCCGCTTTTCCGGAAAGTTTCGGATATATATC
>JAEESG010000061.1 GCA_016286245.1 Clostridiales bacterium | reverse complement strand
ATAACCGACCAGACGGCGCGCCAGATGGTTTCCGAAATAATCAGAGAAAAGCTTTTGCGCATACTTGACGACGAAATTCCGCACGGAACGGCGGTAACCGTCGAGGATTACGTGGAAAAGCCGAACATAACCGAAATACGCGCCGAAATATACTGCGAAAAAGAGGCGCACAAAAAGATTATCATCGGCAAAAACGGCGCAACGCTCAAAAAGGCGGCGACGTTTGCGCGTGAGGACATAGAAAAACTCACGGGCAAGAAAGTATATCTCAATTTATGGGTTAAAGTAAAGGAAAACTGGCGGGACAGCGAACTCAACCTCTCCCGTCTCGGCTTCAAGAACGAGGATTGAACGTGGAAACTCTGATTTTTGACGGTATAGTCTTAAAAGAGGTTTTATACAACGACAACGACAAAATTTTGACCGTTCTTACTTCGCAAAGAGGCATTATTTCCGTTTCCGCAAAGGGCGTCAAAAGCATAAAAAGCAAGAACAGCTCCGCCGTTCAGCTTTTTTGCTACAGCGAATTTGAGATATTGAAATACAAAAACAGATACGTTCTCAAAACGGCAAATCTCAAGGACGGATTTTACGGCATAAGGGAAAACGTCGAAAAATACGCTCTTGCATGCTATTTTTCGGAAATAACGTGCAGCTTTGCGACAAGTGAAAATGACGAAACCGACGTCCTGCGCCTTCTTCTCAATTCATTATTCGTTCTCGCAAAAGACGATACGAAGCCGTTATGGCTTATCAAATCGGCTTTTGAACTTAAACTGTGCTGTATATGCGGTTTTGCCCCGCAATTTGATTACTGTGCCCCCTGCGGAGCAAAAACGATGGATTCATCTCCGAAAAACATATATTTTACGTTTAACGACAGCGAAAGAATATGTGAAGACTGCTTTTTGAAAAAAGAGGACGGCAAAAGTACGGACTGCGTAAAACTCCCCCTGCCCGCCGTAATTGCCGTGCGGTACGTTATAGGCTGTCCGATAAACAGACTTACCTCTTTTACGCTTTCTGACGAAAGTGCGCCGAAATTCTGCGAATTCTGCGAAAAATACCTGCTTTACACCGCGGAGCGCTCTTTTGAATCGCTGAAATTTTACTATTCCATACAAAAGGTTTGATAAAAATGAAAAACAACCTTATATTGAATTCCGATAATCTTAACAAAAGTTTTGCAGGCTCCTTTGAGCGCGCAATGACGACTCTTGAGCTTGACAAGGTGCTCGACGCCGTCCAGAAATACGCGTCAACGGAAAAAGGCAGAGAAAAAGTCCTTAAACTCTCTCCGTCCGTTTCCCCGGAGGCAATAAACAAGGCTCTGAAGGAGACGACGGAAGCAAAACTTTACGTTCAGACAAAGACGTCTCCATCCTTTATGGGTGCAAAGGACATAACCAAAAGCATAAAAACCGCAAAAAAAGGCGGAATGCTTTCCATGAAGCAGCTGCTTGACGTTGCAAACGTTCTTTCGGTTTCGATTTTTCTTGAAGGTTATCTTACGCTGAAAGAAAAGGCGCCTTTGCTCGATTTTTACAAAAGCGCCCTGAAACCCAACAGATTTCTGCGCGACAAAATCACGTCGGCGGTTATTTCGGAAGACCTTATGTCCGACAACGCGTCGCAGAAACTTTTTGACATCAGGCGGTTAATAAAGAGCTCATCAAACAAAATACGCGACGTACTTCAGAAATACACGTCCGGCGCAAATTCCAAATTCTTGCAGGAAAACATCGTAACAATAAGAAACGGCAGATACGTTATTCCGGTAAAAAACGAGTATAAAAACGAAGTAAAAGGGCTCGTTCACGACACGTCGGCGTCCGGCTCGACCGTTTTTATCGAGCCTATGCAGGTTGTTGAGGAAAACAACAGGCTGCGCACGCTTGAAGCCGACGAAAAAGCCGAAATCGAGCGCATTTTATACGAGCTCTCGGCGGAATGCGACAGATTTTCGCATGATATTCTGTCGGATTTTGACATAATAACTTCACTTGACGTGATTTTTGCAAAAGCGGAATACTCATTTGCCACCGAATCGTCCGAGCCGAAAATCAACCCGGAGAAATACGTTAATCTTATAAATGCAAGACATCCGCTTCTTGACAAGGAAAGCGCGGTGCCGATAAACGTCAATCTCGGCAAGAAATTCACAACCCTTGTAATTACGGGTCCCAACACGGGCGGAAAAACCGTAACGCTCAAAACGATAGGGCTTCTTTCCCTTATGGCGCAGTGCGGACTCCATATTCCCGCATCCGACAGCTCCACGCTTCCCGTTTTTGATTCGATTCTTGCCGACATCGGCGACGAACAAAGTATTGAGCAATCTTTATCCACGTTTTCGGCGCACATGGTGAACATTGTAAAAATTCTTCGTGATTTTACGCCCGATTCGCTTATTCTTTTCGACGAACTCGGCGCGGGCACAGACCCGATAGAAGGCGCGGCGCTCGCGCAGTCTATTCTCGAAAAGGTAACGTCGTGCAAAGCGTTATGCGCTTCAACCACGCATTATGCAGAGCTTAAAGCGTATGCGCTCGAAACGCCGGGCGTTTCCAACGCTTCCTGCGAGTTCGACGTGGAAACCTTAAAACCGACGTACCGTCTTATTATCGGGCTTCCCGGAAAATCCAACGCATTTGCGATAGCAGGCAAGCTCGGAATATCAAAGGATATAATAAAGGCTTCGAAAGCAAAGATTGACAACGGAACACGCTCTTTTGAAGGGCTTATCGGAAAACTTGAAAGAGAACGCGTCGACCTTGAAAAGAAAAAGGAGGCGCTTGAAAAAAATCTTGCGCACTCAAAGGAAATGTATGAAAAAGCAGAGCAAATGCGCAAAGATTTCAATGAGAGAATTGAAAAAGAGTCGCAAAACGCCGAAAAGAAGGCAAAAGAACTTCTCGAACGTGCCAGAAGCTCCGCAGACTACGTATTTTCCGAACTTCAGGAGATACAGAAGAAAAGGGATTCCTCCGATTTCAAAGAACTTCTTGAAAAATCACGCGAAAACGTGCGAAAATCCCTCGGATACGCGGGCGAAAACCTTTCCGTTGCCGACAAAATCGAAGCCGAATACATTCCACCGCGCGATTACATCGTAGGAGACAGCGTTCGGGTCGAAGATTTCGGCAAAACGGGTATTATTTCATCGCTTGACGGAAAAACAGCGACAATTGCTTTCGGCAGTGCAAAAATTAAGACGGACGTATCAAAACTCCGTCTTGTAGAAGACGGCAAAAAAGAAAAGGCCCCCGCTTCGCGCTCCCCGAAAAAGGTATCGGAAGCACACTCGGAAACCGACGTACGCGGAATGACGGGCGACGACGCGATTTTCGTTATCGACAAATTCATTGACGACGCGATCCTCTCCTCCCTGCCCACGGTAAGAATCATTCACGGAAAAGGCACGGGAGCGCTGAGAAAAGCTTTATGGGACTATCTCAAGCACGACAAGCGCGTATCATCGTTCAGGGCAGGCTCTTTCGGAGAGGGCGACGCCGGAGTTACTGTTATAACGCTTAAGTAAAAAACCCGCTTTGGTCGTCCTTTGTATTTAAATTGAATACCTGATTTATTTGTAATTCGGCGTAACCGCTTCGGCTACGCCGTTTTATTTTTCTTTTATAAAAATCAAAAATATCTATTAGCAGAAGTATTTACGTGCTTTGCATTTTCAAATCTTTCCGTAAAGCATTTTTCGGATATCGCGCATAGCGTGCCGATTCATCTCATTCGTAATTTTTTAACGGTCGAAAAAACAAAAAACTTTTTGAAATTGGAATAATATAGTTGAAACAAACAAAAAAATGTGGTAAAATGTCAGTTGTAGTATTATATCCTCGAAAAAGATTATGATGAAATATAAAAGGCAGTTAAAGATTATGAAAAGAACAGGAATAATTATAATCAACGTTCTCATTATGGTCGCGATTCTGGCTTTTGTTGTGGTTTATACCGTATTTGAGAACAGTATCACACGGAAAAGACAAACCGAACATTTTGAAAACACCACCGTTACGATTGAGCGCGTTACCGAAAACTATCTGGAAGGCGAACAGCGTATTTGCGACGTCTGGGCGCGGTATATCAACAGTCGGAAAATGTCTATGGAAGAGGCGGCGGCTTTTATTCGTATTTCTCACGTACTGCAGAACGCCTCTGCCCATCTGATCTATCTTGACAGCAAAAACGGTCTGTCGACGCGGCCTCATCTGGGTACCGCCGACAACTACGAAATATCTTATGATAAAATCGATTTTCTGAACGATACGTCGTGGATATCGGACATCGGAGAATCCATCAATATTTCACGCGCATATACAAATCCAATGAACGGCGAACAGTCTCTCGCTTTCTGCAATAAGATTATGCTATACGATTCCGGTGAAGATACCGCGAAAGAAGCCCTTTTGCTGCGCGTGCTGCCTATAGCCGAGTTGGAACAGAAGTGGATATTCCCTCAAGAAGAGTTCGAAAACGTCGAACTCACCATGATCGACTCAGACGGCGATTATATTATTAAAGGCAAAACGTTCAAGAATTCAAACTTTTTTGAGTTTTATAAGTCGTATAACCCTTCGGATCCGGCTCTTGTTGGCAGGCTTCAAGCTGAATTTACGTCCTCCACGGGATCCTTTATGATTCTTAACTCAAAGGGAGAAAAAACGCTGATTGCCTATACTCCGGTTGCGGAAACAGTCGGGTGGACTTTGCTGAGCCTCATCCCGGCAGCGGATCTGAACGTAAACACGGAAAACTGGCTTTTGATCGGAGTCATTTTTGCCGGACTGCTTATACTGTTTATTATTGATTTGCTCTTCTTCAGACATTTAAATAAAAAACTTCGGATTGCTGCGACGGAAGCAGAATCAGCCAACAAAGCAAAAACAGATTTTCTTTCTACCATGTCCCATGATATCAGAACTCCAATGAACGCTATCATCGGTCTGACGGCTATCGCGCAAAAGAATCTCGGTGATACCGAGGCGACGGGAGAAAATCTTCGCAAAATCAGTCTTGCAAGCAATCACCTGCTGACGCTGATAAACGATATTCTGGATATCTCGAAAGTGGAAAGCGGAAAATTGAATTTTACCCCGGTTACGTTCTCCTTAGCAGAAACGGTTGAAAATCTTGTCAATCTGTCTCAACCGATGGTCAAGGAAAAGAATCTGGATTTCAATTTCCGTATCAATCGAATAAAAAAAGAGTATCTGTATGCAGATCAGCTCAGACTGAATCAAATCTATATCAACATCCTTTCCAATGCCGTAAAATACACAGAACCGGGCGGCAGCGTCAGTGTAGATATACGAGAAGAGGAAAGCCCGATTTCCGGCTGCGTAAGACTGATCTACCAGGTATCCGATACCGGAATCGGTATGAGTCCGGAGTTTATGAAAAGGATGTATCAGCCCTTTTTACGCCAGACAGACAGCCGCGTAAACAGTATTCAGGGAACCGGTCTCGGCCTTGCAATCACAAAACGGATGGTCGATCTGATGGGCGGAACGATCGACTGTCAGAGCGAGCAAGGCAAAGGAACGACATTTACCGTTGTCATAAATATTCCCGTATCCGACAGACAAAGAGACGAAATGCATCTTGATCCGATCGATGTTCTGGTCGTCGATGACGATGAAGTACTGCTTCAAACGGCCGCGGACACGCTTGAATCTCTGGGCGCAGCAGCGGAATGCGCAAAAAGCGGTGTAGAAGCAATCGAGATGATTTCAAAACGTCATCAGGAAAATCGTAATTACGATATTGTCATACTCGACTGGAAGATGCCTGATATGAACGGGATTGAAACGGCGCGTCGGATCCGGTCGACTATTGACGAGAAAATCCCGATACTGCTGATTTCCGCCTATGACAGATCGGAAATCGAAGAAGCTGCAAAAACAGTGGGAGCCAACGGCTTTGTCAGCAAACCCCTTTTCCGTTCCACGCTTTATGACAAAATCAATCAGCTTCTCGGAAAAGAAAGAAAATCCACTGAATCTGAGGACGATTATTCGGATCTTAAAGGAGTGCACGTCCTTGTGGCAGAGGATAACGATATCAACTGGGAGGTCATACAGGCAACGCTTAGTATGTTCGGCATTACCGCGGATCGTGCGGAAAACGGCAGAGTTTGCGTTGATATAATAAAAAAGGCGGAGAAAGGGCGTTACACGCTGATTTTCATGGACGTGCAGATGCCTGAAATGAACGGTCTTGACGCCACAAGAGCAATCCGTAAACTTGAAAATCCATTTGCTGCGTCGATTCCCATTATCGCTATGACGGCGGACGCCTTTTCCGAAAACGTCGCCGAATGCCTGAACGCGGGTATGGACGGACATATAGCCAAACCTGTGGATATCAAACTTGTAATCAAAGAAATACGTAGGATTAAAGAAAGGGAAAACATAAAATGAAAAGGATATTCAGCATTATTCCGGCAATATTCATGATTTTCGGTTTAGTCGCCTGCAATTCCGGTAATCATCAGGAAAACAAAGGTTTTGTTCCCAAATTGGACAAATCCACTGTCTCTAAAATCAACATTGTGGGTTCTTACAGCAATTTTGAGGCTCTTGAAGCGGAATTTGACCGCTTTAACGAGTATTACCCGAATGTTGAAATGAGCTATACAAAAATCGACGACTACAACAATTTGATTACCACCGTCCTGGACGGAAACGATGCGCCGAACATTTTCTTTTCGTTCAGTTGGATGACCGGAAACTCCGCTTATGACGGGGTTTTCGCCCACATGGAAAACCTTGCCGACGCCTCTCTCGGATTGGATCTTGACTGCATACGTCCCGGTCTTCTAAACCGTGATTCACAGGGGCGCGTGCTGACGGTTCCGATTTTTTCCACGTCCTACGGAATGCTGATCAATAACGATCTGTTTGAAAAAGAAGGGCTTAAAGTACCGGCGACCATGCAGGAACTTCTTGACGTCTGCGCCTCGTTCAGAGAAAAAGGATATGCAAGCCCGATGATGGGATACAGCGTAAATTCATCCGGTTCTTTGATGAATACCGTCGCTTATCCGATTTTTGCAGAAACACTTGCTGAACATCCGGAGATGGTAGTCCTTGCAAATCAGTGTGATCCCGCGGCGGGCGAATATATGCGTCCGGCTCTCGAAACCCTCTCTTTACTGATTAACAGCGGATGCATCAATTTGGGTGAATGCTCTGAAATCAGCGATAACTATACTGAGGTAATTATGCGTTTCTTTGAGGGAGACGTTCCGATGATGATCTGCACAGGAGATACGGTATCGGGAACAAAGAAACGCGAAAGCCAATCGACAGCCTTCACTGAGAATCCGTTCAACTATACCTTCGCTCCGATACCGACAACGGACAAGGGCGGATATTTTCTCGACAGTCCTTCCGTTCAGTTTTCGGTCAACAATTCCTGCGAAAATCTGGATATGACGAATGAATTTATGCGGTTTCTGATATCAAGAACGGAATTAAATCAGATGGCATCCGTAAAACGTCTGATCACGCCGTCAAAGGATTTATCCTTTGATAAGGTATACGCTCCTATCGGCAACGTTGCATCGGATCTTGTTATTTCACCGACCACGCTCGGAATTGAAGACACGCTTGCTGTTCAGATCCGGCTTGCATCTTATAAAGTCGGAACGGGATCTATGACAATTGACGAAGCCGTTGAAAAATACGGAAGCCTTGAATGAGTAGTGATGAACGGCGTTGACGCTGCAAAAAAATACGAAAGCGATTTTAGAGTTGGACAGACAGGAGACAGAACATAATGGAAAAGAAAACGAAATTCACCATATCCGAAGAGAAACGGCGTATTCTGCTGGTCGAGGACGACATCATCAACCAGGAAATATTGAAAGAAAGCATCGGCAGTGCATACGAACTTATCATCTCGGAAACAGGTGAAAAGGCGTTGGAGATCGTGCGCGAGCAGTTCAGAACGCTGAGCATCATCCTTCTGGACCTGAATCTGCCCGGTATAAAGGGGATCGAAGTCCTCAGATATATCAAGACCGATCCGGCTTACGCTGACTTGCCCGTCATCGTAATGACGTCTGACGGCGAAGCGGAAGTGGAGTGTCTTACTCTCGGAGCCATCGACTTTATTCCAAAACCATATCCGCCGTCAAAAGTGATTCTTGCCCGAATTCTTCGGACCGTGGAACTCTACGAAGGCAGAGATACAATCCGCTGGACGGAGCGCGATCACCTGACGGGACTTTACAACAAGGAATTCTTTTATCACTATGCGGAGCAGTTCGATCTGTATCATAAAGACATTTCTGCCGACGCAATCGTTATTGATATCAACAATTTTCATACGCTCAACGAACGATACGGAAAGGCATACGGCGACAAAGTTTTGAAGCGGTTAGCGGAAATGATGCTGAGTCTGATAAAAGAAACCGGAGGCTTAGTTTGCCGCTGTGAACCGGATATATTTCTTATTTATTGTCCTCACCGCTCCGATTACGAAGAAATACTTGATAAACTGTCTGCCGCTTTGAAAAGCGGCGATTCGGGCGAAAACCGTGTCAGGATGAGAATGGGTGCTTATTCCGACGTTGATAAAACACTTTATATCGAACGCAGATTTGACAGAGCGAAAATGGCGGCGAATTCAGTCAAAGGTAATCTTGCAAAACCCATTGGTTTTTATGACAAGTCCATGCATGATGCCGAG
>JAEESG010000004.1 GCA_016286245.1 Clostridiales bacterium | reverse complement strand
CAATATCCCGTAAAAATCGACCCTAACGGCGGTGTGCTCGACCACAGAGCCAATTCCTCCGTTTCAACTTATTTCACAGCGGATTACGGAACGCCGGTCGGCGAGTATTCTGTCAACAGATCCTATATCAAGCTTACGGATAAAGAACTGACACCGGGAGCAAACTACTATTCCGGCACAAAATACTATTATATCAATACTCAGCGCCTCGGAATCCCGTCCGAAGGCGATTGGGGTCTTCCGACGGAACTGCGCAACGCGGTGTACGTGTCCGAGAATGATCTGGATACATACTATAACTGGTATTGCAATGTAATACGTACGGCCGATATGTCGTGGTGGACCGGAATAAGCGAGCTGAGCAAATCAGAGTTTATTGATAAATATACAAGTTACCCGTATCGTCCGGTTAACGGCGAGCATTATACGTTTATGGGCTGGTACCAGGTAATAGGCGACAGCGTTGCTTCAATGCCCTATAACTTCAACGATCCGGTAACGGGACCGTTGGAACTCCGCGCACAGTGGCGTCTTGACGGCGGATATTACATTCAGTATAATCCATATTTCTTTGCGGAGGAAAACGGCGTCATCACGGCGATTATCGGTGAAGTGCAGCAATGGACCGACCCGGAAAACTCCACAATGCAGCTCTATGCCGATCAGTCGCCTACGCATATTCTGAAAGCTCCGACAAACGTTACTTCCGGATGGGTATTCCGCGGCTGGCGCGTTGTCCGTGAGAACGGAACAAGAACGTATACAGACGGAAGCGGAGAGCATACCTATATCAACTGGGAACCGTTCGGCGATATGAACTATTATCAGCCGGGTGATAATTTCACTGTTGATGCGGATCTTGTAACGGAGATTACGGGTACCGGAAAAGCTATCCACATGCAGGCGTATTATGAGCCGGAGGCTACAACGTATCGCCGTCCGGACGTTACAAACCTGATTCTTGACGCAAACGACGCTTACGGCGGCTATGTAAATACGACGGACTCAACAAGTCTTCCCGCACTGTTCGGTCCGGGCAGCTTAAGTATCAATACGACAACCGAACTTTATAACGGAAATCCGACGCAGATTCTCTTCGGCGATTTCCAATCGAATATCGCGCTGCACCTGTATCAGTATGCTACGAATAAGACTTTTAACTCTGTGCAGGGAACGAAATTCTTTACAAATGAAAACGGATATCTGCTTATAGGCTTTGATGAGGGCTCCAATCCAAACAGAGCATATAATGAAACAACAGCGACCAACGGACTGCGCTCGGGTCATCCCTATGTTCCGACATTTGCCGCGGATTCCGTGGCGGCTGTTACGAGAGACGAAGCCGTAACGCTCTATGCAATATGGGAGCCGATGTTGTACGTAACATTTGTAAACACCACGGGCGAACCAATCACGGTTAGTCTGAGCGGAACCGTAGCAAGCACCGTTAATATTGTGAACATGGTAACCGGAGAATTCAGCAGAGAAGCGGTTACGACATCCATAACCATCCCCGCGGAATCCGGAGGAGTGAACGGCACTGTAAAAGTTGTTCTGCCCGGTGCGGTTGCCGGAACAGACAAAATTATTGCCACGGCAACGAACGATCATGCTCATAAGATTATGAGCGTAAGCGGCGAGTATCCGAACGGAACGCCGTACGGTACCGGAAGTTCCAATGTTAAATACTATGAAAACGCAACCTATACAGGAACGCTTGTTACCGATGCGGACGGCATCATAGTCACATATACAGAGGAAGTTGCCCGGCAACAGATGTTTGACGTAAATGGCGGAGTCTGGACAGAGTCTTCTCCGGATTACGAGTATCTGGTTGATGATCTGTACGGTATATTCCAGGATCGTATCATAAACAATCAGTATCATCCATCCGACCCAACCCGTGCCGGAAAGATGTTTATCGGTTGGACGACAAACGCGGATATCGCGGCACAGACGAATTTCAGTTCGAGAAGCCCCGTAACCTGGGGAAGTACAACGATTACCCCGGATGCCGGAGACATTGTGCTCGATAAGATTAGAAGAGAATATCTTTGGGACTTTACGCAGCCGCCGAGCTATATTGATACCTTGTATGCCGTGTGGAGTGATACCGTTACGATAACGTTTGACTACAATTATTCCGGCAGCAAGCTGCATACCTGGGAGGGTCCGAGTACGTCTCCGCAGGGACCATACGTTTTCTATGACAGCGCAGACGGGGAAATATCCTATATGATAGCAAAGGGCGACAGAGTTCCTATGCCGGACAATCCTACTGCTTATTCTGAGGCAAGGACAAACGGCTGGAGTTTTATCCGGTGGCTTGTTCTGAACTCAACCACGGACTCGTACAGATCTAATTCAAAAGTTATGTCGGATAGTAATCTTACGACGTATGCATTTGATTTTGCGCAGCATGTTATGAACGACGTTACGCTGGTAACTTCATGGACAACGTATTCTCCGCAGTATTTTACCTTCCTGGTAGAAAACAACGTTGTAGGCGGCAGCGACAATGATGAATTCCTTTACACAATATCTGTTACGGAAGAACTGGTCTACGGTAAAATCGGAGGCATCAACGCCAACAGAGAAGGACTGCCCGATCAGAGATGGGGTTCTGTGTCCACTATGCTTAAAAACAATCAGCAATATACGGTGCTTGTTATGGTATCGTATATAACGAACTGGGGAGGAGCATATGGCGTCGAAATCAGCGTAATCGACCGGAACGGAGTCGTGATCAAGCACGGACAGGTAATATATTGCGATAAGAATACCTATTTGAATTTTGTATCGGATTATAAATATACCTTGAAGATTTCACAGGAAGACAAACCCGGATTTGCTACGACTGTTTCGGTGGATCAGATGGACCCGAGCGGAAGTATTGTTTACAGTTCGGACAACACGACACGTACATTTACTTTTTCGGTAAAACAAGGTACGCGTGCAAACTTTACTCCGGTCAGCAACGGGTATGTCGGGGATGCACATAACAGCTTAAGGGTTTTGTTCACAAACACGGGTGATACTTATATTGCACCTACCGACTACCACGTAAATATGCGTCCGTTTATCCTGCTCTTTGGCGTGGGTGCTTCTCTTGCGATGACAGCGGCTGTAATAAAGCGCAAAAAACGCAAGGAAGAAGAGTAATTCCCTCTTCAAAGAAACGGTATTAAAAAAAATAAAAAACGCGAAACATTTTGTTTCGCGTTTTTTGTTTGTTTGTATTTATCTGTAAAAAGCGTATTTTCCGATGAACGGAAGCTCCTCGTCTCTGTCGTTTGCGACGTTTACTATACCTATTATAATGTATATAAGTTCCGCAAGGCCGAAAACGATTGAAATAATCCATCCTACAAGCGGAAGCCAGCCGAGAATCGCCGGAATTACCTGCAAAAGCGTAACCAGCATGCCCTGACCGCAGTGAAAACGCACGGAAGGCGTGTCCCTGCCTTCGACAAGCAGACTTATGATAAATAAAAACGGAATATAGGATAAAACTTTGAGTGCGGTATACTTGCGCATAAAAAACCTCCGAAAAACATGAAAAATTTTTATTATTATAACAGAAATAAAGAAATTTGTCAATTTCAAAGAAAAAAACGGAGAAAAATACCGAGTTCACAAATAATTTACAAATAAATTTGACATAAACTATTGCAAAAAAGGAATTATAATGGTAGAATATTCAAGCTTGATGTGCGATGAAGCGGGAGGTTGCGGCGTAATGCCGGGAATTTCCGTGGAGTATGTCCGATAAACGGGCGACAGCGAATATTGAAAACCGTATTCAAACGGTATCACTTCTTAAACATCGGTCGTGGAACCGCCGGTAATGCTGCCGGAAGGCCTCGCAATATGTGCCGGAAAGATTTCTTGCGGATTTTTTCGGAATGGGAAATGATAGCTGCCCGACTTTCTCAAAAGAGAAAAAATCGGGTTTTTAATTCGGGAAAGTAAAGAAACACCCGGACGCGTGTTCAAAAAATTCACTGTGCCGCATTAAAGTTTTCTTCATATATATTATGCGGAGTGGCGTGGTATATGTGAGGGCAAAAATTTTAAAGGAGGCAAAAAATATGGCAGCAAAGGAAAAAATCAGAATAAGATTAAAGGCGTATGATCACACTCTTATAGATCAGGCGGCCGAAAAGATCGTAGAAGCGGCAAAACGCAACGGCGCGAAAGTGTCCGGACCGATACCGCTTCCGACCGAAAAGGAAATCGTAACCATCCTTCGCGCGGTTCATAAATATAAGGACAGCCGCGAACAGTTCGAGTTCCGCACACACAAGAGACTCATCGACATTCTGAAACCTTCACAGAAGGCGATAGAAGCACTCGTTGACCTCGAGCTCCCGACCGGAGTAGAATCAGAAATCGTATTATAATTCACCGATACCTTGTGAATTGATATGAGACCGTAACAGGTCATGTTGACCGTGCCGCAGAGGTAATTCAAACGGCCAACCAATAACCTAAGGAGGAAAAGAAATGAAAAAAGGTATAATAGGAAAGAAACTCGGCATGACGCAGGTTTTCGATGAAAACGGAAACATAATTCCCGTAACCGTAATCGAAGCCGGCCCTTGCACGGTAGTACAGAAAAAGACCGTTGAAAACGACGGTTATTCGGCTGTAAAGCTCGGATTTTCAGACGTAGCCGAAAGAAAACTCACAAAACCCGCAAAGGGACAGTTTGCAAAAGCAAATCTTACGCTTAAAAAATATCTGAAAGAGTTCAAACTTGACGACGCCGAAAACATGAACGTAGGCGACGAAATCAAGGCGGACGTTTTTGAGGCGGGAGAATACGTAGACGTAACGGGCATTACAAAAGGACGCGGATTTTCCGGCGTAATCAAGCGCTGGGGAAGCCACAGACTGAGAATGACGCACGGCACGGGCCCCGTACACCGTCAGGCAGGCTCCATGGGAGCAAACTCCTCGCCTTCCAGAATCTATAAGAACAAGAAGATGGCAGGACAGTATGGTAACGAGCAGGTAACAATGCTCAACTTAAACGTAGTAAAAATCGACGTTGAGAAAAACATTATCGCGGTAAAGGGAGCGGTTCCCGGAGCAAAAGGCGGTATAGTGTTTATTCGCTCAACCGTTAAATAAGCGAAGGAGGAATACAAATGCCAAACGTTGCATTATTCGATATGGCAGGCAACAAGAAGGGCGAAATTGAGCTTAAGGCCGAAGTATTCGGATGCGAAGTGAATGAACCCGTCCTCCACAGCGTTGTCAGAGCATATCTTTTGAATCAGAGACAGGGTACGCAGAGTACCAAAACACGCGCGGAAGTATCCGGCGGCGGAATAAAGCCGTGGAGACAGAAGGGCACCGGCAGAGCAAGACAGGGCTCGACCCGTTCGCCTCAGTGGACGCACGGCGGAATTGCATTCGGACCCAAGCCGCGTTCGTGGAGAGTATCGATAAACAAAAAGGTAAAGAGAATAGCTATGCAGTCGGCGCTCAGCTCAAAGGTGGCTGACAGCGAAATGGCTGTAATAGAAAATCTTACCATGAACGAATTCAAAACCAAAACGATAGTAAATATGCTTAAAGGCATAGGCGCAGATAAAAAAGCGCTCATAGTTACTGCAGAAAACGATAAATTTGTTGCACAGTCCGCGTCCAATATACCGGGCGTAAAGACGGCAACTCCCGGCACTCTTAACGTGTACGACATACTCAACTGCGATATGTTCGTAGTCGCGAAAGACGCCGTATCGGTAATCGAGGAGGTATACGCATAATGAAAACTGCACATGACGTAATAATCCGTCCGATTATAACAGAAGCAAGCATGTCAAGACTCGCAGACAAGAAGTATACTTTTGAAGTAGCTTCCGACGCCAACAAGATAGAAATCAAGAAGGCGATTGAGGAAATATTCAAGGTTAAGGTCGACAAGGTAAACACGATAAGCGTAAAAAGCAAGGAAAAAAGAGTACGTTACCAGCTCGGCAGGACTTCGGAATGGAAAAAAGCGATAGTAACGCTTAAACCCGATTCAAAGACTATAGAGTTCTTCGACAGTATGATGTAATCAAATACAAAATATACACGGCAATCCTTTATGGATTCCGGGAAATGGAGTAATTATGGCAGTAAAGACATTCAAACCTACTACTCCGGCAAGAAGACAAATGACGGTTCCGGGTTTTGATGAAATAACGAAATCCAAACCCGAAAAAAGCCTGGTAACAGTGCTCAAAAAGCATGCCGGACGTAATAATACAGGTAAAATAACCGTTCGTCATCACGGCGGCGGAAACAGAATAAAGTACAGAATAATGGACTTCAGAAAGAACATTGAAGACGTCCCCGCAAAAGTACTTTCAATAGAATACGACCCCAACAGAACGGCCTATATCGCACTCATGCAGTACGAGACGGGCGAAAAGACTTACAGCATAGCGCCTGTGGGACTTAACGTCGGAGACGTTGTAATAAACAGCGCAAAAGCCGACATCAAGCCGGGCAACGTGCTTCCCATAAGCGAAATACCGGTAGGTACGCTTATCCATAACATAGAACTGTATCCGGGAAAAGGCGGACAGCTCGTTCGCAGCGCCGGAGCGGCAGCACAGCTTATGGCAAAGGAAAACGGAATATCCCAGGTAAGACTTCCTTCGGGCGAAGTAAGAATGATAAGACTTGACTGCAAGGCAACAATCGGTCAGGTAGGAAACCTCGAGCACGAAAACATAAACCTCGGTAAAGCCGGAAAGAAGAGACATCTCGGCGTAAGACCGACGGTAAGAGGTTCCGTAATGAACCCGTGCGACCACCCGCACGGCGGCGGCGAAGGCAAATCGCCTATCGGACGTCCGACACCGGTAACGCCTTGGGGCAAACCTACACTGGGCTATAAGACGCGCGATAAGAAAGCACGCACAAACAAATTCATCGTAAAGAGAAGAAACGATAAGTAAACCGTAAAGGAGGCATAAAATTGAGCAGAAGTGTTAAAAAAGGACCTTTCGTCGAAGCAAAGCTTTTCGCGAGAATAAGCGAAATGAACGAAAAGGGCGAAAAAAGAGTTCTTAAGACATGGTCAAGAGCTTCTACGATATTTCCCGAATTCGTGGGACATACAATAGCCGTTCACGACGGAAGAAAGCATGTGCCTGTATACGTTACGGAAGATATGGTAGGACATAAATTAGGTGAATTTGCTCCCACAAGAACGTTCAGAGGACATTCGGGATCAAAGACAACAAACAGCTGATAAAAATTTTGCATGAACACAGTTATACCGTGGCAAAAACGGTAAGAACGTGAAAGGAGGCAAAACTCATAATGGAAACCAAAGCGTATTTGTACGATTTGAGAATATCTCCCAGAAAAGTTTCGATTGTCCTTGATCTCATAAGAAACAAGGACGTTGCGACGGCTGTGGGAATACTTGCGAACACGAGAAAGTCGGCAAGCGAGCCGGTAGCAAAGCTGCTTAAATCGGCTGTTGCAAACGCTGAAAACAATCACGGCATGGATACGTCCAAGCTTTACGTTTCAGAATGCTTTGTAACACCCGGAAGAACCGCCAAAAGAATAATGGCGCGCGATAAGGGCAGAGCATACAGAATTTTAAAGAGAAGTTCTCATATAACACTTGCGGTAAAAGAAAAGTAATACCGCAAAGATATACAAAAGACGTGAAAACGTCGGAAAAAAATTAAAGGAGGCTTATTACGAAGTATGGGTCAGAAAGTTAATCCTCACGGCTTGCGTGTAGGCGTAATAAAAGACTGGGATTCAAGATGGTTTGCAAAAGACGAAGTATTCGGAGATACGCTCGTTGCGGACTATAAACTCAGAACTTGGCTGAAGAAAAAGCTTCAGGGAGCCGGCGTTCCGAAAATAGAAATCGAACGCGACGGTAAAAGAGTAAAGGTATTTGTACACTGTGCAAAACCCGGTATGATAATCGGAAAACAGGGTGCGGAAATAGATAAGCTTAAGGGAGATATAGAGGCATTCACGGGAACGCCCGCTCTCGTAAACGTAGTTGAAATCAAGCAGCCCGATCTCAATGCGCAGCTCGTAGCGGAATCCGTTGCGGCACAGCTTGAAAGAAGAATCGCGTTCCGCCGCGCAATGAAACAGGCGATAGGCAGAACGATGAAACTCGGCGCAAAGGGAATCAAAATAAAGCTTTCGGGACGTCTTAACGGCGCCGAAATCGCAAGAACCGAACACTACCACGAAGGTACCATTCCGCTTCAGACAATCCGCGCGGACATCGATTACGGATTCTGGGAAGCAGATACGACCTACGGAAAAATCGGCGTAAAAGTATGGATCTATAAGGGAGAAGTGCTCGCAAACGCCGCAAAAGCAGTAAAAAGACACAACAATGCGCCTTCTAAGGCAGAAGGAGGAGCAAGATAAATCATGTTAATGCCTAAAAGAGTAAAATACAGAAGAGTGCAGAGAGGCCGTATGAAAGGCGTTGCAACAAGAGGCAACAAAATTTCCAACGGAACGTACGGACTTATGGCGCTTGAACCGGCTTGGATAACAAGCAACCAGATAGAAGCAGCCCGTATAGCGATGACAAGATACATCAGACGTGGCGGCCAGGTATGGATAAAAATATTCCCCGATAAACCCGTAACGGAAAAACCCGCCGAAACCCGTATGGGATCCGGTAAAGGTTCACCCGAGTACTGGGTAGCGGTTGTAAAACCGGGAAGAATTCTCTTCGAAATGGACGGAGTACCTGAAGACCAGGCGCGTGAAGCAATGCGTCTTGCTTCTCACAAGCTTCCCATCAAATGCAAGTTTGTGAAAAAAGAAGAAATGGAGGCGTAAGTAAATGAAAATTACCGAAATCAGAGAAAAAACCTCCGAACAGCTTACAGAACTTCTGAAGGAACAAAAAGAAGAACTTTTCAATTTGCGTTTTCAGCACGCAATACATCAGCTCGACAATCCTCAGAAAATCGTCGAAACCAAAAAGAACATCGCCAAGATAATGACGGTGATGACAGAGAAAAAAGCGTAAGCGGGAAAGGAGTAAAAAGAAATGGAAAGAAATCTCAGAAAAACGAGAGTAGGAATCGTTTCCAGCGATAAGATGGATAAGACGATCGTAGTATCCATTATCGACAGCGTAAAGCACCCGCTATACAAAAAAGTCATCAAGAGAACCGTAAAATTCAAGGCTCACGATGAAAACAACGAGTGCGGAATCGGCGACAAAGTGGAAATAATGGAAACAAGACCGCTGTCCAAGGACAAGAATTGGCGTCTTGTAAGAATAATCGAAAAGGCAAAATAAAAAGATTCTGTGTTCGATGAAGACAAAAAGGACACATTCAAGGAGGCAACATAAAAATGATACAACAGCAGTCGTTCATGAAGGTAGCCGATAATACAGGCGCCAAAGAACTTATGTGCATCCGTGTTCTCGGAGGTACAGGCAGAAGATATGCCCGTATCGGAGACGTAGTAGTATGTTCCGTAAAGAAAGCAACGCCGGGCGGCGTCGTTAAAAAAGGCGACGTGGTAAAGGCAGTTGTGGTAAGAACGGTCAAGAGCCTTCGCAGAGCAGACGGAAGCTATATAAGATTCGACGAGAATGCGGCAGTAATAATAAACCCGGATAAGAACCCCAAGGGTACACGTATATTCGGCCCGGTAGCAAGAGAGCTTCGTGAGAAGGAATATCTCAAGATACTTTCACTCGCGCCGGAAGTACTTTAATGGGAGGATAAGAAAATGGCAGAAAGAAAAAAGCTCGCTCTTCGCAAGGATGATACGGTAATAGTAATATCCGGCGACGAAAAGGGCAAAAAAGGAAAAGTGCTTGAAGTATCTCCCAAAGAAGGCAAAATAATTGTCGAGGGTGTAAATATAGTAAGCAAGCACGTCCGCCCGAGAAAACAGGGCGAAGAAGGCGGAATAGTAAAGGTGGAAGGCGCGTTTTACGCATCGAAAGCCAACATATTCTGCGCAAAGTGCGGCAAAGGCACAAGAGTTGCTCATAAAACTCTTGAAGACGGCAAAAAGGTAAGAGTTTGCGCCAAGTGCGGCGAAATTCTTTGATGACGGGAGGAAAAGAAATGTCAAGACTCAGTGAATACTATAAAAACGAAGTAGCTCCCGCTCTTATGAAGAAATTCGAATACAAAAGCCCCATGCAGATACCGAAGGTTGATAAAATCATCATCAATATCGGCGCGGGAGACGCAAAGGACAACGCGAAGGTTATCGACAATATAATCGCAGACCTCGGAATCATAACGGGACAGAAAGCGGTTCCCACCTACGCAAGAAAATCCGTGGCGAACTTCAAAATCCGTCAGGGAATGAAAATAGGCGCAAAAGTAACGCTCAGAGGAGAGAGAATGTACGAATTCATGGACAGATTCTTCAATCTCGCACTTCCGAGAGTAAGAGACTTCAAGGGAATAAATCCCAACGCGTTCGACGGCAGAGGAAATTATTCCGTAGGTATCAAGGAACAGCTCATATTCCCTGAAATAGAGTATGATAAGATAGAAAAAATCAGAGGTATGGACATAGTATTCGTAACAACAGCGACAAACGACGAACACGCAAGAGAGCTTCTTTCTCTCATGGGCGCGCCGTTTGCAAAGCAGTAAGAGGGGTAGGTAAAAATAATGGCAAAGAAAGCTATGATATTAAAGCAGCAGAGAGCGCAGAAGTTCTCTACTCGTGAATATAACAGATGTAAGATTTGCGGCCGTCCCCACGCTTATCTTCGCAAATACGGAATATGCCGTATCTGTTTCAGAGAGCTTGCATATAAGGGAGAAATCCCCGGCGTAAAGAAAGCAAGCTGGTAAAACTTATCAGAATAAGTAAGGAGGTCACAATTTATGCAGATTACAGACGTAATTGCAGATATGCTCACACGTATACGTAACGCAAATTCGTCGAAACACGAAACAGTTGACATTCCTGCATCGGGAGTAAAGAAAGCAATCGCCGAAATACTTCAGGAAGAAGGATATATAAACGGTTATCAGATAATAGAAGACGGAAAACAGGGCGTAATCCGTGTAACACTCAAATACGGAGCAAATAAGACAAAGGTAATACAGGGACTTCGCAGAGTATCAAAGCCCGGTCTCAGAATCTACACGAGCTGTGAAGATATGCCGAACGTAATGAAAGGTCTCGGAATCGCGATCATTTCGACGTCGAAAGGCATCATGACGGACAAGAAAGCTAAGGCTAACAACGTGGGCGGCGAAGTACTCGCATATGTTTGGTAATTGCTTCAATTTAATGCAACAAAAATGTTAATTTAATGTTGATTCTGTAAGGTGAAAAACACATACAGAAAAAAGAAGCGTAATTAACGGAAGGAGAAACATCATGTCAAGAATAGGTAGAATGCCTGTTACAATTCCTGCCGGTGTTGACGTTAAAATTGATGCAGAGAACTGCATTACCGTAAAAGGCCCGAAGGGCACGCTTACACAGAAAATCAATCCCGAGATGAAACTCAAGGTTGAAGACGGTGTATTGACGGTAGAACGTCCCGGTGAGGAAAAACAGCAAAAAGCACTTCATGGACTTACACGTTCATTGATTTCAAATATGGTAGAAGGCGTAACGAACGGATTCAGCAAGAAGCTTGAGATAAACGGCGTGGGATACCGTGCGGCAAAGCAGGGCAAACAGCTCGTGCTCACAATCGGATATTCACATCCCGTAAATATCGAAGAGAGCGACGGAATCACGTTTGAAGTGCCGGATCCCAACACGATAATCGTGTCCGGAGCGGATAAGCAGAAGGTAGGTCAGATAACGGCCGAAATCAGAAAGAAACGTCCGCCGGAACCGTATCTCGGCAAGGGAATCAAGTATTCCGACGAGAGAATCAGACGTAAATCCGGTAAGGCCGGCAAGTAACAGGAAGGGAGTGCAGTAAAATGGTATCGAGAAAAGACAGCAATATTCAGCGTAAGAAAAGACACGCAAGAGTACGTGCCAAGGTAAGCGGTACTGCTTCCCGCCCCCGTCTTTGCGTATATCGCTCGCTTGCAAACATTTACGCGCAGGTGATAGACGATACGTGCGGAAAGACACTGGTAAGCGCATCGAGCACCGAAAGGGATTTCGGCGCATACGGCGGAAACAAGGACGCGGCGAAAAAGGTCGGCGAGCTTGTTGCAAAGCGCGCGGTTGAAAACGGTATAAACGAAGTCGTATTCGACAGAGGCGGATACATTTTCCACGGACGCGTAAAGGAACTTGCAGAGGCGGCGCGCGAAGCCGGACTCAAGTTCTAAAAATAGGAGGGGTAATATGGCATTCAATATAGATCCTGCAACACTTGAACTTGAGGAACAGGTTATTGAAACAAGACGTGTATCCAAAACAGTAAAAGGCGGACGAATCATGCGTTTCGCTTCAGTAGTTGTAGTAGGAGACCGCAACGGTCATATAGGCTACGGAATCGGAAAATCAGCCGAAGTGCCGGAAGCAATCAGAAAAGCGCTTGAAGACGCGAAAAAGAGTATGATAACGGTATCACTCAAGAACACAAGTATTCCTCACGATATAATCGGAGAATTCGGCGCAGCCAGAGTACTTCTCAAGCCGGCGTCGGAAGGAACCGGTATAATCGCCGGAGGCACGGTGCGTTCGGTAGTGGAGATGGCCGGAATCAAGGATATAAGAGCGAAGAGCTTAAGATCCAACAATAAAATCAACGTTGTAAAAGCAACGTTTGAAGGTCTTAAAAATCTCAGAACGGCTGAAGAAGTCGCAAAAACGAGAGGAAAGACAAAAGAAGAAATAGTAAGCAAATAAGGAGGAAACAGTGATGGCAAAGGTAACAATAACACTTAAAAAGAGCCTTATCGGCTGCAAAAAGAACCACATCGCCACCGCACACTCTTTGGGCTTACGTAAAATAGGCGATGTAACGGTACAGGAAAATAACGAAGCCACACAGGGAAAGATAAAGCTTATCGATTACCTGATAGCAGTAAAGGAGGGTTAAAAGTGAAATTACATGAACTTTCACCCGCTGCCGGCTCAGCAAAGGGCGCATGGAGAAGAGGACGCGGTCCGGGCTCCGGAAACGGAAAGACGGGCGGACGCGGCCATAAAGGACAGAAAGCCAGATCCGGCGGAGGAGTAAGACCCGGTTTTGAAGGCGGACAGATTCCGCTTTACAGAAGACTTCCCAAAAGAGGATTTTCAAACAGCCTCTTTAAGAAGGAATATGCAATAGTAAACCTTGAAACACTCGATAAGCTCTTTAACGACGGCGACGAGGTTTCGGTTGAAGTGCTTCTTGAAAAAGGAGTAATAAGAAAAGAACTTGACGGATTAAAGGTGCTCGGAAGAGGCGAAATCACAAAGAAGCTCACCGTAAAAGCAGCTAAGATATCGGAATCCGCAAAGGAAAAGATAGAAGCCGCAGGCGGAAAGGCAGAGGTGATTTAAGGTGCTGCAGACAATTAAGAACGCTTGGAAAATCCCCGAGTTGAGAAGAAGACTGCTGTTCACGCTGTTTATAGTGGTACTTTTCAGAATCGGCTCGGTTATCCCGGTACCGTTCGTATATGCGGGACTTGCACAGTCAGGCGTAAACGCAAGCGGACTTCAGGGATTGTTTCAGTATTTTGATATAATCTCGGGTGAAACTTTTTCTAAAGCCACTTTATTTGCACTTTCCATTTCACCTTATATCACGGCATCAATCGTAATCCAGCTTCTCACCATAGCAATCCCCGCACTCGAGAGATTGTCAAAAGAAGGAGAAGAAGGAAGAAAGAAACTGACTCAGATAACGAGACTTGCAACTGTGGGACTCGCGCTTCTGACAAGTATAGGATATTGCGCGTATATAAACGCGCTCGGCTGGATAATCCCCGGACACGACACGCTGTTTGACAAAATAGTCATCATCTCGTGTTACTGCGCGGGCGCCGCAATAATCATGTGGCTGGCCGAAAAGATAAACGAATTCGGTATAGGAAACGGAATATCCATCATACTGTTCGTAAACATCGCGGCATCGTTCCCGACCATGGTAACGACGGCATGGAACAACGGACTTCCGATATTCCTGCTCTTCATAGTAATAACGCTGTGCATGGTACTTCTGATAGTACACGTAACGGAAGCGGAACGCAGACTTGCCGTACAGTATGCAAAGCGCCAGGTGGGAAGAAAGGTATACGGCGGACAGAGCACGTACCTTCCCATGAAGCTCAATATGTCGGGCGTTATGCCGATAATCTTCGCAAGCTCGCTTGCCGCAATACCGACGACGATAGCGTCGATATTCCCGCCTAAAGAAACAAGCGGACTGTGGTACAATATAGTCAATATATTCTCGATGAAATCACCGCTTTATATGGTAATTTACTTCGTATTGATTATAGCGTTTGCGTATTTTTATCTTGCAATATCCTTCAACCCCGTGGAAGTGGCAAATAACTTAAAGAAAAACGGCGGATTCATAACGGGTATCCGTCCCGGCAAACCGACGGTGGATTATATATCCAAAATTCTCGGAAGAATCACCCTTATCGGCGCGATATTCCTTGGAATAATCGCAACACTTCCGCTTATACTCGGAATGATAAGCACAAAACTTTCGGGACTTGCATTCGGAGGTTCTTCACTTCTCATTCTTGTAAGCGTTGTTCTTGAAACGGTACAGGAAATTGAAGCACAGATGACGCTTCGTCATTATAAGGGATTCCTTGAATAATCCTTTGGTGTTTCGCAGAAAAAAGAGGAGCAGTTATTATGAAAATAATATTTTTCGGTTCCCCGGGCGCCGGTAAAGGAACACAGGCAGAAACAGTAAGCAAAAAACTGAATATTCCGACAATTTCGACGGGAAATATGATCCGCGAAGCGATAAAAAACGAAACGGAAATGGGAAAATCGGCGAAAAGCTACATTGACGCAGGTTTACTCCTTCCCGACGAGGTTGTCATAGGAATCATAAAGGACAGACTCGATAAAGACGACTGCAATAACGGATTTATCCTCGACGGATTTCCGAGAACCATTCCTCAGGCGCAGGCGCTTGAAGATATGGGCGTAAAAATAGACGTCGTTCTCAATATCGAGGTGCCCGACGAAACGATAGTAAGACGCATGAGCGGCAGAAGAACCTGCGCAAAGTGCGGCGCAACCTATCATATCGATTACAATCCCCCCAAGACCGAAGGAATTTGCGATAATTGCGGAGCGCAGCTTACAATACGTAAGGACGACGATCCGGAAATCGTAAAGAACAGACTTGCGGTCTATCATAGCGAAACCGAGCCGCTTAAAGCCTTTTATGAAGAAAAAGGCGTGCTGAAGACGGTAATCGGACAGGAAAAACTGGCCGATACGACAAGACTTACTGCACAGGCACTCGGAATCGAGGACTGAATAAATGATCAAAATCAAAAATGACAAAGAAATAGAACTTATGCGCGAGGCGGGAAAAATAACGGCGCTGGCGCTGGAAACCGCAAAGGAACTCGTAAAACCGGGAGTGTCGCTGCAGCATATAGACGCAGAGATTCATAAGGTTATCACGGCTCACGACGCGATTCCGTCGTTTCTGCACTATAACGGTTTTCCTGCAAGCGCGTGCATAAGCGTAAACGACGAGGTAATTCACGGAATCCCCGGAAAGAGAATACTTCTTGACGGAGATATAGTGAAAGTTGACGTAGGAGCAAGATATAAAGGCTATCACGGCGACGCCGCAAGGACGTTTTTCTGCGGAAACGTGTCAGACGAGGCAAAGCGTCTGGAAAGAATAACCAGAGAGAGCTTTTTTGAAGGCATAAAATACGCAGCGCCCGAAAACAGACTCGGTGATATTTCATACGCGATACAGAAACACGTTGAAGACGCGGGCTTTACGGTGGTAAAGGAATTTGTCGGACACGGAGTGGGTGCAGAACTCCACGAAGACCCCGAAGTTCCGAACTACGGAAAGGCCGGACGCGGCACGAGACTGTACGAGGGAATGACGATTGCGGTAGAACCTATGGTCAATTACGGAAAAGACGCCGTTTACGTGCTCGATAACGACTGGACCGTGGTAACCGCGGACGGAAAATTGTCGGCGCATTATGAAAATTCTGTTTTGATAACGGCAAACGGAGCCGAAATTCTGACTGCCGTATGAGTTTTGATAAAAAAAGGAAATTGAAAAGGCCCGTAAATAATACGTATGCCGAAATATGTCCGGGAAGCGTCGTGCGTTCGCGCAGCGGCAGAAGCCGCGGCAGAGTTTACGCAGTGATTGACACGCAAACCGACGGAAAAGGAAAGGTTTTCGCAAAAATCGCAAACGGAACGGACAGAAAAGTCGAAAACGCAAAGAAAAAAAGCGTTTTTCACCTTGAAATAATAGGAAAAGAGACAGTAAACAACGTAGATGACGGACAAATAATTCAGTTGCTCGAAAAATACATGAAGACGGAGGGATGAACTTGTCGAAAGACGATGTAATTGAATTTGAAGGAGTCGTAACGGAAGCGCTTCCGAACGCGACCTTCTTGGTAAAGCTCCCGAACGAACACGTCGTAACGGCGCATATATCGGGAAAACTCAGAATGAATTTTATAAAAATTCTTCCGGGCGATAAGGTAACGGTCGAAGTTTCGAGTTATGACCTTACAAAAGGAAGAATTACATGGAGAGCAAAATAAGCGCATGCGAAAAGCTCTAAACAGGAGGATTTTAAGATGAAAGTTAAACCTTCGGTAAAGAAAATATGCGAAAAATGCAAGATAATCAAGAGACACGGAGTCGTAATGGTTATCTGCGAGAATCCGAAGCATAAGCAGAGACAGGGCTGATAAAAGGCAAAAACGTCGAAAGACGAGAAAACGAGGTGTAAAAAAAGAATGGCACGTATCGCAGGTGTAGACCTTCCGAGAGAAAAGAGAGTTGAAATCGGACTCACTTATATATTCGGAATAGGCCGTACAAGTTCTAATAAAATACTTGCTAAAACGGGTGTAAACCCCGATACAAGAGTAAAGGATCTGACGGAAGAAGACGTTGCAAAACTCCGTGAAGCCATCGAACATGAATATATGGTAGAAGGCGACCTCAGAAGAGAAGTAGCAATGAACATAAAGCGTCTTGTTGAAATCGATTCTTACAGAGGAACCAGACATCGTAAAGGACTTCCCGTAAGAGGACAGAGATCGAAGACAAACGCGAGAACGCGTAAAGGTCCCGCAAAGACAATAGCAAATAAGAAGAAATAATTGACTTTGTTGCGGAGTGAACGTATCACGACCGCAAAGGAAGGAGTGGAAAACTAAAATATGGCAAAGGTTGCAGCAAAAAAGACGACAACGAGAAAACGCCGTGAACGTAAGAATATAGAAAAGGGCTCGGCGCATATCCGTTCATCTTTCAATAATACGATAGTAACGATAAGCGATACCAACGGAAATACGATTTCGTGGGCTTCAGCCGGAGAAATGGGCTTCAGAGGCTCGAGAAAATCTACGCCGTACGCCGCACAGACGGCAGCCGAAACGGCAGCAAAAGCGGCAATGGAACACGGACTTAAAACTGTCGAAGTATTCGTAAAGGGTCCCGGTCAGGGAAGAGAATCCGCGATCAGAGCGCTTCAGACAGCAGGTCTTGAAATCGTATCGATAAAAGACGTAACACCTATTCCGCATAACGGATGCCGTCCTCCCAAGAGAAGACGCGTATAATCCGAAAGAAAAAAACAAGGAGGAGAAAAACTCATGGCAAAATATACAGGTCCTGCATGCAGACTGTGCCGCAGAGAAGGCGTAAAACTGTTTGCAAAGGGCGAACGCTGCTATACGGAGAAGTGCGCTATAAACAGACGTACGGGAGCACCCGGACAGCACGGCGCGGCACGTAAGAAGAACAGCGAATATGCACGTCAGCTGCGTGAATCGCAGAAGGCAAAGAGATACTACGGAATATCCGAAAGACAGTTCAGAAATTACTTCAAGATAGCAGACGCAAAAGAAGGAATGACGGGCGAAAATCTTCTGACGCTTATAGAACGCAGATTTGACAACGTAGTATTCAGAATGGGTATGGGAGAAAGCAGAAGAGACGCAAGACAGCTTGTAACTCACGGACATTTCCTCATCAATGGCAAAAAGGCAGATATACCTTCGATAATAGTAAAAGCCGGAGACGTAATATCGGTAAAGGAATCCAGCAAGAAATCCGAAAAGATAAAGTCGCTTGTTGAGAACCTCGATAACCGCACGTTCCCCGCATGGATTGATGTCGATAAGCAGAACGTAACCGCAACGGTAACAAAGCTTCCGACAAGAGAGGATATCGACTTCCCGTTTGAAGAACACTTCATCGTTGAGTTGTACTCAAAGAATTCGTAACCTTTTGAACGAAAAGGAAAAAAGTTATAAAAAAGGGGAGGTTTCAGGCAATGATAGAAATAGAAAGACCAAATATAACAACAGTAGAATTAAAATCTGACGGCTCATACGGCAAATTCGTCATCGAACCGTTGGAAAGAGGATATGGCACAACACTCGGAAATTCACTTCGCAGAGTATTGCTCAGCTCACTTCCGGGCGTAGCGGCGACAAGCGTAAAGATAGACGGAGTGTTGCACGAAATCTCAATAATCCCCAATGTAAAAGAAGACGTTCCCGAGATAATACTCAATATCAAGGGCATTACGGCGAAACTTCACACCGACGCACCCAAAACGGTATATCTTGAAGCGACCGAAGAGGGCGAAGTAACGGCGGGAGACATCAAATGCGACGGCGATATTGAAATATTGAATAAGGACCAGCATATAGCGTACGTGGAAAAAGGCGGATCTCTTAAAATGGAGCTCACCTTCGGACACGGAAGAGGCTACGTATCGGGCGAAAAGAATAAGACGCTGCTTCAGAACCCGCCGATAGGGCTGATCTGCGTGGATTCCATATATACGCCGGTATATAAGGTAAATTACACGGTAGAAAATACGCGTGTGGGAAACATGACCGACTACGATAAACTCACGCTTGAAGTTCTTACGGACGGAACAATTTCGGCAAAAGAAGCTATATCTTTAGCTGCCAAGATTCTCAATGAGCATCTCAGTCTGTTCATAGACTTGTCAGATGACGCAAAGAAAACCGAAATATTGATTGACAGACACGAGACGGTAAAAGAAAAAGTGTTGGAGATGACTATTGAGGAGCTTGACATGTCAGTGCGTTCATTCAACTGCTTGAAGCGCGCCGGCATAGATACAGTCGAAGACCTTGTAAATAAGACGGAGGAAGAGCTCGGAAAGGTAAGAAACCTCGGAAAGAAGTCGATGGAGGAAGTAATCCAGAAGCTTCATTCGCTCGGACTTGCGCTTAAAAAGGATGAAGACTGAACCAATACTGTTTTACCGATAATGCAAAATCGGTGTAATCTACTCAAAAAGGAGGAGTAAAAATGCCAGGAACAAGAAAGCTCGGACGTCCTACCGACATAAGAATGTCGATGCTCAGAGGCCTTGTTACGTACCTGCTTGAAAACGGCAGACTCGAAACGACGGTGTACAGAGCAAAGGAAGTGCGCTCGCTTACCGATAAAATGATTACTTTAGGCAAAAAGAACACGCTTGCGGCAAAGAGACAGGCCCTTTCGTTTATAACAAAAGAAGGAGTCGTAGTAAAACTCTTCAATGAAATAGCACCGTCATATGCTGACAGAAACGGCGGCTATACGAGAGTGCTCAAAATAGGCCCGAGACGCGGAGACGGCGCCGAAATGGCGATAATCGAGCTCGTAAAGTAATAAAATAAAGATAAAAAAGACACGGAAAAAATCCGTGTCTTTTTTTGCGCAAAAAAGGAATAAATCGGGAGAGGGCAAAATATATTGATACAAAGAAACGATTCATAATAAGGACCGGGAGGATATTTTATGACTCATACAAAGCTGTATCAAGATATTGCCGAAAGAACGGGCGGAGATATTTATATAGGCGTCGTAGGGCCCGTAAGGACGGGAAAATCAACGTTTATAAAGAAGTTTATGGATACACTCGTGCTTCCGAATATTACAGATGAAAACAACAGAGACAGGGCAAGAGACGAACTTCCGCAGAGCGCCGCCGGAAAGACGGTAATGACGACGGAACCGAAATTCATTCCGAACGACGCGGTTGAGCTTCATCTGGCAGATAACGCAACCTTCAAGGTAAAGATGATAGACTGCGTCGGATATATGGTGCCCGGCGCCATGGGGCATATAGAGGACGATAAACCGCGAATGGTCATGACTCCGTGGTCAGACGAGCCGGTGCCGTTCGAAAAAGCGGCGGAAATAGGCACAAAAAAGGTCATAAACGAACACTCCACAATAGGAATACTCGTTACAACCGACGGCAGTATAGGCGAAATACCGAGGGAAAACTATATCGAGGCGGAAACGAGGGCCATAAACGAACTCAAAGCGCAGAATAAACCGTTCGTAATAGTGCTCAATTCCGCACTTCCCAACGAAAAAAGCGCGATAGACGCGGCACTTGAACTTGAGGAGAAATTCGACGTCCCCGTCGCACTCGTAAGCTGCGTTGAACTCGACGAAAAGGATATAAAGAATATACTTGAACTCGTGCTTCTGGAATTTCCCGTAAAGGAACTCAGATTTGCACTTCCCGAATGGATGAATTCGCTAGAAGACGAGCACCCGCTCAAAAAGAAGATATTCGATGATATATTGAAGAGGGCGGAAAATATAAGTAAAGTCGGCGAAGTGAAGAAAAATTTCGACGACCTCACTGAAGACGAGTATAACGCGTCCGTCGAGCTTGAGGAAATAGATTTGTCGTGCGGAAAGGCGACGCTTAAAATCGACGTGCCGGATGAATCGTTCTATAAGATACTTTCGGATAAGACGGGATTTGAAATTGACGGCGAAGAGTCGCTTCTTTACGTAATGAGCGAGCTTGCGGAAATGAAAAAGGAATACGATAAGTTCTCGTCGGCAATGAAACAGGTAAACGAGACGGGATACGGAATCGTAACGCCGTCGGTGGAGGATTTGAAGCTCGAGGAGCCGGAAATCGTAAAACAGCCGGGCGGCTACGGAGTAAAACTGCGCGCGTCCGCGCCGTCGATACATATGATAAGGGCGGATATACAAACCGAAGTAAGCCCGATAGTCGGAAGCGAAAAACAGTCGGAGGATATAGTAAAATTCCTGCTTAAAGAATTTGAGGAAAACCCCGCAAGTATATGGGAATCGAATATTTTCGGAAAATCGCTCCATGAACTCGTAAACGAAGGCCTTAACGCTAAACTTGCGCATATGCCGTATGACGCGAGAATGAAACTCACAAGCACCTTGCAGAAAATCATAAACGAGGGCTCAAACGGACTTATTTGTATATTGCTTTGAGAAAATAAAAAATCCGCCGACAGTAAAAACTGTTCGGCGGTTACTTTTTTTCTTTCAGGTGCTCTTTTAATATAAGATTTATATATTGTGAAAGCGAGCGGTCGTCATTTTCGGCTTTTTCCTTGATTTTTTGCAAAATGTCGCCGTCAACGGTAATGCTTATTTTTTCTTTAAGCGGTCTCATAAAATCACCTCGCAAAATAATTATAGCCTAAATTACGACAAAATATTGACAAATCGGATAAAGTAGTATAAAATAAGATTATAATTTTAAAAAATTTGTCAAAAGAGAGGTTTTTATTATGGCTATTAACAAAAAATGCCCTAAATGCGGCAGAAAAACTATTATTATTTTATTATTAATTGCAATTTGCAGTTTGGCCTTTACAGGATGCTTTCCTACCACCACCACAACAACAACGCAAACCGTAAAAAGAAACAACATGACAACCCCTTCGGTAACAGAGGGAGAGGGTGTTTTGGAAAACGTTGTCAACGTCGGAGATACGATTACCGGGAAAGACTGGGAAATAACAATAGAGCATATTGAATTTTCTCAAAGAGTCGATTCACCGAAAAAAGAGGGCCTTTTTAGCTTTGGAACATCATACTATCAAGTAGATGATTCGGATAAAACTTATTTATATTGTATTTTGAACTGCAAAAACATTTCCACTATTTCTTTAAGCCCCGATGAAGCAGCAATGGTAAAAGCAATATATGATGATAAGTACAAATATGGAAGTTTTTCGAGAATATTGGATGACGGCTTTGAAAGTTTAGCTTGGAAAAGTATAGATCCATTAACAAATGAAAAGATTTATTATTTTGCAGAAATGCCGAAATTTATTGCCGACGAAACGGATACGCCCGTTGAAGTTCAGATAAGAATAGAAAATCAGACTTATCACTGCATAGTAAGAGAAGCGGCGGTTGTTGATGAAGTTGATGAATCTGCCGAGCCCGCCGAGACCGAATCCGCCGGGGAAAATTGAAAATCCGTATTTGAAATAACAACCCTGCCGAAAGGCAGGTTTTTATTTTCTTCCTTGACAATTTGCGCCGTTTGATATATCATTTTAATTGCAATATATCGTTGCGTTCGCGAAACGTTTATATATCCTTTAAGAAACATAAGGTAAACGTTAAAAATACGGAGGAAATCATGAAAAGGTATTTGTGGTTGTGGATTCTGATAACGTGTTTTCTGGTTTTGGCAGCTTTTTCGTTTGACGACGAATCATATACATTGAACGAGGAAAAATACGGCAATCACTATGGCAGAGATTATCGCGGGCGTGTCGGGGACGGAAAGTTTTTAATGATGCATCGTGCCGGTGTTGACGAATTGCTGATGGCGGAAAATCCCGATTCGTTACCTGTAATTCTAACTTATGAATATAATCATAAATTTGACGGTCATGATTTATATTTCTATTCTGCGGACGGGTATGCCGTTGTATACGCAAAGAGTAATCTGTGTAAGGTTCTCATAACTGATTTTCCCGAAGAATTGGTAACTGAACATGATTTGGAGTATTCGATAAGAAAAAAAGAAAACAATTACAGAATCGGCGAGCTTGTCGGCGAGGAATTCAAAGGTATAGTATATATTGATTCTTTTGACGAGTTTACGGAATATGAACAGGCAATCCTTAATGACTTAAAAGAAAAAAAGGACACGGAAGACAAAGTGAATGATGCTTTGAACGAGGTTTTTGAACCATTGGATGATTGAGAAACTAATTTAAAAAACCGGCGTACTGATGTATGTTTTCAGTACGCCGGGTTTGTTTCTCCGGTCGGTTTAATAAGTATTTGGTTTTTTCTTTCCTTCCTTGACAATTTGAGCCGTTTGATATATCATTTTAACTGTAACGTACCGTTGCGTTCGCTTTCGGTATCCTTGAAAATACGTAACGTAAGCGAAAAAACGTTGAAGAGTGAGGAATCAGTATGGGAAAAGGCTTTTTCGGCAGATTGTTTGAAAATATCGGCGGCTTTTTTGATACGAATGCCGATAATAAAATCCGCCGCACCCAAAAAGGCAAATCCGGAGCAAAACCGCACGGATTTTTTCCGGACCCCGACGATCCGGATTTTGAAGAAAAGATGATGCTCATACACATGCTCAGAGCGTCCGGCGCGTTTGAAGATGATGAGGATTTTTACATTACGGAAGGAATATACTTGGGCGACGAAGATTCAATTTTAGACGAACTCACAATCACGACTGTCGAAACGGAAATGAAGCCGTTTGTCGATACGTTTATCGGCTCAAACCTTGTAAATGCCGACGACGTGAAACTTTTGAGCAAAGCCGGCTATAAAAGCGCCGACCTTGAACTTATGAGCCCCCGAGAGCTGAAAAAAGCCATGGAAACGGCGGGCGTAGATACAGACTTTTATAATTTCGACGAATAATAAAAACCCTGCCGAAAGGCAGGGTTGCTTTATAGTTAAATCTTCGGCCTTTGTCCTCAGGTGAAATCAAAGACTTGCGTCTTTGGTGAAATCGGGCGTTTCACGCCCGGTGAAATAAAATCCGTCCTTTTAACCCGCACGAAGTGCGGATTTCATCGCGTAAGCGTTTTCACCGCGAATGCGATTTCTCCCGTCCTTAAAGACGGATTTCGTTGAAAAAACCTGCCGTAAAGGCAGGGTTTTTATTTTATTATTTAGAGAAATAATGAAGTCGGGCGTACCGCCCTTATGAAGCAAAATGAAGTCGCTGCTTCGCAGCTGATGAAGTAAAGACGCCCGTTTTTCCCGTTTCCTCGTTTTAATTCCTTCATTAGCGAAGCGTCTTCATTCCTTCATTAGCCCGCTTGCGGGCGTCTTCATTGCAAAAGGCACTGCTTTCGCAGTGCATTTTGCATGGCTGGGACGGCTGGATTCGAACCAGCGAATGCCGGAGTCAAAGTCCGGTGCCTTACCGCTTGGCGACGCCCCAATAACGCGCGGATTTTGTTAAAATCCGCGTTTTTTGTTAAATTGAATTCAGACTATAATGCTTATTTCGCCCGACGACAGCTTTTCGGTGGAGCCGTCCTCGTATCTTACCGCAAGCGCGCCCGTTTTATCAATGTCGACGGCGGCGGCCCTGCGCTTTTCGCCGCCTTTCAGCACGGTAATTTCCTTTCCGAGAACGACCGAACGGCTTCTGTATTCCGAAATGAAGCTTTTATCGCTTAAATTCAGAGAAAGCAGTTTTTCCGTCTCGTTCAGAATATATGCGCACAGGTCCGATCTGCGCAGTTTTTTCTTTGTGATGTCGCGAAGGCTTCCCGCCGTGTTTTTGATGTCGGACGGAAGAGCTCCCTTGTCAAGCGAAAAATTAACGCCTATACCGACGATTACCGCTTCTTCCGTGTCGCTTTTTACCTTTTCGCACAGAATTCCCGCGATTTTCTTATTTGAAACGTATATGTCGTTTACCCACTTTATGCCGCAAAGCGTGGTGCCGGTGAGCTTGTCTGCCGCCCTGCACAGCGCGTAGCTGATTTTTACCGTGATGAGCGGGTCGGACGCGTATTTTCTGCCTTTGAGCAGAAAACTCATGTAAAGCCCCGTTTTTGCGGGAGAATAAAAGGATTTTCCCGATCTTCCCCTGCCCGAGAGCTGCATTTCCGAAACGGCGCAGAAACCGTGTTTCAGATACTGCCATCTGTCTTTTATGTAATTGTTCGTTGAATCGACCGAATTGAGAAGCGCAAAATTCCTTCCGAGACTTTCCGTTTCGAGAAGATTCTGTATTGACGTAATGTTCACGGCTGCACCTCCGTTGCATATCATTTATAATAAAATAATACTCTAAAAACAGTGCGTTGTCAAGAAAATAATGGAAATGTGCGCAAAAGGGCGCGTGATAACAAAAAAACATGCCGAAACACGTTCGGCATGCGAAAATAATCCGGCACAGCCGGTTTGGTGCTCCTGCGGAGAGTCGAACTCCGGACACCATGATTAAAAGTCATGTGCTCTACCTACTGAGCTACAGGGGCATATAGAACAGCTTTATTATAATATCATATAAGGGCTGTTTTGTCAAGTGTTTTTTCAAATTAATTGAAAAATCTTTTGGGATATGCAAAAGCATATCCCAAAAGAAAAATTTATCTCAGATTAAACGTTCTGCAGCACGTTTCGGTGCAGGTGCAGGCGTCGTTTTCACCTATCGATATTCTGTCGGCGCAGCATCGGAAATCCTCGTTGTATTTGCACTCCTCCGCGTCGCATTCTATGTCGCTGTTCTGGCAGGCGCAGTCCTCGGGAATACAGTTTACGCAGCCGCTTTCGCTGTTGTCGGTGTAGCTGTCGCAGAGCGTCTCGTCGGAAGCGTAGGCGTCGGAGCCCTCAACGCTGATAACGGAAAGTCTGCATCCGCCGCCGCAGTTGTATTCGCAGTGAGCGACGTCGCATGAAATTCTTGCCATAAAATCATACCTTTCAATATTTTTTTCGGAGAAAACTCCGTGAATAGTATGCGCCGTTTTGCAAAATATATTAAATACAAATAATTGTTGACTAAAATTATCGGATTTGATATAATGAATTAATGATTTTCGGAGGAAACTATGAAGAAGATATCTCTTGCGGCATACTGTTTTTCGTTTATAGGAAGTTTTCTCGGCGCGGGATATATATCGGGGCAAGAACTTTATCAGTTTTTCGCACGCTTCGGGATTAACGGGATATACGGCATAATGCTTGCAATAACGTTCCTCGGAGTTACGGGCATAGTGATGGCAAAATACGTGCGCGAAACGCAAAACGATAAGATAGATACGGTAATAGCGGGCGGAAACGCGATTTTCGGCAGAACGGTTGCGGCGGTTGAAATGGTAATGTATTTCGGCACGTATATCGTCATGGCGGCGGGCGCCGGCGCGCTTTTTGAAAAGCTGTCGGGAATAGGCCGCTCGTATATCGGGGGTAGCTTCATTTTCTGCGCGGTTATCGCATGTATCGCAATAAAGGGAATCGACGGGCTTGTCAAGGTGTTTTCGTATATCGTGCCGCTGCTTGCGGTGATGACGGTTGCAACGGCGGTACTGAACGCCTTTTTTTACGCGCCGTCCGACGTCGTTTTTGTGTCGAATGAAAGCAAAAATGCGCTGTTTTCAAGCTGGGTGCTCGGAGCGTTTCTGTTTTCATCATATAATTTGTTCTGTGGGATAGGCGTGCTGTGCCCGGTAAGCAAAATGGCAAAAAAAGACTCCCATACCGTGTGGGGAATAGTTATAGGATGCGTCGTGCTTTTAATTATCGCGCTGTGCGTGTTTTACTGCATGGCGGTAAATCCCGCGTCCATGAGCGCCGAGCTTCCCATGCTCGAAGCGGCGCAGAGAATATCCGTGCCTTTCATGTACGTTTACGCGTCGCTGCTCTTTATCGCGATGAGCGGCGCGTCGCTTTCATGCCTTGTGCCTGTGCTGGTGTATTTTTCCGACCATTTTTCGCTTATAAAGAAACATAACGCACTTTCCGCCTTCTCTTTCAGCTTCATAGCGTTTGTCATAAGCTGTTTCGGCTTTTCAAATCTCGTGGCAACCGTCTTTTCGGCTTTCGGCTACGTCTCGATAGTGATCGTTGCGGTAATATACGCAAATTTCATAAAATTAATGCATAAAAAACGTAAAATGCAGAGAGACGAAAAGCACGCACAGCCAAATAATACTTGACAAATTGCCGTTTCTGCGGTATCATAATTAAAAGATTGCGCTCAGAAATGACTGGCGCCGAAAAGCATATTTTCCGAATTTCTCGTGTGTTTTAAGCACAAAAGCAGGTTTACATAATTAAAAGAAAGGAAGTACCCCATAATGACGAACGTACCGGAAATATTTTCAAGTCTCGTTTTCAATGATGAGGTAATGAGAGAAAGACTTCCCAAGGACGTGTATAAATCGCTGCGCAGAACGATCGACAGAGGAAACGATCTCGATATTAATCTTGCCAACGTCATAGCAAGCGCCATGAAGGACTGGGCTGTCGAAAAAGGCGCAACGCACTATACACATTGGTTCCAGCCGCTTACCGGCATTACCGCCGAAAAACACGACAGTTTTATCTCTCCCACAGCCGACGGCAAAGTTATTATGGATTTTTCGGGAAAAGAGCTCATAAAGGGCGAGCCCGACGCGTCGTCGTTTCCTTCGGGAGGACTGAGATCCACGTTTGAAGCGCGCGGATATACGTCGTGGGACCCGACGTCTTATGCGTTTATAAAGGACGACTCGCTTTACATACCGACTGTTTTCTGCTCGTACGGCGGAGAGGTGCTTGATAAAAAAACGCCGCTTCTGCGCTCGATGGAGGATTTGAGCGCGCAGGCGCTCAGAATAATGAAGCTCTTCGGAAACACTTCCGTAAAGAGAGTTATTACGACCGTCGGAGCGGAACAGGAATATTTCCTTATAGATAAAAAATATTACGAACAGAGAGAAGACCTTATATTCACGGGAAGAACGCTCTTCGGCGCAAAACCGCCCAAGGGTCAGGAAATGGACGACCACTATTTCGGCACCATAAAGACGAGGGTTGCCGAATATATGAAGGACCTCGATACCGAACTGTGGAAGCTCGGCGTGCTCGCAAAAACAAAGCATAACGAGGCGGCGCCCGCGCAGCACGAGCTTGCGCCCGTGTATACGACGGCGAATATTTCCTGCGACCATAATCAGCTCACCATGGAGGTTATGAAGAAGGTCGCCGAAAGACACGGACTCGTGTGCCTGCTCAACGAAAAGCCGTTTGCGGGGCTCAACGGAAGTGGAAAGCACAATAACTGGTCGATTTCCACCGATAAGGGACAAAATCTGCTCGATCCCGGCACCACGCCCGACGAAAACGCACAGTTTCTGCTGTTTATGGTTGCAGTGATAAAAGCGGTTGACGAATATCAGGACCTCATAAGAATATCGGTCGCAAGCGCGGGAAACGACAGAAGACTCGGCGCAAACGAAGCGCCTCCGGCGGTTGTTTCGATGTTTCTGGGCGACGAGCTTACCGCGATAATGGATTCCATTGAGGCGGGAACGGTTTATAAGAGAAACGCAAAGAAAAATATGGAAATAGGCGTCCACGTGCTGCCGAATTTCCCGAAGGATACGACCGACAGGAACAGAACGTCTCCGTTTGCGTTCACCGGAAACAAGTTTGAACTCAGAATGATAGGCTCCAGCCAGTCGATTTCCGACGCAAACGTCGTTCTTAACACGATAGTTGCGGAAGAACTGAGTCAGTTTGCAAACGAGCTTGAAAAAGCGAAGGATTTCACAAAGGAACTCAACGCTCTCATAAGAAAAACGATAAAAGAGCATAAGAGAATCATATTCAACGGCGACGGATACTCGGACGCATGGAAGGAAGAGGCGAAAAAGAGAGGTCTGCTCTGCTATAAGACAGCGGTAGACGCTATTCCGCACTTTACCGACGAAAAGAACGTAAAACTCTTCACGTCGCATAAAGTTTTCACGAGAAAAGAGATGTTCTCGAGAGCGGATATACTTCTCGAAACCTATTCAAAAACGGTAAATATCGAAGCAAGAACGCTCAACGATATGACGAAAACGCTGATTTTGCCCGCGATAAGCAAATATACGGCAATTCTCGCAAAAACCGTCTCCGAAAAGAAGGCGGCGTTCGAAAAAGCTGACGTAAAGTTCGAAACCGAGATTTTCAAGAAGCTCAATACGATGCTCAAAAAGCTGTACGCCGACTCGGAGAAGCTTTCGCTCGCACTTTCGGCACTTCCCGGAAATACGCCGAAGGAAAAGGCGGAATATTTCAAGAATAACGTGCTTTCGCTCATGGAATCGATGAGAACGTATATCGACTCCGCAGAAGAGATCATGCCGTCGGAAATGTGGCCGGTGCCCGCGTATAAGGACATAATATTCAAGGTGTGATTTATAAAAAATGGCATAAATCACGAAAAATGTGAATAAAATTTACAGACAAATTAAAATTTTATCATTAATATTGTAGAAATATTAAATAAACGCTTGACAAATCACTAAAAATTGTGTAATATTATTAACATAATATTTCAGAAAAAACTGAAAATTTATTAAAATTTTGGGGGAAAAAAACAATGAAAAAAATTTTTGCGGTAGTTCTCGCATTGGCAATGGTAGCTTGCTGCTTTGCATCATGCGGAAAAGAACAGGGTAATTCCTACACGGCAAACAACACCGAATATTTTATCGGCGCAACGGGTCCTCTTACGGGCGGAGCTTCCAGCTACGGCATTTCCGTACAGAAGGGCGCAACACTTGCAATTGAAGAAATCAATGCGGCAGGCGGACTTAACGGCGTTAATTTCAAGTTCGACATGAAAGACGACAAAGCCGAACCCGCAGACGCAGCTTCCGGCTACGATATGCTTTACGAAGCAGGCATGCAGATTTCTCTCGGCTCGGTAACGTCGGGCGCATGCGCATCGTTCGCTGAAAAATCCAAGAACGACAACGTATTCTTCATTACGCCTTCCGCTTCCGCGGCAAACGTAATTGAAAACGCAAACGCATTCAGAGTATGCTTCGGCGACCCTGACCAGGGCGTTCTCGCAGCACAGGAATTCGTTGATAAGTACGAAAACGTAGGCGTTATATACGATACGAGCGATCCTTATTCGTCGGGTATATTCGACGCATTCAAGGCTGAAATGGATAACCTCGGCGCATCCTTCAAGGTTCAGACGTTCGACGCTGAAAACAAGAAGGACTTCTCGACTCAGGTTGAAGCTCTCAAAGACTGCGACGTTATCTTCCTTCCGATTTACTACACGGAAGCAGGCCTTATAGCAAAAGCTGCCGTTGCAAAGGGAAGCGACGCGCTCATCTTCGGATGCGACGGTCTTGACGGCGTTGCAGGTCAGATCGACGACACGGTTACCAACACGATTAAGTACATAACTCCTTTCGACGTTAACAGCGACGCTGCCGCTACGGCATCGTTTGTTAAGGCGTTCAAGGAAAAATACGGCGAAACACCCGACCAGTTCGCAGCTGACGGCTACGACGCAGTAAAGGTTATATTCGAAGCAATGAAGGCAGCAGGCGTAAACGACGTTAAAATCGATCCGTCGACGCTTGCAGACAAGGTAATCGCAGCGATTACAAGCTCGAGCTTCAAGTACAACGGTGCAACCGGCGAAATGACATGGGATGCATCCGGTGCATGCACGAAGGTTCCTCAGATCGTTACGATCGAGAAATAATCATACTTTTTAAAAAAAGCAATGGTTGGGCGCAGGGATAAAACTGCGTCCAACCAAAATTGCGTATTTTGGGAACAAATCAAAAACCCAAAAAGACAGGAGAAAACAAAAGATGATCACACTTATAGACGGTCTCAGCTTAGGCAGTATATACGCCCTTATAGCGCTGGGATATACAATGGTATACGGAATAGCGAAAATGCTTAATTTTGCGCACGGAGATATCATAATGGTGGGCGCGTATGCGATATACGTCGCCATGTCGTTTGCAAATCCGAATCCCGTAATTGCGCTTATAAGCTCAATAATTGTATGCACGTTGCTCGGTGTGTTCGTCGAAAAATTTGCATATAAGCCGCTCAGAGGAGCGTCTCCTCTTGCGGTGCTGATAACCGCAATAGGCGTAAGCTATTTTTTGCAGAGCGTCGCACAGATAGTGTTCGGCTCGCAGCCTAAACCCGTAAGCGGATGGAAACTGCCGAAAATCGAGTTTTTGAATCAGTTCGGCATTACCACGGGCGCGGTTGTAACGCTCATCGCGGGAATACTTATAATGGTTGCCCTTACGCTTTTCATCAATATTACGAGAACGGGAAGCGCGATGCTTGCCGTAAGCGAAGATAAGGGCGCCGCAAAACTGATGGGAATAAACGTAAATAAAATAATAACGATAACCTTCGCCATAGGCTCCGCACTTGCGTCTTTTGCAAGTATGTTCTATCTTTTGCAGATACCGAACGCGGAACCCACGCTCGGCGCAATGCCGGGTATAAAGGCGTTTACCGCCGCCGTAATAGGCGGAATAGGCTCGATACCCGGAGCAATGCTCGGCGGAATGGTGCTCGGAGTAATAGAAAAAATCTGCCTCAGTATAGAAGTAATATCCCCTTATACCACGGCGATAGAATTTTCGCTTCTCATACTGATACTGCTTGTAAAACCCACGGGATTCTTAGGCAGGACGACGAAAGAGAAGGTATAAGCAATGGGAAAAATTACTTCAAACGTGAAAAACGAATTCAAACTGAAATATCTCATAAATTATTGCCTTGTACTTGTTCTTTTGCTTGTCGGAATGGTAATGATGTTCACTGGCGGTCTTAAAATGTCGTTTGCCCGCCTTTTAACCCAGATAGGATTTTCAATAATCCTTGCGGTGTCGCTGAACCTCGTCGTAGGCTTTTTGGGAGAACTTAGCCTCGGACACGCGGGATTTATGTGTATAGGCGCGTATATCGGCGGATTTTGCGCAAACGCGCTGTCAAACTATATAGGCTCGAAATTTCTGGTTTTGCTTATCACAATGATAATCGGCGGCGTCATTGCGTCGGTTTTCGGATTTGTAATAGGCCTTCCGTCGCTAAGACTTAAAGGCGACTATCTCGCAATAGTAACGCTTGCCTTCGGAGAAATCGTAAGAAACATATTCAAAAACCAGAAGGCGTTCGGCGGAGCGATGGGACTTTCGACCGGACCCATACAGTACGACACGAGAAATAATATGTCGTTGTATATAATAACCTTCGTAATCGCGCTGATTATGCTTTTCGTAACGCAGAATCTCATAAGAAGCAAGCACGGACGCGCTATAACGGCGATAAGAGATAACGAAATCGCCGCAAAAGCCATGGGTATAAACGTAACGTTCTATAAACTGCTTGCGTTTATCGTCGCCGCATTTTTTGCGGGCGTTGCGGGAGTAATTTACGCTCATTATACGACTCCCGTTTCGTATACATTCTTCTCATATAATTATTCGATAGAAATACTCGTAATGGTAGTGCTCGGCGGAATGGGAAATATCACAGGCTCGATAATAGCGGCAACCCTCATTTCCTGCGTCAACTTCTTCCTGCAGAGCAGACTTTCGGGCGACCTTGCGGCGCTCAGATATTTAATTTACGCGCTCGTGCTGATATTCATAATAATATTCGGCAACGCGCCCGCGCTCAGACCGTTCAAGGAAAAATACGGTATTTCGGCGCTTTCGGAAAAGATAAAGAAGCTTTTCAAGAAAAAGAAGCCGTTTGACCCCGCCGCCGTCAAGGAGGACGAGGGCTCATGGGACAGAATACCCACGAAAATCGATATGGACGCGATTCTTTCAACCGATATAAACCCCGAAATCTCCGGCGAGCAGGAAAACGCCGATAAGAAAAACGACTGAAAAGTCCGGGAATTGTACGGTTAGGTTTTGAAAGGAAATAAGATATATGTCAGATAACAATATAATGCTTAAAACCGAGAACCTCGGCATATCGTTCGGCGGACTTAAGGCCGCGCATGACGTAAATATTGAAATACGCAAAAATCAGCTTTACGGACTTATAGGCCCGAACGGCGCGGGAAAAACGACTGTGTTCAATATTCTTACAGGCGTGTATACGCCTCTTACGGGAAGATTTTATCTCGACGGCGAGGACCTTACGGGACAGAGACAGGAAATAATAAACCGTAAGGGAATTGCGAGAACGTTCCAGAATATAAGGCTTTTCAATAATATGTCGGTAATAAGAAACGTGCTCGTCGGACTGCATAACAGCGCCGAATATAAGTGCACGCCGTTTGAGAGCATGTTCAGACTTCCGCGCCATTTCGACAGCGAAAACAGGATGAGAGACAGGGCAAAGGAACTGCTCAGGATTTTCGGACTCGAGGAGGAAAGAAACCTGCTTGCATGCAACCTCTCCTACGGAAATCAGAGAAAACTCGAAATCGCAAGAGCTCTTGCGACAAATCCGAAGCTTCTGCTTCTGGACGAGCCTGCGGCGGGCATGAACCCGCAGGAGACGGCGGAGCTCATGAAGACGATAAAATTCATAAAGAACGAGCTGAATATGACGATTTTGCTCATAGAACACGATATGAAACTTGTTGCCGGTATCTGCGAGGAGCTTACGGTGCTGAATTTCGGCGAAGTACTCGCGCAGGGCAAGACGTCGGACGTTCTCAACAATCCCGACGTTATAACCGCCTACCTCGGCCAGGATGAAGATTAAGGGGGCGGAATGAAATGGCAATGTTGAAAATAGAAAACCTTCAGGTTTATTACGGATTTATCAATGCGATAAAAGGCGTTTCTTTTGAAGTAAACGAAGGCGAAATAATCGCGCTTATCGGCGCAAACGGCGCGGGAAAGACGACAATTCTCCATACGGTAACGGGACTTATCACACCCAAATCGGGAAAAATCGAATTTGAAGGAATTAACCTTGTAAAGACTCCGGCGCATAAGATAGTGTCGCTCGGTATGTCGCACGTTCCCGAGGGAAGAAGGATTTTCCAGCAGCTGTCTGTTTACGATAATCTCAGACTCGGCGCTTTCACGCTGACCGATAAAAAGCAAATTGAGAAAAACTTCGAGTACGTGTACCATCATTTCCCGGTGCTTGCCGAGCGTAAAAAGCAGATAGCAGGTACTCTTTCGGGCGGAGAACAGCAGATGCTCGCAATGGGCAGAGCGCTCATGACAAACCCGAAAATGCTGCTTATGGACGAACCGTCCATGGGACTTTCCCCGATTTTCGTAAATGAGATATTCCATATCATAGGCGAGGTTTCGAGGGACGGCACGACGGTGCTTCTCGTTGAACAGAACGCAAAAAAGGCGCTGTCCATCGCAGACAGAGCGTACGTTCTCGAAGCGGGAAGAATATCGCTTGAAGGAAAGGCGTCCGACCTTATAAACGACGAAAACGTAAAAAAAGCGTACCTCGGAGAATAAAAAAGCAAAAAAGAAAGCATTCAGCATTTGCCGACTGTTCCAAAGGACAGTCGGCAGCGAAATCCACCCTTTCAGGGTGGGTGAAATCGCCTGCGGCGGTGAAATTGCCCTGCGGACAGTGAAATTCGCCTTTACGGCGAGTGGGTGGATTTTATTTCACCGAACGCATCAGCGTTCGATTTCATCAACGGCGCAAACCGTTGATTTCACCTTTTGCCGAAGGGCAAAAGATTTCACTATGGAATTTGCAGTACAAATTCCCTGCCTGTTCCGATATACTAAAAAAGGCCGGCTGAAATAAGGATTTTGTTCCTTACTCAGCCGGTTTTCATTAACTGTCCTTAATAGTACCTTACTTTTGCGGAATGCTTTTTGTATGTAAAAATAAATTATTCTTCCTCGGCGTCGGGCAGTTCCGCCTCAAACGAACGGTCAAAATCGGTGATTACCATGACAAGATCCGATTCAAACGAATTTGCGTCGGGAGAGACGACGGCGCTCATCGTGTGCGCAAGCTTGTCGGCGGAGAGCTCCTTTACCGTGCCTATGTAAATGCCTGCGGGGTAAAGGTCGCCAAGCCCCGACGTTCTTATGATGTCTCCCGGGATGTAGTCGGCGTTTTCCGACAAATCGCATATTTCGCAAAGCCTTTTAAGGCTTAATTCGTAATTTCCGGAAAGGATTCCGGGTATTCCCGAACGCTCGTTCTTCACGCCGATGCTTAAATCGTACGAAGTGAGGTATTTTGCGCGCGAATACGTCGCACCCACTTCGACTATTATTCCGAGTAAACTGTTGTCGCCCGTTACCACCGCCATGTCCTTTGAAATGCCGTGTACAGAGCCCTTGTCAATCGTAAAATCGGAGGTGTAGTTTGAAACCGAGCGCGAAATAATTTTCGCACTTGCGTATTTTATGTCGGAGCGCTCCTTTTTTATTTCAAGAAAACGGTAAAGCATCTCGTTTTCTTCTCTTGAAGGCTCGATTTCGGAAAGACGGCGCCGCAGGGAAGAAACCTGCGCCTTGAGCGCCTTGTTTTCGGCAATTATATCGTCGACGTTTTTGAAATACGCGGCTTTGCTTTCAATAAAACCGTGCGTGTTTGCCGCAAGAGTCCTTACGGGCGAGAGGATAATGCCGAAAGCGCTTGCCGCAAATGAGGAAACTCCGGTGTTGTACGCGGTTGTCGTGAGAACGCATAATAATACCGACAAAACGAGCATCGTTATGAAAAATCTGTTTTTTTTGCCGGAATAAGATATCTTCATTTTCAGCTTTCCTTTCGACGTTTTTGAGCCGCTTTAATAAAAAAGCGGTTTACAATTCCTCTTTAATATATTATAATAGTAAATGCGGATAATTGCAATATTTTTTTACGGAAAGGAAGTTTTGATATGTACGAAAGGCCGCTCGTGCTTTCCCCCGCGGGCTCGTTTGAATCGCTTACGTCGGCAATAGACGCAGGAGCGGACGAGGTATATTTCGGACTTTCTTCCCATAACGCGAGAATAAACGCAAAGAATTTTACCAAAGACGAGGCGAAGGAGGCAATAAAACTCTGCCGTCTTTACGGCGTAAAGCCGCTTATAACGCTGAATACCCTCGTTTCCGACAGAGAAATGAAGGACGTGTGCGAAATGGCGTATTTTGCCGCCTGCGAGGGCGCGCACGCCTTTATCGTGCAGGACATGGGAGCAGCTCTGACGCTCAAAAAGGCAATCCCCGAAATTACGCTTCACGCAAGCACGCAGTGCGCCTGCCATAGCGTTTCGGGCGCAAAAATGCTGGTTGATGCGGGTTTTGACCGAATCGTGCTCGCAAGGGAGCTCGATAAGGAAAGCATAGAAAATATTGTAAAGACGGGAATCAAGACGGAAATTTTCGTTCACGGCGCGCTTTGCGTGTGCCACTCGGGAATGTGCCTTATGAGCTCGGTTATCGGAAAAAGAAGCGGAAACAGAGGACTTTGCGCACAGCCGTGCAGACTTCCCTACGAAATAATAACGGATGAAAAAGATTTTTCAAGAAACGAAAAGGGATACCCACTGAGCTTAAAGGATTTGTCATTGGAAAATCATATAAAAGAGATAATAAAGCTCGGCGTTGCCGCCCTTAAAATCGAGGGCAGAATGAAGCCCGCGGAATACGTTTACGGAACAACGAAAATACTTAAAAATCTCGTGTGTGAGAACAGAAACGCAAATAACGAGGAAACCGGACGCCTTGCAAACCTGTTTTCGAGAAGCGGCTTTACCGACGCGTATTTTACAAAAAAATACCTTGAAAACAATAAGGATATGTACGGAATACGAACGGCGGACGATAAACAAAAATCGAAAAACGCGGAAAACGAAAAAACCGTAAAAACAAAGCGGAAAATCGACGTTTGCGCAAGTTTCTGCGAGGGCGAAAAGCCAGAAATGACGCTTACCCTGATGGACGAAGCGGGAAAGGTAACGAAAGTAAACGTATGCGGCGAAAATATACTCAAAAAGGCAAAAAACGCACCGCTTTCAAAAGAGGAACTGCAAAAATCCCTCGTAAAATTCGGAAATACGCCTTTTGAGGCCGAAAACGTAAGAGTGGAATTAAAGGGAGACGTTTTTGCACCGAAAGCCGAAATAAACGAACTGCGAAGACGCGCCGCAAGCGCGCTCGAGGACAAAATTCTGTCGGACAAAAGGACTTATTCCTTCGATGAAACCGCGCTTGAGAAAAAGAGCGTCTCGACAGCGAAAAAAGAAAAGAAAATAAAGTGCAGATATTACGCGCAAACATGTAAGAGCGCACTGAAAACGCTGAAAAACGCGCCGTATTGCGATAGTTTCCCGACCGAAAGCGTGTGCGTTGCGCTCGACGCGCTTGAAGACGAAAAAATTGACGAGGTTGTAAAAAACGCAAAGGAAAAGAGAATTCCGCTCGGCGTGCGAATGCCGAACGTGCTGTTCGACGGGGAGACGGAAAAGGCATCGGAATTGCTCAAAAAGGCAAAAAACGTCGGAATGAAGTACGCCGTTGCCGAAAATATCGGCGAAATACCGCTTATAAAAGAATCGGGACTCGATTTTTACGCGGGACGCTTTTTGAATATCTTCAATTCGTATACCGCTGAATATTTTGAAAACGAGGGCGCAAAGTCGGTTTCTCTTTCCCCCGAACTGCTTGACGCGCAAATGCGCGATATAAACGTTGATGCCGAAAAAGAGGTGAGCGCCGC
>JAEESG010000060.1 GCA_016286245.1 Clostridiales bacterium | reverse complement strand
ATATTGAGGACGAAATCAATATCGGAATTTCGGAAATAAAAACGCAAAAAGCGCTTACGGCGTTGAACGAGCTTTATAAAATCATAATTTCCGCGCGCGAACTTGATATTCCCGAAAACTTCACCGAATACGATATTTCCGTATTCGCCGATAATTCGGAAAATTTCGCAAAGGCAAAGGACAGGCTCGAAAACATAGAATTCCAACTCCGATTCATGAATAAGGAAATTTTCGAGGACGTCGATATTCTCCTTGCCGATTTCAGCTATAACGACGGCCATAATGAGAATTTCATAAAGAAATATCTCATCAAAAAGAACAATAAAGACGTGCTGCTGCAGTACGTTTCACCCGAAAACAGACCGGAATTCAATCAGCACGGCGTTGCGGAAATTTATAAGCTTCTCGGCGAATACAGAAAGATACGCCTTTCGCTTGACGGCTATAAAAACAAGGTCGAATACAGTGAAAACAACGTAAAACTCGCAACCCTCATAAAGAACGTCGAAACCGAGCTCGGATATATATATCCCGAAAGCACAAGCGAATTTATCAACAGAAAAACGCGCAAAGTGTTTAATTTTATCGAGGAGGTGCGCAAGAACCCTTCGATTGCCAAAAATCTCACTTATGCGAGAGCCGCCCTTACGGAAGTATTCTCCGAAAACGAGTGTCTGATGAAAGTGCTTTCCGAAACGCTCAACGTCGATTTTGAAAATATCGTGTTCGATGCGGGAATTCTCAACTACGACGGACTTACGCAGAAACTTCGTGGAATGAAAACGGACAAAACTGCGTACGAGGCTTGGAACGAGTGGCTGGGAGCCAAAGAAAAAGCCGCGGGAAAGATGGATTCCTTTGCGCAGTATATAGAAAAATCCGGAATAACCGAAAATATAGACAGAATATTCGCAAAATCGCTTATTTTGCCGGCGTATGAACTGCTGTCCGGAAAAATCGGATACGATGCGAAAATAAAGCAGTTTGACGAACTTAAAGATAAATATTTGCAGGAATTTGCAAAGGCAAAGGAAACGTCCGCGGTAAATTCTTACCACGCCCACATGCAGAAAATAAAATTCTTTGCCGAAACGGAAAGCCTGTCGGGAATTTACGCGGATTTGTCCGCTCCCGCACATGCGTTTGTGCGCGCGCATCTTGAGGCGCTTTCGACGTTTTTCCCGTGTATCGTGATGTCGGATAAGCTTCTTGGTATCGTTTCGGAATCGGGAATTAAATTCGATACGGTAGTTTTAAATGAAGCCGAATATGAGGGAATATACGCGATTCCCGCATTGTCGGTTTCTCAAAGTGCACTTGTGATAGGACGGAACGGCGGCGAAATATCCGAAAAGCTTGCGTCGTCGGGCGCCGAAAAGTACGAAATGAACGCGGATTCCGAAAATGCGTATGCATTCGGCGCAAATAATGAATTTCAGATAATAACCGTAAACGGAAGCATGCGCAGAAGCAGCGACGGGGCGAATCCGCAGGAAGCGGAGGCGTGCCTTGCAAAAGCATTTGAATATGCCGAAAAATCAAAGGAAAAATTCTGTATATATACTTTTACAAACGGACAGGCGGCGTATATTAAACATCTTATCGCCATAAGTCCCGAGAAAGATAAACTCTGCGAAAACGGAAAACCGATATGTAAAGTGGTATGTGCTTCCGACGGAATTTGCGAAAAATTTGAGAGGATAATTCTTTCGGTAGGCGCTGCTCCCGGAGCAAACGGAAATACGGGACGGAATTACTTCAGCTCGGATAACGCAAAAGAGCTTGTTAACAAAGTGTTCGCACGCAGCGTAAAGGAAGCGGCGGTTGTAACGTCCATGACCTTGAAGGACTTTGCAAAAATGCGCAGAACGTCAACGCACGCAAAAGAACTTTACTTTATGATGTACGCTCTGCATACCGGAACGAAACCGTATTCGGCGGACGAAAACAGCTTCGGAAAGAGTAATATTTCGCATAAAATACTCGAAAATAATCCGACGCTTTCCCGTGCGGGAGGAAAATACGGAAATAAGGCGGACTTTGTCGACGTATGCACAAATACGTTTTATATGTATGACTGCACCTTCGGAAAGGATATACCGGAAAGAATAAGCGACGCGGAGGAACTTGAAAGAGCGGGATACAACGTAAAATTCATCCCGTCGGCCGTAATCAACTGATTTTATTACATTGAGAGGAAGTGTCCCATGCCTGTTTTGCAGGGAATAAGTATAGGAATAGACTTGGGTACCGCAAATACCATAGTTTGCACAAAAGAAAAGGGAATAGTCATAAGGGAGCCGTCCGTTGTCGCATACGACGCAAGGGATGACAGAATTGTCGCAATAGGCGAAGAGGCAAAAAAGATGATAGGAAAAACGCCCCGCGGAATAACGGCGACGCGTCCGCTCAGAGACGGGGTAATCGCAGATTTCAGCCTAACGCTTGCAATGATGAAGACCTTTATAAAAAAAGTTATGCGCTCGTATATAATCGCGCGCCCGAGAGTAATTGTGTGCATTCCTTACGGAATAAACGAAATAGAAAAAAGAGCCGTGGAAAATGCGGCTGTCGAGGCGGGAGCTTCAGGCGTTGCGCTCGTCGAGGAACCGGTTGCGGCGGCAATCGGTGCGGGACTGCCGATAAAACAGTCAAAGGGCAGTATGATTGTGGATATAGGCGGCGGCACGACGGAGGTTGCGGTGTTCTCATCGGGAGGAATTGCCGTGTCAAAATCGCTTCGTGTTGCGGGAGACGCGTGCGACGCTTCAATAGCCGAATATATAAGAAAAAAATTCAACGTGGCGATAGGCGAAAATACAGCGGAGGAAATCAAGAAGGAAATCGGTTCCGTACACGAATCGACAAACCTCGGAATGCTTGAAGTAAGAGGAAGAAATCTTGCGACGGGACTTCCGTCGGTATTCAATATATATTCCGCGGAAATAAACGAGGCAATGTCCGAGCCGATAGGCGCCATTATCGACGTTATAAAGGGAACGCTCGAAATAACGCCGCCCGAGCTTTGCGCGGATATATACGAAAACGGAATAATGCTTGCCGGAGGCGGCTCGCTTGTGCCGGGCATGGCAATGCTTCTGCAAAGTAAAACGGGACTTACGGTAACTATCGCAAAGCAGCCGCTTGACTGCGTGGTTGACGGCATATCGAAAATAATGTCCTCAAATTCGTATAAATACGTGTTGACTGAAGTAAAAAAATAAATTACATATAGGAGAAAGAACAATGAATGCACTTGAAACACTCACATTTAGGAATAACGATGAGGAAATGAAGAAACGCCCCGTCTTCATCGTTGTAATGGACGGCGTCGGAATTGCCCCGGACGGCCCCGGAAACGCGGTAAAAAATGCAAATACGCCGACGCTCGATATGCTGATGTCAAAGTATCCGACGCTTAAATTAAAGGCGCACGGAACGGCTGTCGGACTTCCGTCGGACGACGATATGGGAAACTCCGAGGTAGGACATAATGCACTCGGCGCAGGACAGGTGTTCGCGCAGGGAGCGAAGCTCGTGTCAAATTCGCTTGAAAGCGGAAAAATGTTCGAATCAAAGTCATGGAAGGAAATCACTTCCGTAAAGGATACCGGAAAAACGCTTCATTTTATCGGACTGTTTTCGGACGGAAACGTTCATTCGCATATAAATCACTTGAAATGTATGATAGAACAGGCAAAAAAGGAAGGCGTAAAGAAGGTAAGAATACATATTCTGCTTGACGGACGCGACGTAGGTGAAACGTCGGCACTCGATTACGTAAATCCGTTTGAGGAATATCTTTCGTCTTTGAGAAGCGCCGATTTTGACATAAAAATCGCGTCCGGCGGCGGAAGAATGAATATAACCATGGACAGATACGAGGCCGACTGGTCAATGGTCGAAAGAGGCTGGCATACGCACGTGCTCGGAGAGGGAAGAGCGTTTGAAAGCGCAAGGGAAGCGATAGAAACATACCGAAAGGAAATCGGATGCATCGACCAGGACCTCCCCGCATTCGTCATCACGGAAAACGGTAAGCCGACAGGTGAAATCACAGACGGCGACAGCGTTGTTTTCTATAATTTCAGAGGCGACAGAGCGATAGAAATCTCAAAGGCGTTTGAAACGGAAAATTTTGATAAGTTCGACAGAGTACGTTTCCCGAAAGTAACTTACGCCGGAATGCTTGAATATGACGGAGACCTGCATATTCCGTCGAGATACCTCGTAAGTCCTCCCGAAATAACCGAAACCATGGGAGAATACCTCGCAAAGACGGGAGTTTACCAGTATGCACTTTCCGAAACGCAGAAATTCGGACACGTAACTTATTTCTGGAACGGAAACAGAAGCGGAAAATTTGACGAAAAGACCGAAAAATATGAGGAAATAAAGTCGGACGTAATTCCGTTCGAGCAGCGCCCGTGGATGAAATGCGCCGAGATAACCGATAGGCTTATCGAAGTTGCAAAAGAGGGAAAATACAGATTTATGCGCGTAAACTTCCCGAACGGAGATATGGTGGGACATACCGGAAGCTACAGCGCAACGGTTGTGGGAATAGAGTCTCTCGATCTTTGTATTGCAAGAATACTTGAAACGGTAGATAAGCTTCACGGCGTAGCTATAATCACCGCCGACCACGGAAATTCCGACGAGATGTACGAAACCGATAAAAAAACCGGACTTCCCAAAACCGATAAAAACGGAAAATATAAGGCTAAAACAAGTCATACGTTAAATCCCGTTCCGTGTATCATATACGATAACTTCGGCGCGGATAACTATAACGTGAAATCTGACGGAAAATACGGACTTTCCAACATTGCTTCAACCCTTGTAAACCTTATGGGATATAAGGCGCCGGAAAAATGGGACGAAAGCATGATAGAAATAAAATAAAATTTTAACTCGGAGGGTAATATGGTAAGGAAGGTATTGTTTGCGGCAATTTCTCTTTGTATTCTTGCAATGGCGGTATGCGCTTCTCCAATAGTTGAAAGAGTTGAGTCCGCAAGAGAACACATTGTTGAAACTTTCGACGAGCCGGTTGAAGCGGCTCTCATGGCAAGCGTTTTCGAAGGCTCCGGAACGCCGGAAAGCCCGTATCTCATTTCAAGCGCGGAAGATCTGAACAGACTTGCAACGCTGACAAATAACGGAAATATGCTGTATGCGGGAAAATGCTATAAGCTTACGAGGGATATCGATTTTACCGAAAACGTAATGACGCCTATAGGCGTATCCGAAGATACGCCGTTTATGGGCGAATTCGACGGAGACGGATACGCCATAAAGAACGTGTCTTTCGTTAAGACTGAGACAAACAGCGCGGAACCCATGTACGCGGGACTTTTCCCATACTGCGTGAACGCGTCGTTCAAAAACCTTTTCGTAATCGACCTGACCGTCAACGTAAAATCAAATAAATCGGTGTACGCGGGCGCTGTCTGCGGATATTTGAACGTCAATGACGCGTCAAGGGAATATTATATCAAAAACTGCTATGTTAAGACGAAAATGACGGTAGAATCCGGACTGCGCGGTATAGTCGGCGGGCTTGTCGGAAATATCGAAAACTTAACGGCAAACGAAATAAAAGTCAATATACTCAATAATATCGCCGACGTCGATATATTCAGCGAGGCAAATACAAACCAGTATGCAGGCGGAATAGCAGGTCTTCTCGACCAGAAAAAACTTACGTTCCCTGTAAAGAACTGCTGCACGAAGGGCTCAATCGAACTCGGACTTAAGAGCGAATTCTGCGCGGGCGGAATTGTCGGCGGAATAATAGGCTCCGATTCGGGTGTAACCGAGAGTGAAAACCGTTTTGATTTCGATAACTGTTTTACACTGTGCGATATATTCTATAACGGAACACCGAAGGCAAAAAGATATTATATAAGCGCGCTTGCCGGCAGGGGCTCGGCTGATAATATGACCGGAAATCTGTATTATGCGGAAGATATAAATCTTTCGCCGAGCGTTGTTGTTTCCTCACAGGCGGTAATGGGAACGCCCACCGAAAGAAGCAACCTTCTTGATAAAAGCTTTCTTGAAAGCGAGATGAGCTTCGATTTTGCGGATACGTGGATTATGAAGGACGGAGAACTCACGCTTAAAATAAGAAAGCCCATGTTGATGTACGACGCATACGTTGAAAACAATAAAATCTACGTAACCGTAGCGAACCCGTCGCTTTCACACATAATCGCCGCCGGATACGACTCGGACGGCAGACTGCTTGCAAGCGTAAGGACTTTTTCGTCAGGCATGCAGTTCTCACTGAACCTTTCGAGCTTAGAGGGCGCGGATTACGTAAAGATTTTCGCACTTGAAAGCCTGTTCAGCTTAAAGCCGAACTGCGAATCGTTTACGCTTGACCTTTGATGAAATTAAAATAAAAAAATGCTGAAAAACGAAAGTTTTTCAGCATGTTTGCTTGTAAAAAATTCAGAATGAGAACATAATTCCGAAAGCGGCGCCGAGAATGATGTACAAAATCGGATGCCGCTTGTATTTCAGTACCAGAAACAGAATAAAGACGAAAACCGCGGCTTTGAGAGGGTCTATCATCTGTAAGAACGAAGATGCGCCTTCGTTTATAAAGGTAATTCTGAAAATGCTCGTTACTGCAACGATTATAAGACCGAGAACGGCGGGGCGAAGACCGTAAAATATGTTGTTTACTGTCTTGCTGCTGCCGAAATTTTTTAATATTCCGGCAATTATCGTGATTATAAGAAAACTCGGCAACACGAGCGAAAGAGTCGCAAGAAGCGCTCCGAAAACGCCTGAAACCGTAAATCCGCAGTACGTCGCAACGTTTACTCCGATGGGACCGGGAGTGGATTCCGATACAGCTATCATGTTCGTAAGCTGCTGCGCACTGTACCAGCCGTATTTTTCGGAAAGTGCGAATAAAAAGGGAAGCGTTGCAAGTCCGCCACCAATGGCAAACAGCCCTGTTTTGAAAAATTCAATGAAGATAAGAAGGTAAACGCTCATTTTTCACCCTCCTTACCGGAAGAACCGCAGGAGTTTTTGCGCTTTTCCGTGATTACCTTGTATATGCAGCCCAAAATCCCCGCCGCAATTACGATGATTATGTTTGAAACTTTGAAGAAAAGGGCGAGAATGAGCGCGATAAGCGCAACCGTAAGCGCAAAAGCGTCCTTTACGCCCGCTTTGAAAAGCTTGATTATAGCGGATACCATAAGCGCACAAACCGCAACGCTTATTCCCGCAAAGGCGCGCTTTACGTAAATGTTGTCGGAAAAAGCGTTTAAAATTCCTGCAAGAAGGCATATTATTATAATCGACGGAGTGATTACGCCGAGAGTCGCGAAAAGCCCGCCGAGTACGCCTTTCCTTTTGTAACCCGTAAACGTCGCGGTGTTCACGGCAATAACTCCGGGAGTACACTGGCTTATCGCAAAATAATTCATAAGCTCCTCGAGAGTCGCCCATTTCCGCTTTGTAACGATTTCTCTTTCAAGCATGGGAATCATCGCGTATCCACCGCCGAAGGTGAATAAACCTATTTTGAAGAATGACAGATAAAGTTCAAATAATTCTTTCATTTCTCTTTCCCTGAATAACGTTTGATTTTTATTATTTTAACACGTTTTGTGTATAAATTAAAGTGTATTGTTTGAAAATTAATAAACCGTTCAAATATACTTTTTCTCAAAAAATAAAGAAAAACAAAGAAAAAACGGTGTTTTTTCAAAATAATAACGTAAACCGCGCGCAAGAAATAAAGAGAAATAATAAGAAATCAAACGAAAAAAGAAGATAATATAAAAAAATATTGAAATAAGCAAAAAATATATTGACTTTTTTATAAATACTGTTATAATAACTTATGTTGATTAAACTTACAGGAGGAAATAATAATGTCCACATTTATGGCAAAAGCAAACGAAGTGGAACGTAAATGGTACGTCATAGACGCTTCAGGCGTTCCGCTCGGAAAAACGGCTGTAAAAGCAGCAGATATACTTCGCGGCAAGCACAGACCCGAATTTACGCCTCACGTAGACTGCGGTGAATTCGTAATAATAATCAATACGGATAAAGCGGTTCTCACAGGCAAGAAACTCGAAAAGAAGTTTTATTATCATCATTCGGGCTATATAGGCGGACTCAAAGCCGTAAAGTATAAGGAACTCATGGCAAAGGATTCCGCAAAGGCAATGATGCTTGCGGTTAAAGGCATGCTTCCCAAGAATTCAATCGGAGCAAAGAGCCTCACAAGACTTAAGCTCTATAAGGGCAGCGAACATAATAATCAGGCACAGAAGCCTATTATACTTGCGTAAAAGGAGGTAACTGAATATGTATACAAGTGCAAAACCTTATTTTTACGGTACAGGCAGAAGAAAAAGCTCGGTTGCCCGCGTAAGAATTATGCAGGGAACAGGCGTTATCACGATAAACGGCAGAGATATTGACGATTATTTCGGACTTGAAACACTCAAACTCATAGTTCGTCAGCCCCTCGAAGCCACAAAGACGCTCGGAACGTTCGATATCGTAACGACGGTTACCGGCGGCGGCGTGTCGGGACAGGCGGGCGCTATCCGCCACGGAGTTGCAAGAGCACTCCTCCAGGTAGACCCGAATTACCGCACCGTTCTCAAAAAAGCAGGTTTCTTAACAAGAGACCCGAGAATGAAGGAAAGAAAGAAGTACGGTCTCAAAGCCGCACGTCGCGCCTCCCAGTTCTCCAAGAGATAATCCCGCCCGAGTGGGCGAACAGAAAGAACCGCCGTTTTCCCGGCGGTTCTTGTGTTATCCGGATCCGTCATCCGGGGGATTCTGCCGCTTTCCGGCATCGGGCGCACCAGTCCTCCCAGCGCGGATCGGCCTGCATGTCCGCTTTTACGTCCGCGAAATCCGGGACCTGCCACCATGGCCAGACCTCGGGGAGGTCTGCGGTGAAGCTCTCAAAATTACTCGGATCGCTCGAAATGCTGACAAAGCGCAGCAGCGGGGATGCGTACCGATATTCGCCCTGTATGCAAAGGCGGTCAAACCGGTCCGCGTGTTCCAGCGCCCGGTCGAGGGAAGCAAAGGCATCGTCCTTTAGCCCCGCCCTCCATTCGAATTCCGACAGGAAGAGATACAGCCTCGCGCGCGCCGCATGGCAGAAGCCGTATTCTCCGTTCTTCAGCACGGCGTCGTACAGGCCGAGCGCATCTTTGATCACGCCGATGAACAGTTCCGGCGAAGGCTCGCTGCTCCTCAGCGAAATCAGAAGCTGTATCATCTGGTCCGATGCGGAAACGATCAGCTTCAATAGGAGCTTTCCCAGATATCCGGCGCGCTCTTTTCCGTCATGCGCATATGCCAGCAGCCATTCCCGGCATCCCTCCATCGGCGGACAGGTCTCGGCGA
>JAEESG010000059.1 GCA_016286245.1 Clostridiales bacterium | reverse complement strand
AGTCCTCTTTTTACGCCATCATCGAAATCCATCATTTGCGCGCCTTCAAAAATATCGGTCTTTCCTATCTCGTCGGACACGATTTTCGCCTGCTCGGGTGAAATCTGCGCGCCGTCTTTCCAATATGCCTTATAGCCGTTATATTCTTTCGGATTATGCGACGCGGTGATATTTATTCCCGCATCGGCGCCGAGATATCTGAGTGCAAACGAAAGCTCGGGCGTGGGGCGCGGAGAATCGAAAATATACGCTTTTATCCCGTTTGCCGCAAGCACGCATGCGGAAATTTTCGAGAAAACGTCGGATTTTATTCTCGTATCGCATGCGATAACGACGCTCTTTTTTCCGTTTTCTTTCTTTACGAGTTCACAAAGTCCCTTTGTCGCCTGCGACACGGTATATATATTCATCCCGTTTATTCCGGCCCTTATTATGCCGCGCAGTCCCGCCGTTCCGAAAGAAAGCGGTTTTGAAAAGCGTTCCTTTATCTCGTTTTCGTCTTCTCTTATTTGTTCGAGTTCCGTTCTCAGTTCGCTGTCAAGTTCTTTATATGACAACCATTTTTTATATTCTGCCGAATAGTCTGACATTTTTTCTCCTTATACGGTCTATTTTTCCTGTTCTTTCAACAGAGTCAGCGCCTTTGAAAGCTGGTCGGGGCATGACGTTTCCTTAAAGCCGCACTTTATTCCCGAAAGTCTTTTTATCGCCTCGTCAACGCTCATTCCCTCAACGAGTCTCGACACGCCCTGCGTATTTCCCGAGCAGCCGCCCGTAAATTCGACTTTCTTTATTATTCCGTCTTCCGCTTTGATATTTATCTGTCTTGAGCAGACGCCGTTCGGTGTATAGGTTATTTCTGTCATTTTTTCACTTCCGTCCGAAAAATTACAATATTTTACTGATTGTTAGTATATCACATTTATATAATTAATACAAGTATTTTTTTATTTTCGGTTCCCGGCATCAAAAAAACACATTTTTCCCTTTTTTTGTATGTTTACATAAAATACAAATATCTATAAATAAATGTTCACCATTTTGCCCCGATATGCGTTTACAATAATAATTGTATTGAACAAAAACGTTAAAAATAAAGGATGGGCACTATGACAAACAAAGTTTTTAAAAGAATAGGCGTACTCACATCCGGCGGGGACGCTCCCGGCATGAATGCCGCAGTCCGTGCGGTCGTAAGAAGCGCGGTTTTCAAGGGAATAGAGGTTATGGGCATTTACGAGGGCTACAAGGGCCTTATCGAAAACGACATGAAGCTTCTTTCCTCAAGAGACGTATCAAACATCATCAATCACGGCGGCACGATACTTTTTTCAAACAGATGCGACAAGTTCAAGACTCCCGAAGGTCTGCAGATTGCGGTTGAAAACTGCCGCAAAAACGGTATAGACGGCATCGTCTGCATCGGCGGCGACGGAACGTTCAGAGGAGCCACGGATTTATCGAGGCTCGGTATTCCCTGCATCGGTATTCCCGGAACGATAGACAACGACATTTCGGCAACCGATTACACCATCGGCTACGATACCGCGAAAAACACCGTTATCGAGATGGTTGACAGACTCAGAGACACCTGCGAATCCCACGACAGATGCAACGTTGTTGAGGTTATGGGAAGAAATGCGGGCTACATAGCCGTTGAATGCGGTATCGCAACGGGCGCTATCGCCGTTGCGATAAAAGAAATTCCGTTTGACAAGGAAGAATTCATCGACCGCATGCAAAAGCTTACAAAGCTCGGAAAAAGAAACTTCATCGTCATCGCTTCCGAAGGCATGGGCGCAGACTTCACGGAAAATCTCACGAAGGAAATTGAAAAGCGTACCGGCATAGAATAGAAATTCGCGCGTCTCGCCCACGTTCAGCGCGGCGGCTGCCCCACCTGCACCGACAGAGTTATTGCAACCCTCATGGGCAAAAAGGCGGTTGACCTGCTTACCGAAGGAAAATACAACCTCGTTGTATGCTACAACAACGGCAAAATATGCGACGTCGAAATGGAATACGCTTTTCTTCTCGACAGAATCGTAAAGGGCAAGGCAACGGAAGAAGAAATCGCTTCTCTCGCTCCCGACCTTCGCGAAAAGATGCTGCTTGACGCCGAAAACATTAAGGAAAATATGAATTCGCTTTACGAAATAGCGAACATTATGGCAAGATAACAAAAATTTTATCCCGCGCCGCGTGCGCGGGATTTTTTTACATATTTTTCTTTTTTACAACAAAACGTCATTATTTTAATTGTTTTTTTACAAATTCGTGTTATCATATTATCTGAGCGTATTTATCGGCACGCTTTAAATTAAAAATCTGGAGATTTGCAATGGGTATTACTGACGTTATTTCTTTACTTGGCGGCGTATCTCTGTTTCTTTTCGGCATGCTCCTTATGGGAGAAGGTCTGAAAACCGTTGCCGGAAACAAACTTGAACTCGTGCTTTACAAGCTTTCAAGCACTCCGTTAAAGGGCGTTCTGCTCGGAACGGGAATTACCGCCATAATTCAATCTTCTTCCGCGACGTCCATTATGGTTGTGGGATTTGTAAATTCGGGAATGATGAAGGTTAAACACGCAATAGGTATCGTGCTGGGTGCAATCTTAGGCACAAGCATTACCGGCTGGATTGTTTGTTTATCAAGCATAAGCGACGGCTCTTCCCACTTTATAAAACTTCTCTCAACCGTAACTCTCACGGGTATTATTGCCGTTATCGGAATAATTATGAGGATGTTCTGCAAGAAGCGTATTCACCACAACATAGGCAACATTCTCATGGGTTTTGCCGTTCTCATGACAGGTATGTCGGCAATGAGCGTTGCCGTATCTCCTCTGAGGGAAAGCGCTTTCTTCTTAAACGCGCTCACGTCGTTCAAAAATCCCATTATAGGTATTATTGTGGGCATGCTCTTTACGTGCGTGCTTCAAAGCGCTTCCGCAACGGTCGGTATTTTGCAGGCGCTCTCAATGACGGGTGCAATTACTTTTGAAATTGCGTTTCCTCTTATAATGGGTATTGCGATAGGCGCGGCGCTTCCCGTTCTGTTTTCAGCCATTGAGGCGAGCGTAGCCGGCAAGCGCGTTGCACTTGTTTATCTTATAATAGATTTGATAGGCGTTATTGTTATATCCGGTATCTTCTACGTTCTTAATCATTTTCTTGCGTTTTCGTTCATGACTGCTACCGTGAACATGGTAAGCATCGCGCTTATAAACACTCTTTTCAGGCTTGCGACGGTAATTTTGCTTACGCCTTTCATAAAAGTTCTTGAAAAAATCGTAACGTTTATTATAAAGGACAATCCCGAAGAGCTTGAAGATAACGCCGAAATCGAGCGTCTTGAAGAGCGTTTCATAGTGCACCCCGCAATCGCAATCGAGCAGAGCAGCAACGCCGTTTGCTCCATGGCGATAAAATCGAGGAAAAATCTTTCGAGGGCGCTTTCGATTTTATTTGAATATTCCGACGAAACATATGACAAAATTCAGGTTAAAGAACAGGTTATCGACAAATACGAGGACAAGCTCGGCACGTATCTCGTAAAGCTTACGGGAGCCGACCTTTCCGCGTCGCAAAGCCGCGATATATCGAAAATTCTCCACGCAATAGGAGATATCGAGCGTATCGCAGACCATGCCGTAAACCTTTCCGTTACCGCAAAAGAAATAAATCAGAAAAAACTGAAATTTTCCCCCGAGGCTCAGCACGAGCTCGACACCATCACTTCCGCAATATCTGAAGTCGTTATTCTTGCAACCGATTCGTTCATAAACAACGACATAGAAATGGCGAAAAAGGTCGAGCCGCTTGAGCAGGTTATCGACAGTCTGTGCGACGAGATAAAAATGCGCCACGTAAAGAGAGTTCAGACGGGAGAATGTTCCCTCGACCACGGTTTCGTCTTCAACGACTTACTTACCAACTTCGAGCGTATCGCAGACCACTGTTCGAACATTGCCGTTGCGATAATAGAGCTTGACAAGGACCTATTCGACACGCACGAATATTTAAGCGACATCAAAACCGCAAGAAACAAGGAATTTTCGGATGCGTTTGATTTTTACAGCGGTAAATACAGTTTAACAAGCAAATAATATAAAAGCAAACCGCCGCGGCATTGCCGCGGCGGTATTTTTTTATTTACAATCAGTCTTCGTCTGTCTGATCCTTCTTTGCTTCCTCGATAATCTTCTGCGCTACGTTTGCGGGCGCTTCTTCATATCTTACGAATTCGAGATCAAACGTTCCTCTGCCCTGTGAAAGTGCTCTGAGCGAAATTGTGTAGTTATTCATTTCGGCAAGCGGAACTTCCGCTTCAACAACCGTTACGCTGTGGTTTTCTTCGCTCGGATTCATTCCGAGAACTCTGCCTCTGCGCTTGTTGAGGTCGCCGATAACGTCGCCCACGAGGTTTTCGGGGATATAAACGTGAAGTGTTCCGTAAGGCTCGAGAATTACGGGATTTGCCTTCGGAAGTCCTTCTTTATATGCGAGCTTTGCCGCAAGTTTGAAGGATATTTCGTTCGAGTCTACGGGGTGATACGAACCGTCGAACAGGTCTGCTGCAAGGTTTACAACCGGGAAGCCTGCGAGAACGCCCTTCTGCATTGCTTCGAGAAGTCCCTTTTCAACCGCGGGATAATATCCCTTCGGAACCGTTCCGCCTACGACGCTCTGAGTGAACGTAAGTCCCTCTTCTGCGCCGGGTGAGAATGTGATTTTAACGTGTCCGTACTGTCCGCTTCCGCCCGACTGCTTTTTATGTTTTCCTTCTACCTGAACGCTCTTCTTTATCGTTTCTCTGTAAGGAATCTTTGCGTCGGTGAGGTCAACGGATGCTCCGTACTTATTCTTTATCTTGGTGATAATTACGTCGAGATGCGTTTCGCCGAGTCCCGAAATTGTCATCTGTTTTGTTTCGGGGTTATTTTCGTATCTCACGGTCATATCTTCTTCAAGTATTCTTGCAATGGCGCCGGATATCTTATCTTCGTCGCCCTTTGCCTTCGGAACGATACCCATACGGTGATAAGGAACGGGATATTTTATCTTCATATATTCGGTATTGCCCGAAGCCGAGAGCGTATCGTTTGTATTCGTATTCGAAAGCTTTGCGGTAACGCCGAGGTCTCCGCAGCAAAGTTCATCTACTTCTATCTGCTTTTTGCCTTTGAGAACGTATATATGCGCAAACTTTTCATTTTCGCCGGTGGTAAGATTTTTAAGCGTCGTATCTTTTTTGAGCGTTCCGTTCATTACCTTGAAATACGACATTTTTCCGACGAACGGGTCGGATACCGTCTTATATACGAAAATTGCGGCGCTTCCGTTGGGATCAACGTCTACGTGGTTGCCTTCAAGGTCTCTTTCATGCTTCTTTCCGAACGGATTCGGGAAGGAGCTTGAAATAACGTAAAGAAGCGAGGTAATGCCGTCGAGCGTTGCGGCGGAGCCTGCCAATACGGGAGATATCGTTCTGTCGTTCATGCCCTTTTCAAGAGCTGCTGCCATTTCCTCTTCCGTAAACGATTCGTCCGCGAAAAATTTCTCCATAAGCTCGTCCGACGTGGACGCGAGAGCCTCCATAAGCTCACTTCTGTTGGATGCGATATAATCCGCAAATTTTCCGTCAATCGCAATTTCCTTTGCGGCCTTGCCTTCAAACTTGAACGCTTTATTATTTATAAGATTTACTATACCTACGCATTTTCTGTTATCGATAAGCGGTATTGTTACGGGACATACCGTATTTCCGAATTTTTCTCTGAGCGCTTCCACCGTCGCCGTAAAATCGGCGTTTTCGTCGTCTATCTTATTTATGAAAAACGCTTTCGGAACGGAAGATTTCGTTGCTCTTTCCCATGAAAGCTCGCAGCCTGTGTCTATTCCGCTTTTTGCGTCCATAACTATAACAGCCGCACCCGCAACTCTGAGTCCCTGCATTACCTCGCCCGCAAAATCAAGCGTGCCGGGAGTGTCGATTATATTTATTTTTTTGCCGTTGTAAAACGTCAGCGCAACCGAATCGGAGATTGAATACTGTCTTTTTATTTCTTCGGGATCATAGTCGCTGACGGTATTGCCGTCCGCCGTCTTTCCGAGTCTGTCGGTTTCTCCGGTAATATAAAGCATCGCTTCAAGAACAGAAGTCTTGCCGTTTCCTCCGTGTCCCAACAAACATACGTTTTTGATGGCGTTTGTTTCCGCAATGAAATTTGCCATATTTCATTTCCCCTTTCTGATATAGAAAATTATTCCATTTACATTATTATAAACCTTTTGGCAACTATTTGCAATAAGAAATATTGTCCATTTTTTATCTTTATTTTTATTTATATTGCACAAAACCGCGCATAACCCTACGCTTTATTTTATCCGCTTTTTATGCTTCAAAAAAATCAATAATGTGTTTTTAATTATTGCAAACGTGCAAAAGATATGATATAATATTATGAATATAAAATAATATGAGCGGCGGTGATTTACGCGTGAAAATCAAATATCTCGACAAAGAGAAATACGACTATTTCCCGCTGAATTACAGTTACTTCACAAGCGAACACTATGAAGTGAAAGTTCTCAACGAAAAAGGCGAAATGTCATACGTGCTGACAAGAAAGCCGTACGGCAAAACACTCAAAAAGGAGAACGTCGACACGCTGTATCAGGACACATTTCCGAACGCCGAAGCGTATGCGGCGACAGACGACGACGGAAACGAATGCGGATACGTTGAATTCGACACGGAAGAGTGGAACAACAGGCTTCGCATGACGCAGCTGCTCGTAAAACCCGAATACAGAGGGTGCGGTGTCGGCAAATTCTTAGTGGACTACGTAAAAAACGTTGCGAAAGAGCGCGACTACCGCATAATCGTTCTCGAAACGCAGAATTACAACGTTCCCGCGATTGATTTTTACAGGTCTCAGGGCTTCGTTTTCTGCGGCGGAAACGTATATTTTTATTCGAACGACGACATTGACGACGACGAGGTTATGCTTGAAATGGCGTTCCTCATGTAATTTTTTATAAAGGACGGTAAAAAATGGACAACCTTGAAAGTTTAAAGGCACTTGCTTCCCTTATTTTCCCCGACGTAGCGGAAAACGAGACGGTGGAATATCTTGAAGGCGTTTTCCCGAAAAGAAACATAAGCGAAAACGCAAAGGTTACGAGAATGGCTCCGAGCCCCACGGGCTCCATGCACATAGGCAACCTTTACGGCGCGCTTGCCGACGAAAGAATTGCGCACACGAGCGCAAGCGACGGCGTTTTTTATCTGAGAATCGAGGACACCGACGAAAAGCGCGAGGTTCCCGGCGCCGTTGAAAAAATTATCAAATATCTCGGCGCGTTCGGCATAGAATTCGACGAGGGCGCAAGCGAAGACGGCGACGTCGGTGCTTACGGTCCTTACAGGCAGCGGCAGCGTGCGAAAATTTACCATATAGTCGCAAAAAAGCTTCTTCTTGAGGGCAGGGCGTACCCCTGCTTCTGCACCGAGGAAGACCTTGCGAAAATTCACGACGAGCAGGAAGCGGCGAAGGAAAATTTCGGATATTACGGAAAATGGGCGCTTCACAGGGATATGCCGCCGGAAGAGGCGATTGAAAAAATAAAAAACGGCGAAAAATTCGTTCTGCGCTTCAGATCGCTCGGAAATCCCGACAAAAAAATCGATTTCAAGGACTCCATAAAGGGAAATCTCTCCTTCCCCGAAAACGACCAGGACTTTGTACTTCTCAAATCGGACGGAATCCCGACGTACCACTTTGCGCACGTGGTTGACGACCATTTTATGAGAACGACGGACGTGGTACGCGGCGAGGAATGGCTTTCGACGCTGCCGTGGCACGTGGAATTATGGAAAGCGTGCGGTTTTAAAATGCCGCGTTTCTGCCACACGGCGCAGGTTATGAAGCTTGACGAGGAAACCGGCACAAAAAGAAAGATGTCAAAGAGAAAAGACCCCGAATGTACGCTCGGCTTCTATTTTGAAAAGGGTTATCCCGCAAAAAGCGTCATCGAATATCTCATGATTCTTCTCAATTCCAACTACGAGCAGTGGAGAAGCGCAAACAAGGACGCGTCCTACAGAGATTTTCAGTTCAAATCCTCAAATATGGGCAATTCCGGCGCGATGTTCGACCTTGCGAAGTTCAACGACGTTTCCAAAAACGTCATCGCTTCCATGACGGCGGATGAAGTATACGACAACGTCATTGAGTGGGCGCGTGAAAACGACGCGGATTTTTATAATTTGTTAATCTCGGACGAAAACTATGCGAAAAGCTTCTTTGCCATAGGCAGAGGCGGCAAAAAGCCGAGAAAGGACTTTGCGTGCTGGAGCGAGGTAAAGGATTTCGTTTCGTATTATTACGACGGACTGTTTGAAATAAAAGAAAACTTTCCCGAAAACGTTCCCGAGTCCGACAGGAAGGCAATTCTTTCTGACTACGCGAAGGTTTATTCGGAAAACGACGACAACGGCGCGTGGTTTGAAAAAGTAAAGGAAATAAGCGAAAAATACGGCTACACCTCCGACATGAAGGCGTTCAAGGAAAATCCGGGCGCGTTCAAGGGAAGCGTTACGGACGTGAGCAACGTCATTCGCGTTGCCGTTACGGGAAGAAACAACTCCCCCGACCTCTGCTCCGTAATGCAGGTGCTCGGCAGAGACAGAGTTTTAAAGAGAATAAACGCTTTTGCGTGATTATTATATAATATCTGCAAAGAAAGGTTTTTTAAGAATATGGATGCAAAAGAAGCAACAACAGGTTCGAATTTCATTGAAGACGTTATAAACGAGGACATTGCCGCGGGGCTTACCGAAAAAATTCACACGCGCTTTCCGCCCGAACCGAACGGATATCTCCACATCGGTTCGGCGAAAGCAATATGGGTAAACTACACCATGGCAAAAAAATACGGCGGGCTTTTCAACCTCAGGTACGACGACACGAATCCCGTAAAAGAGGACGACGAATACGTACAGTCGATTGAAGAGGATCTTAGGTGGCTCGGCGCGGTTCCCGACGGCATTTTCTACGGCTCGGACTATTTTGACAAGTGCTACGAATATGCTGTAAAACTCATAAAAGACGGCAAAGCATACGTATGCGACCTTTCTGCCGACGAGATGAGAGAATACCGCGGGACATTGACACAGCCCGGCAAGGACAGCCCTTACAGAAACAGGAGCGTCGAAGAAAATCTCGAGCTTTTCGAAAAAATGAAGAACGGCGAATTTGCCGACGGCACGCACACGCTCAGAGCCAAAATCGACATGGCGTCTCCCAACATGAACATGAGAGACCCCGCGATTTACAGAATTCTTCACGTGAGCCATCACCGTCAGAAAGACAAGTGGTGCATATATCCGCTTTACGACTA
>JAEESG010000058.1 GCA_016286245.1 Clostridiales bacterium | reverse complement strand
GTTGTGATATTATATAATTGTATAGGTGGAAAAGTGCGAAAACCGGAAAAAAGGGGTAAAATTTTATGAAGAGGCTTATAATAATCGCGGCGGTAACGCTCGTTTTGGCTGTTATGCTGACAGGCTGTGAAAACGTTTTTGACGCGCTGAAAGGCGCGCAGACGGACGACGCGCAGACGGACGGCGCATGGGAAAACGAAGACGGCGGATATTATGAAACGGACTACGAAGACGGCGGTTACACGGTGCCGGACGTCCCGAAACCCGATTATCAGTCGACGCTGATGGACAGGATTCCTTTTACCGTTGATATCGGGCCCGGATGGGAGTATCGCGACCTGACCGTCAACGGAGAGTTCAGAAGAATTGCGGTCCAGTTCGAGATGGAGTCTTCCGTGATTCCGCTTGACCCCTGCTACACGTATTACTACGTCGATATCCACGGCGACAACCTCGGCGCCGAGGTGGTAGCCACCGGCAGAGCTTTTCTGGACGAATTTATGACGGACTACGTAAGGACGGCGTACAACCCCGAAGAATTCGATTCCGTTCAGTTTGAACTGTTCGAATACGATTTCAAGGCGTCGACGTTTAAAGGAAGCGACAAAGAATATATCGTATTCTCCATTCCCGCAAACTGGGAGCCTGACACGTCGACGCTTGTAATTGCGACGGATAAAGGAAAACTGCTTGCCGACGCCGTGATAGACAAATCGTACAAGGTTACGCTTCAGGGCGACGGCGCGGAGCGGTATGCCGACTATGAGGGCTATACAAACTTCTTTGCGTTCGACGAAAACTCCATCACTTATTTAAAGGTTTCGCAAACGGTTGACGGCGTTACCTATTTGACAGAGTACTCGTTGACCGTCGACAGCGATACGGTAACTTCTGCGCAAACTGGAAGGACATTCACGACGACCGACGCGGTTCCCGACCTTGCGGACCCGTCGGTTTATTAAGACCGGTTACCTGCGTAAAAACCGCGAAGGCAAAGAGCGCTTTATATATTAATTTACGGAAAAACGAAACAAGGAGAAATTTCAGCCATGAAAAAATTTCCGGGTATTTTATTGAGTTTAATAATTGTTTTATCATTTCTTTCGCTGGCGGCGGCGGCAGACGTCGTTTCCTCGGTGGATATCGTGAATATTTTGGTCCCGAAAACAGACGTTAAGTGGCAGTGGCAGCAGAACAAAGCCACAATGACGTATGAGGGGGCGAATTACGCGGTATTCCAACAGCCCGAATGGTATGACGAAACGGAAGAAAGGTATATGAAACAAAACGAAATGTTTCAGGCGGGACACGTTTATACCGTTCAGATCATGACGGAGGTTAAAGACGGTTACGAATTTGACTCAACCGCCACTTCCTATAATCTGAAAGCAACCGTAAACGGAAAGGAAGCCAAAGTCAGCAAAGCTTTCGAGTATCAGAGATGGGCCATGGCGGTAATATCTTATACTTTCCCCGAAGTTAAGATCAACAAGAAAATCACAAACGTTGACGTTTCGGATATTATAGAACCGAAAATCGGAAGACAGTCCGTCGCGCGCGCCCACTATCTCAGATACAGCGAGGGCGTTACGGGATATTCTGCGGCATGGTATGAAAATTATAACACAAGCGACGAACACAACCGCTTTACGGGAGTGTTCGCGGCCGAAAAAAGATATTCTTTTGAAGTTGTACTGGAAGCGCAGGAAGGCTACGATTTTGCCCGTAAATCCACGGGACTGCCGGACGTGACCGTAACTTTTAACGGAACAACCTCCGATTATGACGTTCTGGACTTTGACGGAGTCGGCAGACTTGTGGTACGCAAGGAATACGACAGTTTAGGAGCCGCCAAAGAAAAAATAATGGGCGCCGTAACCTATAATATTCAAGAACCCGTAGTCGGAGAAAAGCCCTCGTTCAAAGCGGAAAACCAGCGTGAAGACGGACTGTATTACATCGATACGGCATACCCCAATGCGACAAAGAACGGAATTACGTGGTACGAAGGCGTCGGCGGTTCGCGAAAGATGGATGAGAACGATACCTTTAAAGCCGGCGAATATTACTACGTTGCAATAAGGGTAAAACCGATAGACGGATACTGGTTTAATACGGATTCAAAAGGGGGCCTGCTCGTTACGGGATTTATTAACAGGTACGACGCGATAATTGCCGGAAACGAGGAAAGCCTGTTTGTAGGATATACGTTCAAAAAACTTGAAGAGGCTCCGGCAGCAGAACCCGAAAAGGAACCCGAAAAGGAGCCCGAAAAGGAACCCGAAAAGGAGCCTGAAAAGGAGCCCGAAAAAGAGCCTGAGAAGGAACCTGAAAAGGAACCCGAAAAAGAGCCTGAAAAGGAACCCGAAAAAGAGCCTGAGAAGGAACCCGAAAAGGAGCCCGAAAAGGAGCCCGAGAAGGAACCCGAAAAGGAACCCGAAAAGGAGCCTGAGAAGGAGCCTGAGAAGGAGCCCGAAACTCCCAAAATGAACTTTGTCGACGTTCCGAAGGGTGAATACTATTACGACGCCGTTATGTGGGCGGCAGAACAAAAAATCACGGGAGGAACAAGCGAAAACACCTTCTCTCCCGACGAAATCTGTACGAGAGGACAGGTCGTTACCTTCCTTTACAGAATGGTCGGTTCTCCCGAAACCCCGACGCTGCCGCTGCCTTTTGACGACGTGGCGCAGGACGCATATTATTACAACTCCGTTTCATGGGCGTTTGACTGCGGAATAACGGGAGGCACGAGCGAAAACACCTTCTCTCCCGATGAAAACTGCACGAGGGCGCAGGTTGTAACCTTCCTCTGGAGGACCGTAGGCCGTCCCGAGCCAAAAGGAAAAAACAATAAATTTACCGATCTGGAAAAGGACAGCTATTACTATAAAGCCGTTCTCTGGGCGGTTGAAAACGGTATTACCGGCGGTACGGGCGAAAACACCTTCTCTCCCGATGAAAACTGCACGAGAGCTCAGGTCGTAACCTTCCTATATCGATTTATGAACGCAAAATAAGCGAAAACGACGAACGCATTCCATCAAGAAAAAAGGAAAAAACAATGAAAATTATCGACATCATCACACAAAACAGGCTTTCGCTTTCGTTCGAGGTGTTTCCGCCCAAGACGGAAACGGTGTTTGAGAGCGTAAAAGCGGCGACCGAAAAGATAGCGGAACTTCGCCCCGCGTTTATAAGCGTTACCTACGGCGCGGGCGGAGGAACGAGCAAATACACGCTCGACGTTGCAAAAAACATAAAAGACCGCTTCGGCGTGCCGACGCTTGCCCACCTTACCTGCGTTGCCTCCACAAAAAGCACCGTTGCAAAAAAAATAGACGAAATCATAAAGGCGGGAATCGAGAACGTCATGGCGCTTCGCGGCGACATTCCCGAGGAAAAGCAGAACGAGGACAGAAGCAAATGGGACTATAAGTATGCAACGGAACTTGTGCGCGAGCTCAAAGCCGCAAACAAGGACTTCTGCATAGGCGGCGCGTGCTATCCCGAAATCCACCCCGAAAGCGCAAATCAGAAGGAAGACATAAAAAGGCTCAGAGAAAAGGTCGAGGCGGGCTGTGATTTTCTCACGACGCAGATGTTTTTCGACAACAATCTTCTTTATAATTTCCTTTATAAAATCAGGGAAGCCGGCATCACCGTGCCGATTATCCCGGGTATTATGCCCATCACCAACGCAAATCAGGTTGAGCGCGCGATAAAACTTTCCGGCTCGTTTATGCCGCAGAGATTTAAGAGCCTTGTCGACAAGTTCGGCTCCGACCCTTATGCCATGAAGCAGGCGGGAATCGCGTACGCGACCGATCAGATAATTGACCTTTACGCAAACGGAATAAACAACGTGCACGTTTATTCCATGAACAAGCCGGACGTGGCGCAAAAAATACAGGAAAACCTGTCCGACATGCTGGGAAAATGACTGTATATACCAAAACCTACGATTTGGGAAAGGTAAATAAAAAAGAGGTCAAGCGCTACGCGGGAAGCGGAGAAAACGCCGCTTTCCCGTACGAAATTCTTGACGAATGTATCGGGAAAGCAAAAAATGCGCTTTCCTGCAAGGTGTGCTACGCGGTTTTCGACGTGAAAATATGCGAAAACAACCTTGATTTCGGCGCTTTTTCGGTAAAATCGAAAAACCTTGCGAAAAACCTCAAAAAATGCGAAAAAGCCGTGATTTTTGCCGCAACGCTCGGCGTCGGAATAGACAGGCTTATCGCAAAATACAGCGCGGTGTCGCCGTCGACGGCGCTTATTTTCCAGGCGCTCGGCGCCGAGCGGGCAGAAGCGCTCTGCGACGCGTTCTGCGAAGATATAAAAAGGGAATTCGGCGCAGAGACAAGGCCGCGGTTCAGCCCCGGCTACGGAGATTTCGACATTTTCTGCCAGAAGGATATTTTTGCGGTGCTGAACTGCGAAAAACACATAGGACTTACTCTTAACGACAGCATGCTCATGTCGCCGTCAAAATCGGTTACGGCGGTTTTGGGCATAAAAACGAACGAAAATTGAAGAAGCGGGAGCGTTTTATGGATTTTTTAGAATTTTCCGAAAAAAATATAATCTGCTTTGACGGCGGCACGGGAACGCTGCTCCAGGAGAGAGGGCTTATGCCCGGCGAGCACCCGGAAACGTGGAATATTACGCACCCCGACGTCATAACGGATATTCATAAAGCTTATTTTGACGCCGGAAGCAACGTCGTGTGCACGAACACCTTCGGAGCAAATGCGCTCAAATTTTCGGACGAAGAACTTGAAAATATCATAAAAAACGCGATAAATAACGCGAAAAACGCGATAAATCTGAGTAAAACGCCGCACGAAAAATTCGTCGCCCTCGACATAGGCCCGTCGGGAAAGCTGTTAAAACCGCTCGGAGACCTCGATTTCGAGGACGCGGTGAGCGTTTTTGCAAAAACCGTAAAGCTCGGCGTAAAATACGGCGCCGACCTCATACTTATAGAGACCATGAACGACAGCTACGAGACAAAAGCCGCGCTGCTTGCCGCAAAGGAGAACAGCGCTCTTCCGGTTATCGTTTCAAACGCCTACGGCGAGGACGGAAAGCTTATGACGGGCGCAACGCCCGAGGCGATGACAGCCATGATCGAAGGCATGGGCGCCTTTGCCGTCGGAGCAAACTGTTCGCTGGGTCCGAAACAGCTCTCGCCGGTTGTCGAGAGAATCCTTGCCGTTTCTTCGATTCCCGTCATAATGAAGCCCAACGCGGGGCTCCCCAAGTCCGAAAACGGCAAAACCGTGTTCGATGTGGGAGAAGAGGAATTTGCGCAGGAAATGGAAATTCTTCTCAAAAAAGGCGTGCGCATCGCGGGCGGCTGCTGCGGCACGACTCCCGCGTACATTAAGGCGCTGAAAGAGAAAATTTCAAAAACCGCACCCGTTCCCGTAACAAAAAAGGATATTACCGTCGTTTCCTCGTATACCAAAGCGGTTCCTTTCGGAAAAGAGCCGCTCCTTATAGGAGAACGCATAAATCCCACGGGCAAAAAGCGCTTCAAACAGGCGCTTGTTGAAAACGACGTAAGCTATATTCTTTCCGAAGGCATCGGACAGCAGGAAAAAGGCGCGCACATACTTGACGTAAACGTCGGACTTCCCGAAATCGACGAGCAGAAAATGCTCGTCTGTGCCGTAACGGAGCTTCAGGCGGTCGTGGATATACCGCTTCAGATAGATACGTCGGACGCGTGCGCTATGGAAAAGGCGTTAAGACGTTATAACGGCAAGGCCATGATAAACTCGGTAAACGGCAAAGAAGAGAGCATGCATGCAGTCTTTCCGCTCGTAAAGAAATACGGCGGAGTCGTTGTCGCGCTGACTCTTGACGAAAACGGGATACCCGAAACGGCGCGCGGCAGAGTAAATATTGCAAAAAAGATACTTGAAACGGCAAAAGAATACGGAATAGAGAAAAAGGACATAGTTTTCGACGCGCTCGCGCTTACGATAAGCGCCGACGCACGCGCCGCGAAAACGACGCTCGAAGCAGTCAAACTCATAAAGGACGAACTTCACGCGCACACCGTGCTCGGCGTTTCGAACGTCTCGTTCGGACTTCCCAACAGGAGCGCGGTAAACAGCCTGTTTTTCGCGCTTGCGCTCGGAAACGGACTGTCGTCCGCTATAATCAACCCCTATTCCGCCGAAATGATAAAGACGTACTATTCTTTCAGGGCGCTTGCGGGACTTGACGAAAACTGCGCCGATTATATAAACGCGTCAAAGGAGTTTTCCGAAACGACGTTCGGAAGCACCGACGCGGGCGCAAAAAGCGGCGATGCGAAAGAGCAGGAATCCGCACTCAAAAATGCGATTATAAAAGGACTTAAAGACAAGGCGGCGCAGTATACAAAGGCGCTGCTCGAAAAGGAGTCGGCGCTCGACGTAATAAATACCGAAATAATCCCTGCGCTGAATATCGTCGGCGAGGGCTTTGAAAACAAGACGGTGTACCTGCCGCAGCTGCTTATCAGCGCGGAATGCGCAAAAAGCGCGTTTGAAGTGATAAAAAACGCGGCAAGCAGGGAAAAAAGCGCGGACAATGGAATTTTCGTGCTCGCAACGGTAAAGGGCGACATTCACGACATAGGCAAAAATATCGTAAAGCTGCTGATGCAGAATTACGGCTTTGACGTGGTCGACCTCGGAAAAGACGTGCCGCCTGAGGTGATTGTCGAAAAGACGGTCGAGCTTCACGCGCCGCTCGTAGGCTTGAGCGCTCTCATGACGACGACAGTTCCCGCAATGGAGGAGACCATAAAACAACTCAGAAAAAGCGCGCCGTGGTGCAAAATCATCGTCGGCGGCGCGGTGCTGACAAAGGAGTACGCCGACAAAATCGGCGCCGACAAATACGCAAAGGACGCGATGGAGTCGGTGCGCTACGCGCAGGAGATAACGGGGAAGCAATGATGAAGAAAATACGCATTACCGTGATGAAAATCGCAAGATACGACGACCTCATAAAAGAATACGAAAACCCGATAGAGCACGCGTGCGCCATGACATTGGGACAGACTTTCGTCTCTGACGGAAAGACGCGCCCGGATGGCTTTTGCGACAGCGCGTGGGAAACGCTTCTGCCGTTTGTAACCGAGCTTGCAAAGGGAAACGGGAATTTTTACGACGGATGGATGAAAAATCCGTATTCCGCAATGATTTCCTGCAGCGACGGCTTCCGCCCGGTGAGCTTTCTTGTTGAAGCGGTTGACGATTAAAACAAAGCGGACGGATTTTCCCGTCCGCTTCCGTTTTGTTCATAATAAAACACTTGAAAAAAATTGCCGTTTATGGTATAAATTTAATGTTGAAAAAACAAATCCGGAGGAGAAAAAATGAAAAAGATTATTATTTGCGCATTTGTATTTGTTATGGCGGCTCTTATGCTTATAAGCTGTGAGCTCGGCAAGAAAGCTTATGACATCACGACGCTCAAAACGATAGGCGACGCGGCGGCCGCAAACACGACGGAAGCATGGCAGTCCACCGCGTATGAGGACACGTACGTTTACGTATTCGGAATCGACGGCACGTTTTACCGCGTAACCGCGGACATGCCGGAGGAAACCTACGACGCTATAATGGAACTCGATTACATGGACGAAGACTACGACGAAAAATACGACGCACTCGTTTATCCGCTCGAAATAAACAAATACGAAAATCTGACCGAGATGATGCCGACTCAGAGCGAGCTTGACAAGCTTGTCGGCAAGACGGGCGCGGATCTTATCGCGGACGGCTGGTACTGCATGGGATATTTTCTCGAAGATATGGAATTCTATATGAATAAAGATCCCTTCTCATATATAATCACGTTTGACGGACAGCTTGAAGATAGCGAGGATTTTGACGAATATGAAGCGATAGTTCCGCTCAAAATCAAAAACGTTGAGTTCTTCGGACTCGGCGACGCAACAATGATCGACTGATACAGACGGCAATCCGGAGGACCGATTATGCTTTTCTTTTTCCTCAGACACGGGGATCCCGTATATGAGCCCGATTCGCTGACGCCGCTCGGAGAAGAGCAGGCGAAAGCGCTGTCCAAAAGACTTTTAAAATGCGGAATCGATGAGATTTACGCATCTACGTCAAACAGGGCAAGACAGACGGCAAAACCGCTGTGCGACGCTCTCGGCAAAGAGGCAAAACTGCTTGATTTCGCAAACGAGAGCCATACCTGGGCGGAGCTTACAACGCAGAAAGACGACGGAAGCGGACTTACGTGGCTCTTTTATAACAAAAAAGCCGTGGATCTGTTCAACAGTAAGGAATTCCGCGCGCTCGGCGACAGATGGTACGAATACCCGGGGCTTGAAAAGTACGAAAAGGGCATAATGAGGGTTTATAACGAGTCCGACGCGTTTTTCGCGTCGCTCGGATACGAGCATATACGCTACTCCGGGAAATATAAGGTAACAAAGCCGAACAATAAAAGGGTGGCGCTGTTCGCGCATCAGGGCTTCGGCCTTGCGTTCCTTTCCTGCGTGCTCGATATACCGTATCCGGCGTTCTGCACGCATTTCGACATAGGCCACAGCGATATGACGGTCATAAATTTCAAGGAAGTCGACGGATATTCGGTGCCGAAGGTGCTCACGTTTTCGTCCGATTCCCACCTCTACCGAGAGGGTATGTCGACGCTTTATAATTATGAAGTGATGTTTTAATATAATCGGCGGCGGAGTTTTTACTCCTGCCGCCGGTTTTTATTATTAAGAGGTAAAATCTTCAATTTTATTTGACTTTAAATCAAAAATACAATATAATATATTTAAAGGAATTGTTGATGAATATCTTTTATAAAATTCCAACAAGAACGGTTAAAATGAACACAAAGATTTACTATAAAGATAATAATTCGGTTATTCTTTGCGGAGATATGCGAAATGATGAAAGAATCGAAAACAATCATATTGATTTGATTGTAACATCTCCGCCGTATAATGTCAGCAAAAACTACGATAATGCAAATGATAACTTGATTTATGAGGAATATTTGAAATTCACTCACGAATGGTTGAAAAAGTGCTTTGATTTGGCAAAAGTCGACGGCAGGTTATGCATGAATATTCCTATTGATACCGGAAAAGGAAAACAAAGAAGTTTGGGTGCGGACATAACCGTAATTGCGAAAACAGTTGGCTGGAAGTATCGCACAACAATTGTTTGGAATGAGGGGAACATATCTAAAAGCAGTGCAAGAGGCAGTTTTATGAGCGCAAGCTCGCCGCATGTCATATCACCCGCCGAGTTGATTGTTGTTATGTATAAAGAACAATGGAAAAAACAAGTTCGAGGAATTTCGGATACTACACAAGAAGAGTTTATCGAATGGACAAACGGCGTATGGACGTTTTCGGGTGAAAGAAAGAAAAAAATAGGACAC
>JAEESG010000057.1 GCA_016286245.1 Clostridiales bacterium | reverse complement strand
CAGATTTCCTTTGTCATGAAATACGGCGCCTCCGCCGGAGAGCCTTCTCGCAAGCTTTCCGCCTTCTTCTTCAAGAAGCGCGCAGCTGCACTCCGCCCACGGATTCTGGTTTTTTCCTATAACGACCGTCTTTTCGTTCTGCCATAAATATAATATCATACAGTCGCCGCCGACGCTGTCAAACAGATATTTTTCAATCGCGAGATTTTTGTAGGGGTCAAACCCTTCGCCTGTGTAAATTTGCAGTTTATTTATCATATTTTCACCTTTTCCTTAACATTATACTATATTATTTTTGAAAAAATGTCAAGTAAGTGTGTTGACAAATGTTAAAATCTGTGTTAAAATGTTATAAAAGTTGAAAATTTTTACACGGAGGGCTGAAATGAATCTTATAAGACAGGATAAAATCAAGGAATACCTGGAAAGCAAAAGCGTGGCTACGGTAAAGGAACTGCACGGGCTTTTCCCCGACGTATCCCTTATGACGATTCACCGCGATTTGAGCGCGCTCGAGGAACAGGGAGTGCTTACGAAGCATCACGGAATGGTAAAATACCTGCGCTATAAGGACGACGTGGATTTTCAGGTGCGCATGGAGGAAAACACGCCCGGAAAAATGTCGATGGTAAAGAAGGCGGTAACGCTGCTGCAGCCGTATACCTCGGTGTTTTTCGACGCCGGAACGTCAAATCTTCTGCTTGCGAAAAATCTGCCGGATATGAACTTGAACGTCGTTACGACAAGCCCCGGAATAGCGCTCGAGCTGTGCAGACTCCATAACCCGACCGTTACGGTGTGCTGCGGCACGATGAACCGCAGAAATATGGCGGTATCGGGGCAGAATACAATAGAAATGCTCGAAAAAATCAATATAGACGTCGCGTTCATCGGCGTGTCGGGATACGCCGAAAACACGGGATTTACCTGCGGAACGGAAGCGGATATGCTCATTAAAAAACTTGTGATAAACAAGGCGCGCGTTAAAGTAATGATGTGCGGCGCGGAAAAGCTGCAGCGCCTCATGCCGTATACGTTTGCAACGGTATCCGACGCGGATTTCATCATTACCGACGACGCAATGCCGAAGGAATTTACAGCGGCGGCAAAAGAAGCAGGTGTTAAGGTTCTGTAAATAATTTGTTTTTATAAAGAATTTTGCCGTAAAGAATTGACAAGATGTTAAAAAGTGATATAATATAATTGTAATTGTTAAAAAATGTTAAAATAAACAAAAAGAAAAGGAGTGGGCCTGTTGGCAAAAGCGGTTATTATGCCCAAAGCTGGTATTACGGTTGAGAGCTGTATTATCGGAACCTGGGAGAAAAAAGTCGGAGATCAGATAAAAATAGGAGATATTCTGTTTACTTATGAAACGGATAAGGCAAGTTTCGAGTGCGAATCCACGGAAGAGGGAACGCTGCTTGAAATTTTCTATAAAGACGGCGACGAGGTGCCGTGCCTTGTAAACGTGTGCGCCGTAGGCAATCCGGGCGACGACTGCTCGGCATTGAGACCTGAAACGGCGGCAAAAGAGGAAAAAGCCGAAGAAAAGAGCGCCGAAGCGCCGAAAGTTGAAACGGCGGCGGCAGCTCCCGAAACGACGAAATCGGAATCGGGAAAGACGGCGGTATCCCCGAGAGCAAGAAAGCTCGCCGAGCGCGCCGGAGTGGACGCGGCAGACGCCGTTCCCACAGGTCCGAACGGAAGAATAATCGAGCGCGATGTAAGAGAACTCATGAATAACCCGCATGTTTCGGCAAAGGCAGAAGCGTCTTCCGTAAAGGAAAGCGCAAAGGCGGAGATCGCAGCGGAAGCGGAATACGAAGACGTTAAATTCAGCAATATCCGCCGCGCGATAAGCAAGTCGATGCATGCTTCCCTTGCGACGATGGCACAGCTTACGCATAACAGCACGTTTGACGCGTCGGAAATCCTCGCGTACAGAAAGAAGCTCAAGGCGTCGGAAGGCGCGCTTTCGGGAATCACGCTCGGAGATATCGTTCTTTACGCGGTATCGAGAACGCTTCACAACTATCCCGATCTCAACGCGAATATGATAGGCGAGGACAGCATACGCCTGTTCAAGCACGTAAATCTCGGCGTTGCGGTTGATACGCCGCGCGGACTTATGGTTCCGACGATTTTCCACGCCGATGAGATGAGCCTGCTTGAAATATCGCTCGCAGTCAAGGAACTTGCAAAGGAATGCAGAGAGGGCAACATAAATCCCGATAAGCTTTCGGGCGCAAGCTTTACGGTATCCAACCTCGGAAGCCTCGGAATCGAGACGTTCACACCCGTAATCAATCCTCCGCAGACGGGAATTTTAGGTGTGTGCCGCGCGGTTGACAGAGTTAAAAAGCTCGACGACGGAAGCATCGGCATTTATCCCGCAATGGGACTCAGTCTTACATACGACCACAGAGCGATTGACGGCTCGCCCGCTTCGCGCTTCTTGAAGGAGCTCGGCGAAAATCTCGAGCGCTTTACAACGCTTCTTGCAGAATAAGGAGATAGAAATATGGAACTTTACGATTTACTGGTTCTGGGCGGCGGCCCGGGCGGATATCTGTGCGCGGAACGCGCGTCGCAGGGAGGAATGAAGGTTGCGCTCTTTGAAAAGAAGGCGCTGGGAGGAACGTGCCTTAACGAAGGCTGCATTCCCACGAAAACCTTCCTCAATTCCTCTAAAATGTACCGCCACGCAAAAGAAAGCGCTTCTTTCGGCGTAACCGCGAAGGAAGTATCGTTTGACCACGCAAAGGTGGTCGACAGAAAAAATCAGGTGGTAAAAACGCTCGTTTCGGGCGTCGGAGCCACAATGAAGGCAAACAAGGTTGAAGTAATTTCCGCAAGCGCCGTAATTAAAGGCCGCGGAGAAAACGGATTTCTCATTGAAGCGGACGGAAAAACGTACGAGGGTAAGAAACTTGTGATCGCTTCCGGCTCGGAAACGACGATTCCTCCGATACCGGGACTTAAAGAAGGCCTCGCATCGGGATTTGTCGCGACGAACAGAGAAATTCTCGACGAAAAGACGCTTCCCGAAAAGCTCGTTGTAATAGGCGGCGGCGTTATCGGTCTTGAAATGGCGTATTATTTCGCAAGCGTGGGCGTTCCCGTTACGGTTATCGAAATGATGCCGAAAATTGCGGGCGCAACCGACCCCGAAATATGCAAGGTACTTACAGATGCGTTCGTAAAAAGAGGTATGGAATTCAAGCTTTCCTGCAAAGTGCTTGAAGTAACGAAAGACAGCGTAATGTACGAGGAAAACGGCGAAAAGAAGGAAGTAAAATGCGATAAAGTGCTTCTTTCGGCTGGCAGAAGACCCGCAACGGCGGGTATCGGTCTTGAAAGCCTCGCACTCGAAATGAACAGAGCCGCGATAGTTACCGACAGACATATGTGCACCAACGTTTCGGGCGTTTACGCGATAGGCGACTGCAACGGAAAAGTGATGCTCGCGCATACCGCTTACAGAGAAGCGGAGGTTGCCGTAAACCACATGCTCGGCAAAAACGACGAGATGCGCTACGACGTAATTCCGTCGGTAATATATACCGATCCCGAGGTGGCAAGCGTCGGTTACAGCAAGGAAGAAGCCGAAAGCAAGGGAATGAAGGTTAAGGAGATCAAACTTCCAATGTCATACGCGGGACGTTACGTCGCCGAAACGGAAAACGGCAAGGGATTCATAAAAATAGTTGCCGATACCGAGAAAAAGCGCATCGTGGGCTGCCAAATGGTAGGCTCGTACGCTTCCGAAATAATAATGACCGCAACGATGATGACGGATACGGAACTCACGCCCGAAAGGCTGAAAAAACTCGTGTTCCCGCATCCGACAGTCGCTGAAATAATAAGAGAAGCTGTTTTCAATATATAAGGAGGAAGAAAAATGCCAAAGAGTTTATTTGTTGACCCCGCCGAGACCCGCGCGCCCGGCAAAATTACTTTCGAGGATATACCGGTAAACGTGTATAACAAGACGGTAAAGGAAGAGAGAAAACGTTTTTCCGACGACGACCTTGTACGTATTTACCGCGATATTGCCATTTTGCGCGAATTTGAGTCCATGCTCAACCTCATCAAGACGCAGGGCGTTTACAACGGAATAGAAACGACCTATCCGGGCCCCGCACATCTTTCAATCGGACAGGAAGCCGCGGCTGTAGGCCAGGCGTATCTGCTTGATAAAAACGATTTTTCGTTCGGCTCGCACCGCAGCCACTCGGAAATTCTGTCAAAGGCGCTTTCGTGTATCCAGAAGCTTTCCGAAAAGGAACTTATGGACATAATGGAAGGCTTCCTCGGCGGATCTGCGCTCAGGGCAACCGAAAAGCTCGGCAAGGTTGACGACGTAAAGGAACTTGCAATAAGATTCATACTTTACGGAACGCTTTCCGAAATATTCGCGCGCTCCACGGGCTTCCATAAAGGTATGGGCGGCTCGATGCACGCATTCTTCCTTCCGTTCGGAATTTACCCGAACAACGCCATAGTTGGCGGCTCGGGCGCAATTTCGACGGGCGCCGCGCTCTTCAAAAAAATAAACGGCAAACAGGGTATCGTCGTATGCAACTCGGGCGACGGCTCGATGGCGAGAGGTCCCGTTTGGGAAGCTATGAACTTCGCCGCAATGGACCAGTTCGAAACGCTTTGGGAAAGCCATAAAGGCGGAATGCCCATTCTTTATAACGTTTTCAATAACTCTTACGGTATGGGCGACCAGACGAGAGGCGAAACGATGGGATATGATATGCTTGCGCGCATAGGCTCGGGTATAAGCCCCACGCAATTCTACGCGGAACGTATCGACGGCTTCAATCCGCTTGCAGTCATCGACGCAATGGAAAGAAAGCTTGAAATACTCAGAGCAGGCAAGGGTCCCGTTCTTCTCGATACAATTACCTACCGTTATTCGGGACACTCCACGTCGGACCAGAACGCATACCGCACGAAAGAGGAAATCGATGCATGGCGCGAAGTAGACCCGATAATCACTTACAGAAAATCGCTTGTCGACGCAGGCGTTGCCGCCGATGGTAAATTTGAAGATATTCTTGCCGAAGTCAAGGAAAGAATGACCATGATTTGCAAGGCGGCTTCCGACCCGCAGATAAGCCCCTACGTTGACTTCAAAGCAGATCCGTACGTTGTTGAACGCACTATGTTCTCCAACGAAAAGGTCGAAAAATTCGACGACAGGGAGCCCGAGGTTTCAATGCCGAAGGAAGAGGTTCCCGCATATAAGAAGATTAAGGAAAAGAGCAGATGCCCGATAGTTGACGGACAGCCCGTATCCAAGATGAAACTCTTCAACCTGCGCGACGCTTTGTCGGAGGTAATTTACGACAGACTTTACGAGGATCCGACGCTTATCGCATACGGTGAAGACTGCAGAGACTGGGGCGGCGCGTTTGCCGTATACCGCGGAATGATGGATGCGGTACCTCACTGCCGTCTGTTCAACGCACCTATCGCCGAAGCGGCAATCGTAGGCACCGCCGTAGGATACGCGCTTTCGGGCGGCCGCGCGCTTGTTGAACTCATGTACGCAGACTTCATAGGCTGCGCAGGCGACGAAATATTCAACCAGATGTCCAAATGGCAGGCAATGTCTGCGGGCATACTGAAAATGCCGGTTGTACTGCGCGTTTCGGTAGGCTCAAAGTACGGCGCACAGCACAGCCAGGACTGGACGGCGCTCTGCGCACATATTCCGGGACTTAAGGTATGCTTCCCCGCAACACCCTGGGAGGCAAAGGGACTTATGGAATCCGCACTCAAGGGAACGGACCCCGTCGTATTCTTTGAAAGCCAGAGAATATACGACGTGGGAGAACAGTTCCACGAAGGCGGCGTTCCCGCAGAACGTTATGAAATAGAAATAGGCGACGTAAACAAGGTCCGCGACGGTAAGGACGTAACGATTCTCACGGTCGGCGCCGCCCTGTACAGAGCTATGGACGCCGTAAAGGAACTCAGTGAAAAATACGGCATGGAAGCTGACGTTCTCAATATTCACTCTCTCGTTCCGCTCGATTATACGAAGATAGTTGAATCGGTAAGAAAGACAGGCCGCGTAGTGCTCGTATCAGACGCATGCGCAAGAGGCTCGTTCATGAGCGAAGTCGCAAAGAACATAACCGAACTCTGCTTCGACGACCTTGACGCACCGCCCGTTGTTGTAGGCGCGCGCAACTGGATAACTCCTCCGTTCGAATTCGATAAGTATTTCTTCCCGCAGGCAAGCTGGATTCTCGACGCAATCCACGAAAAGATAGTTCCTCTTAAGGGATATACCGTTGAAAACGGCTGCACCGAGACCGAACAGCTCCGCCGCTTGCAAAAAGGCGTGTAATGTGATATAATCTGTACAAGAAGTATAAAATTATATCGTAAACACCAAAACCACTTGATTAAAGGAGAAAGATTAAAATGTACCATGCAAGAGTAATTGTAGCAAATAACCCCGAGGAAGCGGGAAAATTCGCAGCGGACGTTTTTGAAGCCGAAATCGCAAAGAAACCCGCATGCGTTATAGGACTTGCAACCGGCTCAACGCCTCTGCCGCTTTACCGCGAACTTATAGCGCGCGAAAAAGCCGGAAAAATCGATTTTACAAGAGTGCGCTCGGCAAACCTAGACGAATATAAGGGTCTTGCGCCCAACCACGAGCAGAGCTACCGCAAATTCATGCAGGATAACCTCTTTGACCACATTTCGATAAGGCCCGAAAACACCATAGTACCTCTCGGACTTGCCGAAGACGTTGACGCCATGTGCGACGCGTACGAAAGAATGATCGAGGCGTGGGGCGGCGTTGATTTGCAGCTCCTCGGAATAGGACACGACGGACATATCGGATTTAACGAACCCGACGACCACTTCCCCGCAAAGACCCACGAGGTAAAGCTTACCGAAATGACGATAAACGCAAACAAACGCTTCTTCAACAGCGCAGACGAAGTGCCGAGAGCAGCGATTACGATGGGTATCGGTACGATAATGGCGGCAAAGAAGATAGTTATGATGGTAACCGGCGCGGATAAGAAGGAAATTCTCAAAAAGACGTTCTGGGGCAAGGTTGACCCGCAGGTTCCCGCGTCGATACTTCAGTTCCACCCCGACGTAACTCTTGTGTGCGACAAAGACGCATACCCGTTTTAATCTTTGAATAAAAAATCGAAATACGGCTCGAAAGAGCCGTATTTTTTTGCGAAATTGGTTGAAGTGTTAAAAAATATGTGTTATAATGATAATGAAAAATTATAGTTGGGATGTGATTTTGTGAAAAAACTCGGAATAATTCTCGCTTTTGCACTTGTTATTACAATTTTATCATCATTCCTCTGCGCGCAGGCGCAAGGCCCGTCCGACTGGGCGGTGCAGTACGTTTCCGACGCGATAAGCGCAGGATACGTGCCGGAAGAACTGCAGTCGGATTATACGTCTGCGATAACGAGAAAAGAATTCGCAGGACTTGCTGTGCGTTTTATGGAAAAAGAACTCGGCTATACCCATGAGGAGTTCAAAAACGTCGTTGATTCAATCACGGAAGGCATAAACTTTACAGATACCGATGACGAATATGTAATAACAGCTTCGAAAGCGCAGGTAGTAAACGGCGTCGGAGGCGGACTTTTCGACCCCGACAGCAGTATCACGAGAGAACAGGCGGCCGCAATGCTCGCAAGAGTGTACAACTCTTATTCAAACGCAATGTCCTATAAGGAGCTTGAGTTTGCCGATAAGGACAAGATTTCCGACTGGGCGGTTTCAGACGTGAAATTCTGCGTGTTTTACGGTATTATGAACGGCGTTTCCGAAACGGAGTTCGACCCGCAGGGAACGTATACGAGAGAACAGTCGCTCACGACCTTCGTAAGACTCGATAATATTTCCGCCTGGGAACACCATAACAACGGCGCAAAAATAAGACGTAAACTTTCGCAGGAAATCGTTGTAAACGAGATTCTCGGATCGGATATAAATCATCTTATCGGAGAATTCGACACTCCCTACGGTAAAGTCCTTTATATTGTTGTCGGCGGAGTAATGCACGCACCCGGCTCGCAGCTGTATCTTGTCGACGAATACGGAAACCTTTATAATCTTACCCCCGACGATATACCGAAGATAAATTATACGGCAAACCCGGAATTTTATAATATGAAACTGTCTGAAGATAAGAAAAAAATTACGTTTGAAGTAAGAATAGCGAAATCCACGCCGACGCAGCCCATAGGAGAAACCGAATCGGCAGTGTATGCCCCCGGCTCGTATTATTACGAAGCAAATCTTGAAACAAAGAGAACCGAGCGCACGGGCTTTTCGCCGATAGCGGAAATTCAGGAATCCAAATACGCAAAGACGGAAAACTGGGTTTCAAAGCCCGAAATTACAAAAGAGGTGGATACCTTCTATATCTACCCGACCTCATATATGGATTTTTCGACGGGCGCGCCGATGTTCTGCCCGCTTGACAATAAGAGCGTGCGTGAAAACGTGAACTATACCTTCTCGATGCAGGCGACGGCTTTCTCGTCGTGTACCAACGTGTTCGCTCCCTATTACAGACAGCTGAATATGGCGACAATTTACGGTATTACCCCGGATGAAAGGGAAAAACTGCTCGCCTCCACTCCCAAAGAGGATATTTTCGAAGCGCTCGACTACTATTTTGAAAACCTGAACGGCGGACGTCCGTTTATTCTCGCATCGCACTCGCAGGGCTCGCAGATAATGACGTTCGTGCTGTCCGAATATATGAAAGCGCACCCCGAATACTACGAGCGCATGGTTGCGGCGTACGTTCTGGGCTATTCGATAACAAAACAGTATCTCGAAGCAAACCCGCACCTCAAATTTGCAGAGGGCGCAGACGATACGGGAGTAATAATTTCCTGGAATACCGAGGGCGAGGGCAATAAAAATAAGATAAACTTCGTCGTTCTTGACGGCGCAATTTCAATAAACCCCCTCAACTGGAAGCGCGACGACACCTACGCCGATAAGGAGCAAAACCTCGGCGCGTACGGCTTGAACGAAAAGACGGGACAGGTTGAAGTGGTAATTGCGGCGGCTGACGCAAAGGTTGATACAGAACGCGGCGTTGTCGTAACCCATACCGATGTCATGGAACCGCTGTCGGCGGATTCGGGATTCGGACCCGAAAGCTACCATATGGGAGATTTTAACCTCTGGTACTTCAATATAAGACAAAACGCCGAAAACAGAATCGCAAAATATCTTGCGGAACATAAATAAAATCCGGTTTTTAAGGAGAAAAGCGTGAAAATAGTGTTTCTTGACGCGGCAACCGCGGGAAAAGATATGGATATGAGCATCTTTTCAAAATACGGGGATGCCGAGATTTACGATACGACGCCCGAAGAAAAGCTCTGCGAAAGACTGAAAAACGCCGATATTGCAATAACAAATAAGTGTAAGATTTCGGCAAAAGTCATGGAAAGCGCGAAAAATTTAAAGCTCGTGTGCATAATAGCGACGGGCTACG
>JAEESG010000056.1 GCA_016286245.1 Clostridiales bacterium | reverse complement strand
AGCTCCTGCACCCTGTTTTCGCCGATAAGGTTTATTCCTTTTGAAATTGCAAAATTTATCGTATCAACGCTCACCGTTTTTGTCGCCGCAAGGATTCTGACTGCGCTTTCCGGTCTTCCGGCGTCAATGCACGCGCGCTTTACGTTTTCTTTTATAGTTTCTATATTTTTTGCGACCGTTTCAAGATCGAATTTTCCTTCCAAAAAAATCCCTCCAGTCAGCTTACGATTTTGCCGTCGAACAGTGATTTACCGCCGACAATTATATTGTCGTACAAAGACAAATACTTATACAGTTTTTTATCGTCGTTTTCGAGCGTGGAAACGTAATCCTCGTCGAGATACGGGTTTTTCATATCGCCTATATAGTAATCTTCGTCATCCGCAAGAATATTTACCGTTCTGAATCTTACTATATCGCCGTCAAGAATATATACTCCGGTATTTCCGTCTACGATTCTCAGCGCTTCTTTGGGTATTGCAAAGCCCGTGATTCTGTTATTGATAATCTTTATTTTCTGCTTGCGTTTATACGTAAATCCGTCCGGCGAGGTATTGCATTTGAACACGAGAAGCGCCTTTTTTTCAGCAGTACCCGAAATTATTTTTTCAAGTTCCATCGTTATCTCGTTTTCGGCAAGAGTATCGAAAATTACCGAGTAATTCTTTCCCTCGGTGTAAGATGATATTTTTTCTTTTTCGGTCTCGCACACCGCGTACCATGAAAAATCGTATATGATTTTTCCGAAATTCGAATCGAGAATCATTTCGTCGGGTACGGACGCCGTCAATTCTTCAAACGACTGCAAAGTGAGGTTATTCAACGCTTTCATCGTAAAAACGTTTTCATATCCGTCGGTGTCGCCGTAATAGTTTCCCGACTGCGCCGCATAAAGGCCGTAAGACGCGGAATCAATTCTGTTTTCTATGCTTCTGCGCTCCGCTTTAAGAGTGTTTATTTCGTCGGAATACGTTTTTGTCATATTTACGATAAGGTCGTATTTATTCATTTCGACGTTGAGTTTTTTTTCGGTGTCGGTAAGCTCCGAAAGGCTGCCGGATGCAACGCTTTTGTATATCGTATCAAGGTACGATTTAATATTTTTTTCCGTCTTTGAAATGTCCGTTACGTGTCCTTTTGCCTCGCCGACGCTTTTTTCAAGCACTTCGATTTTTCTGTCTATCGTGTCTATCTGTTTTTGCAGCGACGCCGCGTCCTTCTGCGAATAGACGTTTGCGTAGCACTGCCCTTTTGATACTCTGTCTCCGTCGCCGACAAGCGTTACGAGTATGCCGTTATCGCCTGAAATCACGTGTTCGTCTCTGAAAATGTAAGCGTCTTCGTCCAAAGACTCGAAAACGGACACTTCCAGCGCCGTCTGCGTTTTTATGCTCTCGGAAAACGACGGATAAATCTGGAAAAACGCGTATATTACGACAAATATCATAAGAAGAAACAGCAATACGTTTTTTACGGCTGTTTTCGGGTCGCAAAACAAGTCGGAAAACTTTTTATTCAATTACTTCGCCTCCGCTTCTTTTCTCGCCCTTCAAAAACGATTCTATTTCGTCAAACGCCCTGTTTTCCGCGTTTTTTTCCTCGTCCATATAAAGCCAGACTATGCTTTTGTTCCTTGAAAACCACGTGAGTTGTCTTTTTGCGTAATGTCTTGAATTTATTTTCAGCCTTTCGACGCATTCTTTCAGAGAAGCCTGTCCTCTGAAATAAGGGAAAAACTCTTTATATCCTATCGCCTGTCCCGCGGTTAAAGTGTTTTCGATTCCTTCGTCGAAAAGCGTTTTTGCCTCCCCGACAAGCCCGTTTTTCATCATATTATCGACGCGGTTATTAATTCTGTCGTACAGAATATCCCTGTTTTTACAGGAAACTCCGATATAAAGCGCGTCCTTTTTGACGGCGTTTTCCTTTGCGCGCTCGTTCCATTTTGAAATCGGCGTTCCCGTCGCCTTATACACTTCAAGCGCCCTTATTACCCTTTTTACGTTTGCGCTTTCTGTTTTTTTCGCGCTTTCTTCATCAACTTCCTGCAGCATTTTCCACAAAGCTTCCTTGCCGTTTTTTTCGGCGTATTCTTCGAGTTCCCTCCTGTACTCGGGAAGCGCTTCGTACTCTCCGAAATCTATGCCCTGCGTAAAGCTGTCAACGTAAAGTCCCGTTCCTCCGCAGAAAACGGGCAGTTTATTTCTCGAAGTAATATCATTTACGCATTCTTCAGCCAAATTTACGTAGTCCGACACGCTGAACGTTTCATTTACGTCGATTATATCTATCAAATGATGCTTTACCGCTTGCATATCTTCTTTCGACGGCTTTGCGGTGCCGATATCCATTTTTTTGTATATCTGCATGGAGTCGCAGGATATTATTTCCCCGTCAAATTGCTTGCATATCCGCATGGCAAGTTCGGATTTCCCGGCGGCAGTGGGTCCTACAACGCACACTATTTTTTTGTCTTCCGATTTTCTTTTTGCCGTTTTTTCCGTCAAGACAAATCTCCCTTTTCGTACTTTATTTCATTATACATCATTTTCTCATTTATATCAAGGTTTACGCCGTTTTTTTACAAAAAAAGAAGCACCCTTTTTTCAAGGGTGCTTATCAAAATATCAATTCAATTAAAAATTAAATCTGGAAGGCGTTGTGCTGCGCTTTTTGAAAAGTCCGAGCGCGTCGTCTATTTCGTCGTGCGAACCGTCCGCTTCTTCGGCGGGAGCAGCATCTTTCGCGTCGTTGTCATTTGCTTCGGATGCGGGCTTGCTTACGGTTTTTGCATTCGTTTTATCAGCGTCAAAACCGGTCGCTATAACCGTAACTCTCATTTCGTCTTCAAGTTCGGGATTGAACGAAACACCCCAGATTACGTTTGCGTCGGGATGCGCTTCCTGTCCCACGAGGCTTGCTGCATATTCAACTTCGTCAAGTCCGATATCGGGCGACGACGTGAAGTTTATAATTATGCCCTTGCATCCGGTAATGGAAGTTTCAAGCAGCGGGCTTGAAATAGCAGCTTTTGCCGCAACTTCAGCCTTATCCTTGCCCTGCGCTACGCCTACGCCCATATGAGCGAGTCCCGCTTCCTTCATGGTTGTAACAACGTCGTTGAAGTCGAGGTTCATGAACGAAGGAACGTTTATAAGGTCGGTAATGCTCTGAACGCCGCGGCGCAGAACGTCATCCGCAACCTGAAATGCGTTTGCGAGCGTAAGTCTGCCTGTTTCGGAAACGAATTTGAGTCTTTCGTTAGGTATGATAATTATCGAGTCAACGTGCTCTTTGAGATTTGCGATACCGAGTTCCGCCTGCTCCATTTTCTTCTTTCCTTCGAAAGCAAACGGCTTTGTGATAACGCCGACCGTCAGAACGCCCATATCCTTTGCAAGTTTTGCGATTACCGGAGCGGCGCCTGTGCCCGTTCCGCCGCCCATACCTGCGGTAATGAACACCATATCGGTCTGTTCAAGCACTTTCTTTATATCATCAATGTTTTCTTCAGCGGCATTCTGTCCGACTTCAGGATTCGAACCTGCTCCTCTGCCTTTTGTGAGCTTCTCACCTATAAGTACTTTGCCCGGAGCAGCACAACGGTGAAGCGCCTGCTTGTCGGTGTTTACAGCTATAAAGTCAACACCTTTTACGTCTTCTTCAACCATTCTGTTTACAGCGTTATTTCCGGCTCCGCCAACACCTATGACCTTTATTTTAGCACCGGAATCAAAGCTTGCATCATAATCGAAATTCATTTTTTCTCCTCCTGTTTTTATCGTCATTTATATTAGTTTTCCGATAAAATATATCCGGAGACACTGTCTCAGGATATACATATACATATATATAATAATCTTTTATTCTTCTTTTTTCAATAGATTTTGAAAAAAACTTTTTCTGTTTACATTTTTTTTACAATTATATCAATAAGGCTTGAATTTTCCCTCTCTCAGATTTTCATCCGAAACGTCTATATATCCGCTGTCGTTTTCCCGTATTTTTTCGGAAATCGACTTCATGAATCTCACTTTTATCGTAATATTTTCCGCGCTTCCGAGTTTTACGGTAAAGCGCTGTTTATAAAGGAAGCTTATGTTGAATTTATTTTCAAGATCTATCATGCTTACGTCGGAATATATCTTTTCCTCGTCGAGCACGTTCAACAGTTCGGTAAGTATTTTATCCGTGCCGTCCGAAACCTGCAGAAAATCCCCTGCAACGCACTTTTCGATGCTTCCCGTTTTTACGTATTTCAGTGAAAGCGCCTCTGCAAGCGACGCGTCGCTTATGCGTTCGAGTACCCTGAGTTTTCTTGAAAGCACGTAGCTGTCCCCGCCTGCCGTTATATATATTTCGGGTGTGGCCTTTTCGACTTTTATTACGACGGTATCGGGTATTTTTCTCGAAATCTGAACGGAATCGAACTGAGAAAGCGTAAATATCGCCTTTTCCTTTGCCTTTGAAGCGTTAAAGGAATACAGATGCATTCCCTTTTCTATTCCTATTTTTTTTGCCGCCGCCTCTGCTTCTTCCGTGGTATATTCCACGCCTTCGAAAACGATTTTTTGTATTATGAACGCGTTGTTGTAAACGGCCGAGAGCGCAAAAAACAAAACCGCCGCCATTATTAAAACCGCAGCCAGTCTGTTTTTATATTTCTTTTTTCTGCTCTTTTTTTTGAGTTCCGAAATTCTGTCTTTTTCGTAGGTTTTCACGTTTTGATTTCTGTCAGAATTCAAATTTTTCACGCCTTTTTGTTTTTTAGTCCTTTGACGCAAGTTCCCTTACTATGCCGATTATTCTGTCAAGCGTATCGTAAACGGCGAATTTCTTTATGTTTTCTTCTGTTGTTTTCCTATACTGCACGTTATTTACGTATTTTGAAACCTCTTGTATAAGTTTTTCGCCGGACAGGTCCTTTTCTTCGATGCAGACGGCGGCGTTTCCGTCGACAAGCACCTTTGTATTCTTGAACTGGTGGTTATTCGTTACGTTCGGAGACGGAATTATCACCGCGGCTTTTCCAAGGCACGCTATTTCCGAAAGAGTCATCGCTCCCGCCCTGCACACGACGATATCGGCGGCAGAAAGCATTTCGTCCATGTTATATATGTATTTTTTTACCGTAACGTTATTTTTTGTCAGCGTATCTTCATCGGCGTTTTCAAAGCCGAGCGCCTTATAAAGTTCCGATTGCTCGTCGTATCCGCCTTTGCCCGTCGCGTGAAAATGAATTATATTTTCTTTTTTCAGGGAATAGTCCTTTATGAGTTCATACGCCGCGGCGTTTACCATTTTTGCACCGAGACTTCCGCCTGCCGAGAGGATGACCGTTTTATCGTCCGAAATTCCGAGCTTTTCTCTTGACGTTTTTTTATCGGCGCGCAGCATTTTTTCCGAAACGGGGTTGCCGACAAATACGATTTTCGAGCTGTCGCAGTCAAAAAAAGCTCTCGAGTTTTCAAAGCTTATCATTATTTTATCGACGTACTTTGAGAGCATTTTCGTCGTAACTCCGGGCACCGCGTTTTGCTCGTGAATTGCCGTTTTTATATGCATTTTGGACGCGGCTTTTACTACCGGCCAGCTTACGTATCCGCCCGTTCCTATCACGATATCGGGTTTGAAGTCCTTTATGATTTTCTTTGCTTTTATGACCGAAGTTACGGCTTTTACCGCCGCGTCAACGTTTTTTATCGTCAGTTTTCTCTTAAAGCCCCTGACTTTGACGTGATGGATTTTATATCCCGCTTTTGCCGCGAGTGAATTTTCCATTCCGTTCGGAGTTCCGACGTATTCAATTACGGCGTCCTTATATTCCGCCTTTATTTTATCAGCTATCGAAAGCGCGGGATTTATATGTCCCGCGGTTCCTCCTCCGCTTACAAGTACCCTCATAATCAACCTCGATTTTATATCAAAATTATCTTTTCCTGTTCAAAGCCGTCTATCGCGTGTTTTCGAGAGACGAATATTTCGAGACCGACAGCACGATCCCCATTTCCGCAAGAAGTATCAGTATTGACGTTCCTCCGTAGCTGAAAAACGGAAGCGAAATTCCCGTGCTGGGCAGTGAATTCGTTACAACCGCGATATTTAAAAGCATCTGAAGTCCGACGTGCGATATTATTCCTATAACAAGCATTGAAGAAAATTTATTGGGTGCGTTTATTCCTATTTTCAAGCCTCTGTATATGAAAAACATAAATATGCATATTACTATTACCGCTCCGACAAAGCCCATTTCCTCGCACCATATCGAGAAAATATAGTCATTCTGCGGCTCGGGAAGATAGAGGTGTTTCTGTCTGCTGTTTCCGAATCCGACGCCCCAGAATCCGCCGGAACCTATCGCGTACAGCGATTGCGCGGGCTGCCAGCCTCCTTCCAGAAGATAGCTGAACGGATCTTCCCACACCTGAAGTCTGCTTGAAGAGTGTCCCATCGTTTTTGCAATCAGATACATAAGTCCGCCGCCGCCGAGTATTCCCGCGCCGAGATATTTCAGGTTCGTTCCCGAAATCAGCATCATTATAAACGTAATACCGCACATTATTATAAGTCCGGAAATATGAGGCTGCATTATCATAAGCACGGCTACTATTCCGAGCACTATTCCGTACGGCAGTATTCCGTAATAAAATGCGGGAGCCGTATTTTTCATATTCGTTATTTTTATGCTTACCAGTGCCATGCACAATATAAGAAACGCAAAAACGGCGCCGACAATTCTGTTGTCAAATACCATAAACATTCCCGCCGCAGCGCCTGTTATTGCGGCAAACGGCAGTACTGACGTAAGAACAGCTTTATATTCACCCGTCAAGCGTATTTTATTTGCATATTTTTCGCCGTAATCCGCAAAAAACAATACCAATGCGAATTTTACGATTTCCGACGGTTGAAGAGTTATCGGGCCCAACGCGTACCAGCGTCTTGCGCCGTTAAGTTCTTTTCCGAGTACAAGCACGCCCGCAAGCAACAATATTGAAGCGATAAGTATCGGTTTTGAAAGTTTTCTTAACGAATGATAATTGAAAATCGGCGCGTTCATGCAGAAAACCATAACGACAAGCCCCGCGGCAACGAACAGAAGCTGCCGCTTTACGAAATGATAACTGTCGCCGTTGAAAGTCGCGTTGGCATAAGGATAGCTTGCGCTGAACACCATTACCGTTCCGAGACACAGCAAGAGAATTATGGTAATAAGAAGCGGTCTGTCCGCTCCGCCGACAAGTTCAACGACCATCCTTCTTCTCGGACTTACGTTTCTCTTGCGTATGTTTTCATTTGAGTTTTCAACATTTTTGTATTCGGAGTTTTCCAAAACGCTGCCCCTTTTCGACGATTATATATGTGAAATGAATCCTATGCATCCCGCAAGCGAAAGAATTGCGGTTATAAACGAAAATACCGCGACGATTTTGACTTCCGACCAGCCGCTCATTTCGAAATGATGATGTATGGGCGTCATTTTGAACACCCTTTTTCCCGTAAGTTTATAGCTGAACACCTGTATCATAACCGAAAACGATTCGACGTAATACATAAAGCCCACAAATACGAGTATCAGCGGACAATCGAGAATAAACGCCATCGAGCTTACCGCTGCTCCCAGGAACAGCGAGCCCGTATCCCCCATAAATACCTTTGCGGGATGAAAATTATAAACAAGGAATCCGAGCGTTCCGCCGATTACCGTACCCGAAACGACAATTCCCGCGCTGTTTGCGCTTTTAAGCGACAGTACCGCAAGAAACATCATGCCTACCGCCGTAATGCTTGACGCAAGACCGTCTATTCCGTCGGTAAGGTTTACGCTGTTTACCGTAAACACCACGCCGACAACCGCAAGCACGCAGTAAAGAATTACGTTTATCTCAATATTCAATGATGAAAACGGGATTTTAACCGAGCTGTCTATATTTCCCGTAAGATAAAGCGCGACTATGTATGCAAGCGCCGAAGCGAACTGTGCGATCAGTTTCTGACCGGGAGTCAGTCCCGCGTTCTGCTTTTTGAAAAATTTAACGTAATCGTCCGCAAATCCTATTATACCATTAATCAGCAAAAATGCCAAGTGTATGAACATGATATAATCTTTGTTTATTATCGCAAAAATTATTCCCGTAACAATTATCGGTACGATAAAGAAGATTCCGCCCATTGTTGGCGTGCCTTCCTTCGATTTATGCCACCTCGGGCCTATATCGAGTATTTTCTGCCCCATTTTTATGCTTTTCAGCACGGGAATAAACTTTTTTGATATTACTGCCGTTGCGAGAAAGCATACGGCAATCGAGATAACAAACTGTATTATCTGCGTATTCATTACATCGTCTCCTGAATATTATTTGCCTTGTTTTTATCAATCATACGTATCCATGTGTCTGAAATCGACTTCCACTACCGTTCCCGGCTTTACGAGTTCTCCCGCTTCGGGCGACTGCTTTACCGCAACCGACCCCGAAAGCTCTTCTCTGTATGCGCCCTGCATTTTAATATTGAGTCCCGCGTTTATAATCGTTTTATTTGCCTGGGAAGGCGAATAATTGATTACGTTCGGCACGTACACGTTTTCTTTCGGCACTTCGTTTCCGGTATAGAGAATTACGAGTCCTCCGCTCGGTATTTTACCGCCGTATCTCGGAAGCTGTTCCGTTACGGTCTCGCCGTTTCCTATTACCTTTGTTCCGAATCCCGTATTTGACGCAAGTTCCTTTGCAGCCGAAACGGAATATCCTCTGAAATCGGGCACCGCTTCTTCAACCGTTGCCGCTTCGCCCTCGTTGTACGACGGCTCTATGTTAAGATACGGAAGCACTTCCGTAAGCACCGCGGACACCACGGGAGCCGCGATAACGCCTCCGTAATAATCTCCGCCGGCGGGCTCGTCAATGCCCACGATAATCGCTATCTGCGGGTCGTCGGCAGGCGCAAACGCCACGCACGAGCCTATGTAAAGGTTTCTGTCCTTAATGTCTCTCTTTTGTGAAGTACCCGTTTTTGCGGCTATTTTATATCCTTTGACGTAGGCGTTCTTCGTGGAGCCGACGTTTATTCCGTCCATGAGGTACTTCATAATCGTCTTTGACGTTTTTTCGGAATTGACTTTTCTTACAACCTGCGTGTCAAAGCTTTTTACCACGTTGCCCTCGTCGTCGACGAGCGCCTTTACGACATGCGGTTTAAGCAGGTTACCGCCGTTTGCGACAGCGGAAACTCCGCATATTTCCTGCAGAGGAGTGATTTTGAAGGTCTGTCCGAAGGAATAAACCGCAAGCTCGGTCTGGTTGAACTCGTTAAACGGGTGGAAAAGGCTTCCCACCTCGCCCGCGAGGTCAATTCCGGTCTTATTCATAAAGCCGTAGCTTTCAAAATATTTATAAAATCTCTCGTTTCCGACTCTTTCGGCAAGCTCCATGAAAACGGGGTTGCAGGAATTCTGGAGTCCCTCTTCGAACGTTTCGATTCCGTGTCCGCCCGCTTTGTGGCAGTTTATAGTATAGCCGCCCACCGATTTTGAGCCGGAGCAATAAAATGTATCCGCTTCGCTTACGACGTTTTCTTCAAGCGCCATGGCGCTTGTTATAAGCTTGAAGGTGGAG
>JAEESG010000055.1 GCA_016286245.1 Clostridiales bacterium | reverse complement strand
ATAAAAAGCGTAATTTGCGGCTATATGCCCTCTTATATGGTGTACGGGAATAAGCGGAAGATTATGCGAATACGCAAGTCCCTTTGCAAAATTCACGCCCACCAGAAGCGCGCCGATAAGTCCCGGTCTGTTCGTTACCGCCACGGCGTCTATATCTTTTACGGAAAGTTTCGCATTTTCAAGCGCGCGCGACACGATGCCGTTTATCGCCTCGGTGTGAGCCCTTGACGCAATTTCGGGAACCACCCCGCCGTAAAGGGCGTGTATGTCGATCTGAGACGCGACCTCGTTTGACAGAATTTCGCGCCCGTCCTTAACGACCGCGGCTGCCGTCTCGTCGCATGACGATTCTATTGCAAGTATATTCATCAATTATTCCTTTCGGCTTTTATTTCATAATTCATCAAGACGGCGTCCTCTTTTGGATTGGTATAAAAACCCTTTCGCTCGCCGCTTTTGATATAGCCGTGTTTTTCATATAGTTTTATTGCGGGTGTGTTTGATTTTCTGACCTCGAGCATCAGGACCTTGCAGTTTTTTTCTCCTGCAGTCTTTTCAAGGCTTTCAAGAAGCATATCCGCGACGCCTTTTCTTCTGTATTCTTTCTTTACCGCGACGTTTGCAATATGCACCTCGTCAAGCACGACGGAAAATCCGATATATCCCGCAAACGTTCCTTCTTTTTCGTTTTTTGCGACCAAAAAGCGATTGTTTTCAAATTCCAGAAATTCCTTTACCGCGTTTTCGCTCCACGGCTCTGAAAAGCATGCCTTTTCGAGCTCGGCAATTTCTTTTATAAACGTATTCGCGTTTTCGCTTACAGAATAATCTTTCATTACAGTTTGTTCTCCGATACGGCTTTTACAATAAGCTCTACGCCGCTTTTTATTTCTTCGAGGCAGTTTTCGTAAGCGCTTAAACCTTTTCCGAACGGGTCTGATATTTCTTTCGGAAAAACGTAAATCTTTTCGACGTACTCGGGAAATCTTGCGCACATTTCGCGTGCGATTCCCGTATTCATTCCGAAAGCGGCATCGCATTCCTCAATATCTTTTTTTGAAAGTTTTCTTGCGCTTCCGTCAAAATCGATTCCCCTGTTTTTGAGGGCAAAAAGCGCGTTTGCGGAATACGGCTCTGACTCTTGTGCAAACAATCCCGCGGAAAGCGCTTCGATTTTCACGTTATTCTTTTTTGCCGCATTTGTAAGCAGAGCCTGCGCCATGGGGCTTCTGCACGTATTTCCCGAACAAACGAACAAAATCTTTTTCATAGCCGTCTTATCAATAACCGAATTTTCCCTCTAAGCTGTCGTCGTTTTCTATCCAGTCTTTCGTATTGTAAACGGTATACGTATCGGCCGTCTCTCTGACTATAACCTGCTTTATACCGGCATTGAGAACAAGTCTTTTGCACATCATACAGCAGCAAGCGCCTTTAACGAGCTCTCCCGTCTTGACGTCGATTCCCGCAAGGTACATCGTACCGTCAAGCATCTGCTCGCGCGAAGCGTTGATAACCGCGTTCATCTCGGCGTGCACCGAGCGGCACATTTCGTATCTTTCCCCTCTCGGAATATTGAGGTCTTCTCTCGTGCATTTTCCTATATCGCAGCAGTTTTTTCTTCCTCTCGGCGCTCCCACGTAGCCCGTGGAAATGATAACGTCGTTCTTTACGATTATGGCTCCGTATTTTTTCCTTAAGCACGTGCTTCTTTCGGCAACCGTCTGCGCAATATCGAGATAATAATTTTCCTTGCTTATTCTTTCCATGTCGTTTTCCTCCGGGAGTTTTATACAATCGCACAAAAAACACATAGTTATGCAATTATATATATTATATATTATATTTCCTATTAAATCAAGTAATTTTTCAAAAATTGCACTGATTTTTGCTATTATTTGTAAAAACAAGTTGATAATATTGAAAATATATGGTATAATACATATTTGGAGTACGATATATTTTTATAAGAAAGGTTTTCCGCCCGCGCACCGCGCGCAAAGCGGATTATGAAGAATATGACGTTCGATTTTTCAGATAAAGTAAAAGGGTTGAAGCCGTCGGCGATAAGGGAAATATTCAAGTCCCTTACGGACCCCGAAGTAATATCCTTTGCGGCGGGAAATCCGTCTCCTCTTTCGTTCCCCGTGGAGAAACTGCGGCTTCTTGCGGACGAAATTTTCGAGACCGAGCCGTCAAAGGCGCTGCAATACGGCATTACCGAAGGGTATTCCCCTTTGAGAGAGCAGGTGGCGCAGAGGCTGAAATCAAAATTCTCGACAGGAAAGGATTTTGACGAGGTAATCATCACAAGCGGCGGCCAGCAGGGCATTGATCTTGCATGCAAGGTGCTCTGCAACGAGGGCGACACCGTAATATGCGAAAATCCGAGCTTTATAGGCGCGCTCAACGCCTTTCGCTCGTACGGTGTAAATTTAAAGGGAATTGACGCGGGAGAAGACGGAATAGACCCCGAAAAGCTCGAAAAAATGCTGTGCGAAGACAGCCGCGTAAAGCTTATTTATCTCATTCCGACGTTTCAGAACCCGTCGGGAATAACGACGACTCTCGAAAAGAGAAAAGCAATTCTCGAAATCGCAAAAAAGCACGGAGTCGTCATTCTCGAGGACAATCCGTACGGCGAGCTTCGCTTTGCGGGCACGGACGTTCCGACGATAAAGAGCATGGACGGCGAGGGTATCGTTTTATACTGCGGTTCTTTTTCAAAAATTCTCTCGTCGGGCATGAGAGTCGGTTTTCTCTGCGGACACAATGACCTGATAAGCAAAATCGTCGTCGTAAAACAGACGAACGACGTGCACACAAATCAGTTTTTCCAGATGTTATGCTCGAAATTCATAGACAGATACGGGCTCGACGAGCACATAAAAAGCATAAACGCACTTTACGGAAAAAACTGCGCGCTTATGCTGTCATCTCTTGATGATAATTTTCCGCGCTGCATTTCATACACGCGCCCCGAGGGCGGTCTGTTTTTATGGGTTACCATGCCTGAAAACACAGACATGCGTGAATTCATCAAAAGAACGGTCGATGCGAAAATTGCCGTCGTTCCGGGTGAAACCTTTATGCCCGACGTAAACCGGAAATCATTTTCGTTCAGGCTCAACTATTCAATGCCGACCGAAAATGAAATTATAAAAGGAATATCAATTCTTTCAGACGTAATCAAAAATATGGGAATAAATTAAAACAACTTGTAAAGGAACATTCTTATGGACAAAATCAAAAACACAAACGTGGACGAAATCAATTCTCAGCCTCAAAGAAAACGCATTTTTTCGGGCGTTCAGCCGAGCGGCATCATCACTTTGGGAAATTATATAGGCGCAATCAAAAACTGGGTTGAGCTTCAAAAGGATTACGACTGTCTTTACTGCGTGGTAGACCTTCACGCCATCACGGTGCGTCAGGTGCCCTCCGAGCTCAGGAGGCGGACTTTCGAAGCGCTTGCATTATATATTGCGTGCGGAATCGATCCCGAAAAGAGCACGGTTTTCGTACAGAGCCACGTTCCCGCCCACGCGGAGCTTGCATGGATTTTAGGCTGCTACACGGGATTCGGCGAGCTGTCCAGAATGACTCAGTTCAAGGACAAGTCCCGGAAACACAGCGACAACATAAATTCCGGACTCTTTACCTACCCCGTACTCATGGCGTCGGACATTCTTCTTTATCAGGCAAATCTGGTTCCCGTCGGAATAGACCAGAAACAGCACATTGAGCTTACAAGAGACGTTGCGCTGCGCTTCAACTCGGTTTACGGCGACGTATTTACTATTCCCGAGCCTTATATTAAGGAAACGGGCATGAAAATAAACTCCCTCACCGACCCGACGAAGAAGATGAGCAAATCCGACCCGAACCCCTCGTCCTACATCGCGATAATCGAGAGCAGAGACGACACGGTAAGAAAAATAAAAAGAGCCGTTACCGACTCTGACAGCACCGTTAAATACGCCCCCGGAAAAGACGGAATAAACAACCTTATGAGCATTTATTCCTGCTTTACGGGAAAGACGTTCGACGAGATAGAAAAGGAATTCGACGGCAAAGGCTACGGCGATTTCAAGGCGGCTGTAGGCGAAACCTGCGCCGACGGGCTTGATGGCATAAGAAACGAATACGCCCGTCTCATAAAGGACAAGGCGTACATCGAATCCGTAATGAAATCGGGTGCCGAAAAAGCATATTATCTGTCAAGAAAAACACTCTCCAAGGTTTACAGGAAAGTCGGTTTCTATAACGTATAACCGCCTGAAAAAGAAAGGATAGTCTGAATGTTTGAGAACATATATACAATGTACGATTCTTCGCTGGTCAATATCATTTTCGGAATAGCAATCGCCGTGCTTTGCGCATTTTTCATCTCCATTGCGACGACTCCGGTAATCCGCACGCTTGCCTTCAAATTCGGTGTTACCGACATTCCGAAAGACAACCGCAGAATGCATTCAAAGGAAATGCCGCTTATGGGCGGAGTTGCGATTTTTCTCGCGTTCGCGTTCACTTCCCTCATTTTCTGCATGCCGTCGACACCCTTTTTCGGCATGCTTTTGGGAAATTTAATTATTGTGGCAACCGGAATCGTAGACGACAAATATGACATTAATCCGTTTTTAAAGCTTCTTTTACAGATTCTTGCGGCGCTCGTCGCGGTTATGAGCGGAAACGTTATCGAACAGGTAAATCTTCTCGGAAACACGATTGTTTTCGGCGCGTTTGCACCGTTTGTAACCATTCTCTGGATAACCGCCATAACAAACGCCGTAAACCTTATTGACGGACTTGACGGGCTTTCCTGCGGAATTTCCACGATTTCGGCAATAACGCTTCTTCTGACGCTTATCCGCACGGATACAAACTTAAACGTTATATGTATGATAGCGATTCTCGTAGGTTCGTGTCTCGGTTTTTTACCGTTCAATTTCAGCCCCGCGAGAATTTTCATGGGAGACACCGGCGCGCTGTTTTTGGGATATACGCTCAGCGTGCTTTCGGTACAGGGATGCTTCAAATTCAACGGAATCGTATCGTTCTGGGTACCGCTTCTCGTTTTTGCGCTTCCCCTTGCTGACACGGCGTTTGCTTTTTGCAGAAGAATTTTCAAAAAACAGAGTCCGTTCCGTTCAGACAGAGGACATCTGCATCACAGGCTTATTGACAAGGGTTTTGACCAGAAACACGCAGTTATGATTTTATACGCTGTAAGCAGTATGCTCGGAATTGCAGCGATAGTTTATTCTTTCGGCTGGAAAATCAAATCCCTTATAATCGCCGTATGCTCTATTGTAATTCTCTATTTCAACCTCAATTTCTCATTTGAAAGACAGGATATTGCAAAGCAGCAGGACGAGCAGATTAAAAAGGATACTCCCGATAAAGAATAATCTTTTTTCATATTCAAACGTAAGGAGGCGGTATTTATGAAAGGAAGCAGATTCAAAAACGGTTTTTCCGTTTTTCTCGACACTTTGGTCATTGCCGCCATACTTATTTTTATTCTGTTCGGGTTATGGAAAATGGAGCTTCTTGAAACTCCGGATTTTTTGAAGGGCTTTCTCGGCATATCTTCGGGCAAAAGCGGCGACGTTTTATCGGAAGACGTGAGCAAGACCTTAAAGAAAACCGGAGATTACGAAAGCGGCGCGGAAAGCAGGGTTGAACTTACGGTTGAAAATGCGAAAAAAATACTGACTTCCATTACCCCCGCCGATTATTACGTTGAAGACGTTCAATACACCGTTTACTCCGAAAAAGGCTCGGTTTCCCAAAGAGTCGTGATTTTCAACTCCCATGAGGGCAGAAGAGCGTATTTCATTTCCGGAAACGCCGCGGTAAAGCAGGTTGTCGAATCTTCCGACGGCGCAATTACCGTAAATACGCTTGCCGACGGGCGTTTAAGCTCCGTATCGTACGCCGCGGGCGATTTTGACCTTGCCGGCGAAATCGGCGCAATTCTTACCCACGAGGATTTTATTGAAGTTGCCGACGAAGACAACTACACGTATTCTCTCGTTTCGGGAGAAAACGGTTCGGAAATGGTCGTAAACTTCGTTTCTCATATCGGAGCATACGTTCAGCTTCAGGTTTACAACATAAATCTTGATTACGGCGCCGTCGTCTCTGCGCAGTGTTTTGAAAACGACAAGCTTATTTATTCGCTTTCGGCAAGCAGTATTTCCGACGACGCATTTTCGGGGATAATCATTCCCGAGCAGTTCAAAATGTATCTTAAAGAGGATTATCCCGATTACAACGTATACTGATTCTCAAAAAAGCAGGATTAGTGCGAGCAGCACGGGAATGAGTATATCGTTTTCCTTATCTCCGTCGAAAAAGAAAAATATTATAAGAAGCAAAATGAGAAGATCGCCCGCGTCTCCGCCGAAAAGTCCCGCGGACCTGCATTTCTGCACGTTTCCTTCGCGTATGCTTTCAATTTGATTATTTTGGTTTTCGCAGCCGTTTGCGTTATCATCCGATACTTCGTTTATTTTACCCGACGCGCATTTTTTTAAGAATTCTTCCTTGGCGTAGGCGTTTTCAAACGCCCTTACCGTGCCGTCGGACGTGTTTGCATAATTTCTCGAATACATAAAACTCTCCCCAAAATCAAAAATATTCCCGATAATTATTTATAAGTCCCGCCACGCTTATCGCCTTCACAAGCCCGTCGACGCGCTCCTTTTTTCGTTCGCTGACGTACGGCTTTATGGCGTTCAAAAGCGCTATTCTTTTATCCGTACCTACGGGATTCATTATCGGAGGAACCTTTTTTTCCGAAATTTCGGCTTTGTTTTCGGCCGGAATATTTTCATCCTTTTTTCCCGAAAGCCCTCCCGCAATGCTTGCTATAAGATTTAAGTTTTCGGGGTTGGCAAGTATCTCCTTTATTCTGTCGCTCGATACGTCTGACATAATTTTTCACCCTCTCGTTCACGTTCTTTGTTCGTTGATTCTTCGTTTGATTTCCTCTGCGGCGGACGCGCCGATATTGTCAAGTATGGCGTTCATCTGTTCGGTAGTTAAGGATTCAAGCATCATACGGAGTTTTTTTACGTCGGAAAGCAGGCTTGCCGTAACGTATTTATCGGCTCCCGCCGCGATTGCCGCGTCGGATACCGTTTTACGCAGTTCGCTGTCCGAGAGCGCAAGCAGTTTTTTTATCTCGCTGTTATCTATCATGATTTTCATCTCCCGATATCGTTTTTTCTTGATATATTGTATGATTTATTATTCGTTTTTGATACATTTTTATATTGAAAGAAATTGTTTATGAAAATTCTTGTTTTTTCAGACACGCACGGACAAACCGAGAAAATGCGCGAAATTATTTTTTCAAACAAAGCTGATACGGATCTTGTAATACATCTCGGAGACTGTTTCACCGATATGACCGAAATAAGAGACGATTTTCCGGAAATTGCCTTCCTTTGCGTTGCGGGCAACTGCGACCGCTTTTTTTCAAATGATTTTCCGCTTTTCAATCTGATAACGCTCGAAGGCGTTACGCTGTTTTTTGCGCACGGACATCAGTACGCGGTTCAGTCTTCCCTTTCATCTCTTGTTTTTGCCGCAAAATCGAAAAACGCGTCAGTTGCTCTTTTCGGGCACACGCACGTGCCGTTCTGTGAGGAGTGCGATGGAATCACCCTTTTCAATCCCGGCAGTCTTGAGCTGCCGCGCGACGGGGATGCGGGCTCATACGGAATAATAAACGTAAAAGACGGGCGCGCGGATTTCAAAATCATCCGCGTCGCCGAAAATTAAGGAGAAAATATGACTTACAGACCTTTGCAAAAAGACAAAACGGCGGTTATGCTCTCTCTCATATTTGCCTTTGCCTGTATTTTTTTATTTTATTTTTCCACCGTTTTTGCGGCGCATCCCTTGATTTTTCAGATTGCCGCGCTTGCTTTTGCGGTTTTTTCCTTACAGATTTATCTTAAATACGTTTACGCAAATTACGTATACGAGGCGTGCGAAAACGACCTTAAAATATACAGAATATCAGGCAAAAAAAGTATATGCGTCTGCTCGCTTTCTTATGAGGAGTCGATAGGAAAGGTCGTATCCTCGGAATATTTCGAAAATCACAAAAAAGACATGCCGAAAGCGAAAATCTCGACGAATTTCTGCAAAAACATATTTCCGAAAGTCTATTATCTATACTATTTTAATTTCAATTCAAAGACCGCGTCTTTAAAATTCGAGCCCGACGCGCAGTTTGCGGATTACATGAACGCAAAAATAGATGACGCGATGCAAAGAGAAAAACGCTTTGAAAACGGCGATTACGATTTATAGAAAGGCTATACTTTATGGAACAGGTAAACAGAGTAATTCTCTTGAAACTCGGAGAAGTCGTTCTCAAAGGGCTCAACAGAAAAAATTTTGAAAAGATGCTCACGGACGACTTGAAAAGGCGTCTGAAAAAGTACGGAAACTACGGTATTTTATCATCTCAGTCAACGATTTACGTTACCCCGCTTGACAAAGACTCCGCGTTATGTATAGACGACGCGGCAAAGGAGTGCGCAAAGGTTTTCGGAGTCGCTTCCCTTTGCGTTGCGGCGGAAATCGATAAGGACCTCGACAAAATTCTCTCTTTTATCGGAAATTATATAAAAAGCGAAAGAAAAGGCGAAAAAACCTTCAAGGTTGTCGGAAAACGCTCCGATAAATCGTTTCCCCTCACTTCCCCGGAACTGTCCGCTCTCTGCGGTGCAAAAATACTAAGTGCAAATCACGATATGAAGGTTGACGTAAACAATCCCGACATGGTGGTTTACGTCGAGGTCAGGGACTACGCGGTTTACGTTCACGCTTCAAAAATCCACGGTGCCGGCGGCATGCCCGCGGGCAGCGCGGGCAAAGCGGTTTTACTGCTTTCGGGCGGTATTGACAGCCCTGCCGCCGGATACGTCTGCGCAAAGCGCGGCGTGTCGGTTGAGGCCCTTCATTTCGACAGCTTTCCCTACACGAGCGAGCGGGCAAGACAGAAAGTAATAGAGCTTGCCGAAAAAATGTGCGACTACTGCGGAAATATTTCGCTTCATATCATTTCGCTCACCGAAATTCAGGAAAGCATCAAAAGGTCCTGCAAGGAGGACTATTTTACGGTTTTATTAAGGAGATTCATGATGCGGCTTGCCGAAAAAGCGGCAAGAAGCCTCGGCGCAAAGGCGATAATCACGGGTGAAAGTCTCGGGCAGGTTGCAAGCCAGACAATGTCGGCGCTTACCGTTACCAACAGCGTTTTATCTTCTGACGTTCCCGTTTTCCGTCCTTTTATTGCGGCGGACAAGGAGGAAATCGTAAATATCGCGCGCAAAATCGGCACGTTTGACATTTCGATACAGCCTTACGAGGACTGCTGCACGGTTTTCCTGCCGAAGCACCCCGTCACAAAGCCGAAGAAGGACCGCATAGAGAAGTCCGAATCGGCGCTCGACGTGGACAGACTCGTAAAGAATGCAGTCGCGTCCGAGGAAATAGTTGAAATCAGGCCGTAGTCCTTCTCTCAACTGCTTGACAAGATATATTCACAGTGTTAAAATTGTGAAAAATCATAAAAAATTACAAATTTTTTGTTAG
>JAEESG010000054.1 GCA_016286245.1 Clostridiales bacterium | reverse complement strand
TCTCTCGCATTCCGAAAGGCGCGGTTTGAGCGTATTATACGTCTTTGCCGCGTCAAACGAGCCGTCGTCGTTGAAGAAAATAACCTCGGCGGCGTCGATAAAGTCGAAGCCGAGAAATTTCGACATAATCTTTGCGTTCAGGTATTCGCCTCTGCTTGCGGCGTAATCCTTACCTACGCGTGCGACGAACGCGTTCTTTATCGTTTCGTATTCCCTTTCGAGCGACATATCAAGCCCCAGTTCCGATATAATTTCGTTATATCTCTGCTTGATACTCTCGAAAATACCCGAAATTTCCCCGGTTCTTGCCGTCTCCTCATAGCATGAATACAGCATATCGGTGATTTTCACGTCTTCTTTATTTCTCTTTCCGGGCGCGGACGGAACGACATACCGTCTCGACGGGTCGGAAAGCACTATTTTCGCAACTTTTCTGAATTGTGCGGCGTTTGCAAGCGAGCTTCCGCCGAATTTTGCAACTTTTATCACAAAACGTCCTCTTTTCTGAATTTTGTCAAATTAACAGTAATTATGTTATATTATATTTATTTTACGCCGTTTTGTCAATGAAAAATTACAAACAAAATCCGCTTTTTTGTCAAAAGCGGATTGTTTTTTGAATTGTTTTTCACCTTTTTTATCGAAAAAAGGCTTTATTTTCAGCTTTTTGTGCCCTTCGGGAGTTGTATTCCCTTTAAGATATTCGTTTCGAAGGAGTAGAATATCTCTTTTTCCTCGCGCGCCCTTTTAAATGCGAGATTTACGAGTTTATCGAGCAGTTCGTCAAATTTTACGCCCGACGCTTCCCAAAGATAAAACGCAAGCGAGCCGGGTATGGTATTGAATTCGTTGAGATAAAGCTCATCATTTACCGTATCGTAAAGGTAGTCTATTCTCGACACTCCTGCGCAGCCGAGCGCCTTGAACGCGCTTACGGAAATATTCCTTATCTTTTCCTCGAGCTCCTTTGAAATATCGGCGGGTATCTTTCTTTTGAGATTTGCCATGCCCGACGATTTCGTTCCCGCGCCTTCGGTTTTGCTTCCCGATTTTGAGCCGGAAGACACGTATTTATCCTCGTACGTCAGAATTCCCTCGTCGTTTACGGGTTCCTCGCACACAGACGGTATCGCTTCGTATCTGTCCCCGAGCACCGAGCAGTTGATTTCCTTTAAGTTTTCCACCGCGTTTTCGCACAATACGACCGTCGAGAACATGAACGCCTCGTCGAGCGCCTGCCTTATTTCCCCGTTTTCCCTTACTTTCTTTACTCCCACACTTGAGCCGAGATTTACGGGTTTTACGATAAGCGGGTATTTGGTCTTTTCCTCGATTTTTTCAATGATTTTTTCTTTATTTTCGAAATATTCCTTCACGTTTACGCACACGCAGTCGAGCACGGGAATTCCGTTCATTTTAAGCACCGCTTTGGTCGCCGCCTTATCCATGCCGAGCGCGCTTGCGCACACGTCGCAGCCGACGAACGGAATGCCTGCCGTTTTGAAATATCCCTGAAGCGTTCCGTCCTCGACGTTCGTTCCGTGAACGACGGGAAACGCGACGTCTATCTCGCACACAACGTCAGAGCCGAATGTCTTTGACGGGTATCTTACGAGGTAAAACCTATCGTTATCGTTTACGAGGTTTACCCTCTGTGCCGATTTTACGACGTCTTCTATATCCTTATACGCGGAAATATCGTTCGTTTTTCCTCCCGTATACATTTTTCCGTCTTTTGTGATATACACTGTCTTTACGTCGTATTTTCCGCTGTCAAACGCGTTATACGCCTGGAGCGCCGACACGACGGAGACCTCGTGTTCCACGCTTTTTCCGCCGAAAAAGAGACCTACGCGGATTTTTGAAGCATTATCGTTTTTCAATGTCATACCCCTCTTTTATCTGAAATTATCAGGCAAATCATTTTCCAAAAGAACGTATTTTATTCTTCCGGGTTCAAGCGTTTCCGCCGCTTTTACGGCCTGCGTCGGGCCCGAAACGCATATTATTTTTTCCTCATCGAAGCCCGCACTCTTTGCGCCGGAAATTATGCTGTCCTTATTATATTCGCCCACGACGAAAAGGTAGTCGCATTTATCTTTTGCGTATTCGCCGAGGCGCTTATTTTCCGTTTCCTGCGCTTCTCCGAGCTCCACCATGCCGGGCGTTACGAGAATTTTTACTCCGTCAAAGCAGGACAGCACGTCGAGCGCCGCTCTCGCCCCGCTCGGATTTGAGTTGAAGGAGTCGTCGATAATCACGATATTTTTTGCGTCGATTATCTGAAGTCTGTGCGGCACCGCCTCAAGTCTTGACACTCCGAACGCGATATCCTTTACGCTTTCTCCGAGTTTATCCGCCATTGAAACGCACGCAAGGATATTCGACACGTTATGCGCTCCGAGAAGTCTTGTTTCGAGCGTACAAGACGAATTTCCGTGCTTTAGCGTGAAATTCGTGCCGTTTCTGTCGGTTTTGATATTTTCCGCCTTATATTCGGCGTTTTCTTTTGTTCCGTAATAAACGGTATTTCCGTCGTAATTTCTGTTTCTTATATATTCGTTATCGCCGTTTAAAACAATATATCCGTTTCCGTTTTCCTTTACGGCGTCGGCAAGCTCGAATTTCGTTTTTACTATATTTTCGACGCTTCCGAAGGTCTCTAAGTGCTGTTCTCCGATGGAAGTAATAATTCCGTGGTCGGGCAGTACGATATCGCAGATTTCCCTTATTTCTCCAACGTTTCTTGCGCCCATTTCGCATATGAAAATCTCGTGCGAAGGCTTTAGCATTTCACGCACGACCTTAACTACTCCCATCGTCGTATTATAGCTTGCGGGAGTCATAAGGACGTTGAATTTTTGGGAGAGTATCTTTTCGAGAAAATATTTTGTGCTCGTTTTTCCGTAACTTCCCGTGATTCCTATGACGGTAAGGCTATTTTTTCTTGATTTTATAATTTTTTTCGCTTCGTTAATGTATTTATTTCTCACCGCTTTTTCGGCAGGCTTATTGATTATATCGCACAAAATGAGGATATATCCGCAAAGCGCGCACAGTGCGGGAAGTACGTAAATCGTACCGATTATAACGCAAAGTGCGCCGGCTGCGGCAAACAGAATATAAGCCGTTGCAAGCAGTCTTTTTACCCTTGCCGTATAAACGAGCGGCTTTTTCGCCTTGAACGGTTTATAAAGGTATATTTCCGCAAGATTAAGAGCCGAGCACACGACGTAGGTTACAATATTTCTTGCGAAAACAAGTATGACGCACGAAATCACAAAAGGCGCCGATTTAAGAAGCACCGCCGCGATATTCGCGTTTATCCATTTGAAAAACTGTTTTTTCAAATATGCTTCGAGCTGAAACATATGCGCAAAGAAAGACAGCGCGAAAAACAGTGCAAAAGCAAGCGTTGCAAGATAAAAACAAAGCGCAATTATCATATTTACACCTCTGTTTTGTCCTTTATGAATGATTCGAGAACTCTTGACGTCAGTCCCGGGTCATCGAGGAACGAAAAATGTCCCGCGCCCTTTATTACGACAAGTCCGCTGTCCTTTATCTCTTTTTCCATGATTTTTGCGTCGGAAAGCGGCGTCGCTTCGTCGTTTTCGCCCCAGATAAGAAGCGTCGGCACTTTTATATCTTTAAGTTTCCCTGTCAGGTCCTCATTTACGAGTTTTACCATGCTCTGCCGCATAATCTGCGACGACGACGCGTAATCGGCGGAGCCGAATTTTTTCTGCAGTTTATCGAGCGCGTCGGGAAACGCTTTTTTAACCGGCGGAATTTTCAAGAAGTTCTTGCAGAATTTATAAACCGCAATTCTTACCTTCTTTGAAAAGCTCTTTTTTCTCTTTATTCCGGCGCTGTCGATAAGCACGGCTTTTTCGATTTTTACCGGCAGGTTTTCTCTCGACGCAAGTTCGATTATGACTCTTCCGCCGTGCGAATGTCCGACGAGAGTTACGTCGTCTATTCCGAGTTCCTTCAAAAAGGCAAGCGTAAATTCGGCGTAATCATTCAAATCATACGCCGACTGAGGCTCGGTCGATTTTCCAAAGCCGGGAAATTCGGGAATTATTACGCGCGCGTATTTGCTTATCATATCCGCGACCGCAGAGTAATACTCCGCTTTCGTGCCCCAGCCCTGAAGCAGAAGCACGTTTTTTCCTTCGCCTTTTTCTATGTAATTTATGTCGAGGTTTTCGCCTTTGAATTCAAAAAGCACCGTTTTTCTCCCATATTACATAATAATACTTATCTTTCATAATATTATATTATTTTTAGAGTTAAATGTCAACCGAAAAGCTCTTAAAATAAAAATTCTTGCAATAAAACCGTTTTTATTGTATAATAAGTCTGTACTCATTATGACGACCGAAAGGACTTTTGCCATGAGCGTTAAGAAAACAGTAAGAAATACCGCGTATTGCGCGGTTATTTCCTCGCTTATCTGCGTCGTTCTCATTATCGGCGGTCTTATAGAGTCGCTTGACCTGCTTTGCGCCTCGGCGGCAGCCATCGTCATTCACGTCGTATTTTCGGAGAAAGGGACGAGAAACGCGCTTATGATTTTTGCGGTATCGGCGCTTTTATCAAACATTCTGCTGCCGCTTCGCACCTGCCCGATGTATTTTCTTTTCTTCTTCGGTTATTACCCCGTAATGAGAGGTTTTCTGCACGGGAAAATCAAGTCAAGGCTTTTTGCTTTTCTTGTTTTGGCGCTTATTTACAATGCCGTTATGCTCTTTCTCTTCACCGTCTTCAAAACGGTGTTCGGCATGGCAAACGAGCCCGTTTACATGTTTATTCTGCTGTTTATCTGCGCAAACCTGTTCTTTTTCAGTTTTGACCTTCTTACAGACAGAATAATGATAATTTACAACCACAAAATAAAAAAATTATTTGACAAAACGTCGAATAAAAAATAGGAGACGTCATGAATCAGCAATTTGAAAGTTTTTTCAACGTTATTGACAATCACAGTTCTTTTATTATTCTCATTCACGTCAACGCCGACGGCGACGCGATAGGTTCGTCGACAGCGCTCGCGTTATTTCTGAAAAAAGCCGGAAAAAATGCCGCCGTAGTTTCTCCTTCGGCAATTCCGAAAAAACTGGATTTTGCAAAAAATAAAAATATTTTATATTTTGAAAGCTATAATTCGTTAATTTCCTCAAATTTCGCTTACGACTGCGTCCTAAGCATTGACGTTGCGTCGGATGAACTGTTATCCGACTCTCCGGAACTTAAAAATATTCCGATTTCTTACGCGATAGACCACCACAGAATAAACACGCTGAAAGCTTTGGAAAAATACGTCGACGCGTCCGCCGCGTCCGCGGGAGAAATTCTTTTTTCGATGATCAGAGAGTATGAAAAAGAACGAAAAGCCGCCGTATTTGATTCGGAAATATGCTCTTCCATCTACACGTCGATTTCATCCGACACGGGCTGTTTCAAATTTTCGAATACCTCTTCTTTTTCTCATGCCGCCGCGTCTTTTCTTCTTGAGCACGGAGTTGACGCCGAAAAAATCAACCGACTTCTTTTCGACACAAAATCATTATCTCAGATAAAAGTTGAGCAGTTTGCTTATCAGAATATGAAACTGTTTTACGAAAACAGATTTGCAATTGTAATTATCGACAAAGACGACCTCGAAATGCTCGGCGCTTCCGACGAGGACACCGACGCGGTTTCGCAGCTTTTGCGTACGATAAGCGGGGTGCAGATTTCGGTGCTGATGCACCGAAAAACCGCCGGAAACGACGAGGTCAGTTACAAGTTTTCCGTGCGGTCGAATCTCGACATCGACGTTTCGAAATTATGCGCCGTTTTCGGCGGCGGCGGGCACAAAAAGGCCGCCGGCTGCACCATACACGACACGAAAGAGCGTGCGTTTGAGAAATTCACCGCTGCGGCAAAGGACTTTTTGATATAAAAGGACAAAAAAAGAGCTTGCAAAAGCAAGCTCTTTTTTATTTTTTGATTATTTTCCGCCTTCCATGCGGTAAAGGAACGTTACGGTTTCGGCGCGCGTGCATTTTTCGTTCGTACCGAAGGTCGTCGCCGTCGCTCCGATTGTAATGCCGTTTTCGTACGCCCAAATAACTGCCTTATAGTAGTATTCTCCCGCCTTTACGTCATTAAACGGGTTATTTCCCGTCTTGGGTTCGGGTGAGCCGGACATGCGCCACAGGAACGTTACCATTTCGGCGCGTGTGCAGGTTTTGTCCGGGCTGAAGGCCGTCGCGGTCGTTCCTGCCGTAATTCCCTTTTCGTATGCCCAAAGAACTGCCTTATGGTAGTATTCTCCCGCCTTTACGTCGGTAAACGGAATTATTGCCGCGGAGTCCGGCGAGCCCGCCGTGCGCCACAGGAACGTTACCATTTCGGCGCGCGTACAGGATTCTTCGGGGCTGAAGGTCGTCGCGGTAGTTCCGGTTGTGATATTTCTTCTGAGCGCCCACATAACCGGCTCAAAGAAGTAGTCGGCGGGTTTTACGTCGGTGAACGGATTGTTGAATCCTGCGCCGTAGCCCGAATCGTCCTTTACGAAGGACGCGAACACTTCGACGCCGCCTTTCGGCATTATAAACGAAATTTCGCCGTTTGCGTTTCTTACCTGAATTTCTTTTCCGTTTTCGTTTATCACGGTAATCTTTTCAAGCTTGTATCCCTCATTCGGAACAGCATTTATTCTTACCGTTGCGCCCTCTTTTGCAGATTTGGGAGTGATTTGCACCGTTCCGTTTTCGGTCTGCGCGGGAATTATCTTATAAGAAGCTTCCGGCTCGATTATGCTTACGCTTCCGCCTGCGGATTTTTTAGTCCACTGTGCGAAAATTTCGCCGTCTGCTTCAAAGAGGGTATCGGTCGTAACCTCGGTTCCTCCCGTTTTTTCGGTAAACCAGCCGTTAAATGTGTGGTTGCTTCTTTCGGGAACGGGAAGGCTGTCGAGTTTTCCGAACTTATTGGTAACACCGCTTTCGGGCGTTACTCTGCCGTTATTTGCATTGAATTTAACGGTATGCGGGTCATAAGCCACGTAAACTTTTATTTTGAGTTTTATCTTGCCGGGAGTAAGCTCGGATTTTACCGTTTGAGAGTTTCCGTTTACGGAAACGTTCACGCTGTCCGCAAACACGTATCCTCTCTCGAGCGTGAGTATTACGTTCAGGAAGTAGTCGCTTCCCGCCTCGAATTTTTCGACGGGCTGTCCGTTTTTGTCGGTCCAGAATGCGTCATCAACGGTATAATGTTCGCCGTCCGCGATCTCGGGCTCAAACACGCCGTCTTTGTCGTTCGGAATCGGGAAATCCGTGATGGAAACGGTTCCGAGAACGGAAGCGTTCCCCTCAATACGCACGTTAAAGAAAACTCTCAGCACGCCCGTAGGTTTGCCGTCGTTGTCAAGCACCTTTTCGGCCTTTACAAACGTGCCGTTCGTAATATTGAAGTTGACATTTTCATCAAGCGTCGCTCCGTTTAACGGAATAACCAGAACGCTGCCGGTAAAGGTGGAACCGCTCGAATAAACACCCTCAAACCATCTCTGTTTTTCGCTCAGTTCAAGGCTTTCGGCGTATTTACCCGGGATAATGAAACAGCTTTCGGTATCGTAGGAAATTTCAACGTTTTTTCCTATCGTCGCCGTATTTTCGCCGCCCATGGGAATATTTACAACGGTAAAGGAACCGCTGACCGCAATCGTAAGATTTTCCGTTACGGTCTTGTAAAGAACCGTGTCTTTCGGCGTATAGGTTGCGGAGAAGCTGTTATATCCGACGTTTCCGATACCCGTCGCAGGCGGGTCGTTCCAAGTCCAGCCATCGGGCAGCGTTACGTCGGAAAGCGTCTTTCCGTAAGCCGCTTTCAGTTCCGCGGGTACGGAGTATTCCGGCGAAATTTGCTTTGTATAAGTATTATTGAAATTCAGACCGCTGAATACTTCGGCCGGCGTAACCGTAAGTTCGTCATCGCCACGATTATAGGAAACGATGACTGTTACCGTATACTCTGTCTCGTCGATCGTTACACCCGGGATATTCGTGCCGTTCTGTTTTACGGTATAGACGTGCGTGCCTACATCATTGCTGCCGTAGTCGATCTGCGTGAAAAAGATCTCCCCGTCCGCGTCGTTTTGCGCAGTCGATGTGATAATTCCGTCTATTAAAACCTCAAAGGTGAATACGTCGCTGTCTGTCAGCGGTCTGCCGTCGAGGTTTACTTTGCCGCTGAAAGTGATATTACCGGTTACGTTGTCCGGAACGTAGTTCGGATCTTCATCGTAGGTGTAAATGAGGAAGGTGTCTTCGTTTATAAATTCATTTTTCCAGCTTCCCGATTTGAGAAAGCCTTTTGCGGGTTTGTCGCCTACCGCCGGAACATCTTCATCAGTTATAAACAACTCACCATCGTCGGAATAACGTGAAACCGGAACCGTTATTTCGCTGTCCGTACCATCATTCCACGTACCGTTTGCAACTCTGTATATTAACTTTTGTAATATCATCGAAACTACGTACTGAGCGTCGGAATCCAAATGCGTTTCGTCGCCTTTTGCTCTGTACCAGACGTAATATTTTCCGAGATCGGAGCGTTCGGGGATATTTTCGCTCCATTCCGTCGGTACAGACGAATTGCTGTCGCTTACGGCGTACTGCATGGTACCGCCGGAAGCTTCACCCGCGGTTACGAGTATCTGCGGTCCGTCGCCGTGCAGTAATTTCTTTGCAGTCGGTTTTTTCGTAACCGACGCTTTTTGAACGTTAAGATTCAGCACTTTGCTTTCGGCGTCATAGGAAACGCAGAAATTATCGCTGTCGTCTGAGAAGTACTCTTTACAGTCGTCGCCCGCATATGCAAAGCTTACCGGTTCGGAAACGGTAGGTTTGGAAGCGGTCGTGATTCCGATTTTCGCATTTCCCGTCAGTTTGTTGATGCCCTTTTCGACAATGAACATCACGCTCTCCGCAAGATAAACGTTGTTTTCGGTATTTCCGTATATATACGCTTCTTTTTCGACAAGCATGGACGCGCCTTCGTGCAGATAAATTCCGCCGCCGTATTTTGCGGTGTTTCCGGTAATTCCGGCGTCTCCTACAGACATGTTTAAGTATCCTTGGGCTGCTTTTCCGACGTAGACGCCGCCGCCTTCGCCGTCATTATAATACAGGCTTTCATTTTCGTTTTCCGTTGCGCTGCAGCCGGAAATTTCGCCGCCCGACATCCAGAAGTCGCCGCCTTCCGGGTAAACGTACACGCCGCCGCCCTTGCCGGATACGGCTTTGCAGTTATTTATGGAACCGCCGTACATGGTAAACATACCGACGGTGTAAACCGCGCCGCCCGCCGCGGTAACGGAGCTTCCCTCCCGGGTTGCTTCCGACGCATGCATTGCGGTACAGTCTGTTATCGTACCGTTATTAAAAAGAAAATTTCCTAAGTACGCAACGTAGACGGCTCCGCCCTGAATTGCGGAGCAGTTTTCGATTGAACCGCTATCAAAAGTAAATTGACCGTATTTTTCAATATTCACGGCTCCGCCGTATCCGGCAGTGCAGTTTTCGATTTTACCTCCGTTCAAATTAAGCGTCGCCTCTTGCGCAACGTTAATCATTCCGCCGTATCCGCCTGTGAAATTGCTTCCCCGAAGAACAGCGCCGGACTTAACAATCAGAGTATTCCTCTTGCGGATTGCAATCGGGCGGAACGAATTTGCACCGTCGGTCAATTTCGGCTGTATTGTCA
>JAEESG010000053.1 GCA_016286245.1 Clostridiales bacterium | reverse complement strand
CGCGATAAAGCGTTTATTGAATTGAATAAAAGAAAAATCATGATGGAGAAAAGACAGAAAAAAGCCGCAAGACTTCTTAAATTCACGCAGGCGTTTGTGCTTGCGGTTGCGGGAACGATTTTGTTTGTTCTTGTTATGATTTTTGCTCTGTCGCGCGATTTTTCAAAAGCGCCGGACAAAATGAGTTACACGCTTTCGACGTTAAGCAACGGCAAAAAAAAGGCAGTATCCGATTTTTGCGTTTATGAAAACGAATGTTATTTTTCACTTAACGAATTTTCCGATAAACTCGGATATAAGGTTGTCGGCGACGTAAACGTAATGACCGCGGTTTTTGAAGACGGTGAAAAAATCAGCTTCAACATAGGAACGAATATTGCAAATATAAACGGCTTTTCCAAATTTCTCGGACATAACATATACTTTTCCGCTAAAAACGCCGACGTTTACGTTCCCGTTGAGTTTTTTGAAAATACCTTTGACGGAATTATACTTAATATAAGTAAAAGCGGAAAAAAGATTGATTATACCGTTGAATTCGGAAGCGATACAATAAAATTAAAATCTCCCGAAAATTATCTTACTTATCCGCTTGATAAATCGCTGTATCTCCTTCAGGCGTCTCCGGAAAGCGACTTTGTCGCCGATTTGTCGGCTTATGAAATGTATATGAATCCCGAGGATTCCGAGGAATACATAAAGCTCATCAATACCGACCATCCGCTCGGCGCAGATTACATCCCTTCAGACCTGTGCGGCGTTGTCGATACAAGGAAGGACAGAACGCAGAACAAAATGCGTGAATACGCTGCAAAGGCGCTTGAAGCTATGTTTATAGAAATGAGGGCAAACGGGTATACCGACGTGTCGGTAACGAGCGCATACCGCTCATACGATTATCAGACGCAGTTATTCAATAATTCACTCAATTCTTTCAGGCAGTATTACGATTACAATACGGCGTACGCAAAAACCGCAGCCCAGATTGCGATTCCGGGAACGAGCGAGCACCAGAGCGGACTTTGCGCCGATCTGCATAATCTGCCCGCCGCGTCCCAGCAGTTCGAATCGCAGGAGGTATATAAGTGGCTTATAAATCACTGCGCAGATTTCGGTTTTATTCTGCGCTATCCGAAAGATAAATCGGATATAACAGGTATTATTTTTGAGCCGTGGCATTACCGCTACGTCGGAAGATATTACGCTCAGAAAATCATGAAGAGCGGTCTGTGCCTTGAAGAATTCTGCGAAAAGAACGGTGTCGGAATCTGATTAAACCGTTAAATCGGGAGTTTTTGCAAGCATATTTTCGATAAATATCCCGTAACCCTTTGTGGGGTCGTTTATCAGCACGTGCGTTACTGCTCCGATAAGTTTGCCGTTCTGAATTATCGGGCTTCCGCTCATTCCCTGAACGATTCCGCCCGTAAGCGACAGTAATTTTTCATCCGTTACCTCGACGGAAAAGCATTTTGTACCGTCGGAATTTTTGTCAATTTTGGAAATATAAACGTCGTATTCATTAATTCCTTTTCCGTCCACGTTTCCGAGAACCGTTGCTTTTCCCGGGTAAATTTCTTCTTTTGACGCTGTTTCAAGAGCCTCGTACAGCGATTGCGGCGTCTTGTCGAGAATTCCGAAAACTCCGAAATCGCTGTTTTTAATCAAAACGCCTTTCTGCGTATTGTCAAAAACGCCTTTAAGCTCTCCTGGAGTTCCGTATTTTCCCTTCGTGATTTCCGTAATATCAACGTCGACTATTGTAGCGCGCAGCAGCGGCATAAGAGAGCCCGTGTCAATGTCGCATATACCGTGTCCGAGACCCGCAAAGGTTTTGTTTTCGGGATTATAATAGGTTATTGTGCCTATCCCCGCCGTGCTGTCTCTTACCCAGATACCGGTCTTGTATTTATTGTCGGAAACCGAGAGCACGGGCTTGAGTTCTGTACTTGAATTTTCATTGTTTCTTATATATTCAACAAACAAAATATTTCCGTTTGATTTTTCAATGATTTCGGCAAGTTCTTCAACCGTATTAACTTCTTTACCGTTTATTTTCGTTATTATATCGTCTTTTTCAAGCCCCGAAATCTGCGCCGGATTAATAAATCCGCTTTGTGTTTCAATATCGGTGTTTCCGATAATAATAACCCCTTTTGTGAAGAATTTTACCCCGAAAACGTCTCCGCAGGGAACAAGCTTTAATTTTTCCGTCTTTGAAGTTTTATATTCTTCATTATAGTAGTTCGTACGAATGTCAGTATTCGAAATATCCTCGTAAAAAACGGAATTAATAACCGTTTTGGACGAGGGATTTTCAAAAATTGTATGTGATAAAACGACGTTCGCAAGAACGAGCGCCGAGAATATTGTAATAGAAATAATTTTCAGTCTGTTGGATATATTGCGCCGAAATTTCATTTTTCTTTTCCTTTCCGTATATCCGCGCCTAAAAATTGCGCGTTTTTTCACTTTATAATATTTGATTTTCATAAAGTTTATATGCGTTGAAAATACTTTATCGTCTGTTATTTTTTGAAAAAGCGGACAAGTTAATTATATTACTGCAAAAGTTTTGTATTTGTCGAAATATGTATTGCAAGATTATACTTTACAAATCAGGCATGTTTTGATAAAATATAATAGATTTTTCATTGGAAAGATGTGTATATGAAAAAAGAAGGATACGGAAAATACTTTGTAAAAGCGTATGATTTGCTCAATACCGAAATCGACTATTCGAAATGGTGCGATTTTTACGAAAAATGCTTTGAAAAATACTCAATACCCGTAAAAAACGTATGCGAAACGGCGTGCGGCACGGGAAATCTTGCGCTCGAACTGTCAAAAAGAGGGTATAGCGTAACCGCCATCGACATATCGGAGGATATGCTTTCGGAAGCGGATAAAAAAGCATTTGACGCGGGTATACAAAATATAAGATTTACCTTGCAGAATATGCGCGATTTTGAGGTTTATACAAAGCCGCAGGCGGTAATATGCATGGCGTCGAGCATAAATTGCCTTACGTCAAACGTAAGGCTCGAAGAAGCGTTTTCGAGCGCATTCTGCGCGCTTGACGACGGCGGAGTGTTTATTTTTGATATAAGCACGAAAAAGAAATTCGAAACCGTTTACGCTGACAACGCCTACGTTCTTGAAGACGAAAAGGTACTGCTCGCATGGCAGAATTTCTATAATGAAAAGACTAAAAAATGCGATTTTTATCTCTCGTTTTTCTTTGAAAACGACGCCGGCTGCTATGACCGTTACGACGAAAGAAGCGCCGAGAAGATGTTTAGCGAAAAAACAATAGAAAAAACGCTGAAAAAAGTCGGTTTTAACGAATTTTACACTTTTGCCGACCTTGATTTTTCAAAAGGGAACGAAAACACGCACGACAGACTGTTTTATATATGTAAAAAGAAAGAGAACTGAATCAAAATGCAAAACGGAAACACAATTACGCGCGCAATGACAAGGTGCGGAAACGCAAGAATAATCATTATAAATTCTAAAAATATGGTAAACGACGCAATCAGATACCATAATCTTTCTCCGACGGCATCCGCCGCTCTCGGAAGGACTCTCAGCGCCTCGTCAATGATAGGAATAATGCTTAAAAACAAGGGAGATACCGTTACCGTTTCTTTCGACGGAGACGGCGTGTGCGGAAAAGTGCTTGCCGTCGCCGACTATTACGGAAACGCAAAGGGATACGTTCAGTATCCGCAAGCAGACCTCCCGACAAATTCAAAGGGAAAACTCGACGTTGCCGGCGCGATAGGCAAAGGAAATTTATATATAATCAGAGAAGAAGGCAAAAACGAGCCCTACGTCGGAATGACTCCCATCGTTTCCGGCGAGGTTGCGGAGGATATAACCGAATATTTTGCCAAAAGCGAGCAGATTCCCACCGTCTGCGCTCTCGGCGTGCTTATAGGCAAGGATTATAAATGTCTTGCCGCCGGCGGATACATGATACAGCTTCTTCCCGGTGCAGAAGACGATTTTATAGACAGGCTTGAAAAGCGTGTTGAGGCGGCGGTTCCCGTTTCGACGCTGTTTTCGACCGATAAAACCAACGAAGAATATCTGAAGGACATTCTGGGCGACATCGAATTCGATATATTCGACGAAGCGCAGGTTTCATATTTATGCGACTGCACGAAAGAGCGCGTCGACCGCGCGCTTGTAAGCATAGGAAAAACGGAGCTTACGTCGATGATAGATGAGAACAAGGATATAGAGGTATCGTGTCAGTTTTGCGATAAAATATACAAATACACCCCCGAAGATTTGAAAACACTTCTCAAAAGGGCGTCTTCAAAATGAAAAATACATCTAACGTTTTAAACGAAATTACTTCTGACATAGAAAATCAGAAAAAATACGCTAAGCGTGTAAGAAAAATAATTGCCGAAAAGATTGACCGTAAAAAAAGACCGTTATACGTATTTATTCAGACGTTCGGCTGTCAGCAGAACGAGGCGGACAGCGAAAGACTGCTCGGAAGCGCGCTGTCTCTCGGTTACGAAAAGGCGGACTTTATTGAAAATGCGGACCTTGTGATTTTCAACACCTGCGCGGTAAGAGAACACGCGGAGCTCAAGGCTTTTTCGAAGACGGGGCAGTTGAAGCATTTAAAAGAGAAAAATCCCGATCTGCTTATCGGACTCTGGGGCTGTATGGTAAACCAGGAGCACAGAATCGACGAGATAAAGCACAATTATCCGTACGTAAATTTCGTCGCGGGCACGAATATGCTTCACAGACTGCCCGAAATACTGTGCGACGTGCTTGAAAACAACAGGCGAAGATATTACGTCGACGACAGCGACTATCCCGTTGTCGAAGGCATTCCCGTAAAGAGAGAAAGCGACATTAAAGCGTGGATTTCCATTATGTACGGCTGCAACAACTACTGCACGTACTGCGTAGTGCCTTACGTCAGAGGAAGGGAGCGCAGCAGGAATGCGGACGTTATAGTCGACGAGGCGAAAAGTCTTATTGAAAGCGGATACAAGGAAATAACGCTTCTCGGTCAGAACGTAAATTCCTACGGAAGCGACAAAAACGAGGTATCATTTGCAAAGCTTCTCGAAAGAATAGCAGCTCTTGACGGCGATTTTATCATAAGATTTATGACTTCTCACCCGAAAGACGTTTCCGACGAGCTTATTGACGTTATTGCAAAGTATGACAAAATAGAGCGGCATTTTCATCTTCCGATACAGTCGGGAAGCGATGAAATACTGCGAAAAATGAACAGAAAATACACGACCGACGCATATCTTAAAGTCGTTGAAAAACTGAAAAAAGCAATTCCCGATATTGTTTTCACAACGGATATAATCGTCGCGTTTCCGGGCGCGACGGACGAGGATTTTAATCAAACTCTCGATATCTGTGAAAAGGTCGGCTACGATTCGATTTATTCCTTCGTTTTTTCCCCGCGGAAGGGAACTCCCGCTGAAAAAATGGAAAACAATATTACCGAAGCGCAGAAAAACGAGCGTATGGCAAAACTTTTGGCTGAGCATCGCGAAAGAATAGTTAAAATTAACAAATCATACGAAAATACCGTTCAAAAAGTGCTTTGCGACACGAGGAGGAATGAATCGGGATTTTATTTCGGAAAAACAAGCACTTTCAAGCTTGTAAAATTCACGTATGAGGGAAACAATAATATATACGGAAAATTCGTAAACGTTCTCATTACGTCGTCAGGCGACGCAATGTTATACGGTAAAATGATATAAAGAAGGGCAAAAATATGTTTGAAACAAGCAACGAAATAATAAAAATTGCAAGACAGCTCGGCGAAGCGCTTAAAGAAAGCGGCGAATACAAGGCTTTTTGCGAAACGCGCGACGCAATGAAGCTCAATTCCGATCTGAAAACAAAACTCGACGAATTCAAAATTCAGAAGTCTGTTTTTGATATCGAAAAGGAAAAGGAAAATGCCGACGAACACGTTCTCGACGTGATTTCGTCCCGTCTTGAAGTCCTTTATAACGAAATATCCGAAATTCCCGAAATGAAGGCTTATAACGAGGCGGAAGAAAATCTGAATATGCTTATGACCGCCGTTAATATGACGATTTCGTCATACGTCGGCGCGGAAGAATACACGAGCAATCCCGAAGAACGTCCTGTCGGTGCCGCTGACGGGGCGTGCTCTCACGACTGCTCAAAATGCCATATCTGCGGTTAACTATTACTATCGAAAGGGTGTGTGAACTTTGCCTTATACACCGATGATGCTTCAATATCTTGAAATTAAGGAACAGTATAAAGATCATCTGCTCTTTTTCAGGCTCGGAGATTTTTACGAAATGTTTTTCGACGACGCAAAGCTTGCGTCAAGAGAACTTGAGCTTACCCTTACGGGAAAAGACTGCGGAATGGAAGAAAGGGCGCCGATGTGCGGAATTCCGTATCACAGCGCCGATACTTATATTTCAAGGCTCGTATCAAAAGGATATAAAGTCGCAATCTGCGAGCAGACGGAAGACCCCGCAGCAGCAAAGGGAATAGTCAAAAGGGAGGTTATAAGAGTCATTACTCCCGGCACGGTTACCGAGAGCCGCATGCTTCCCGAAAACAAGAATAATTATCTTTGTTCGCTTTATATGTCGTCCGCAGGCACAGGAATATGCTTTGCGGATATCTCGACGGCGCAGATTTACGCCACCGAATTTTCACGCGAGGACGCCGAGCAGAAGGTATTAAACGAGCTTGCCGTATATGCGCCGAAAGAGATTATTTCCAATATTGACAGAACCGACAGCAAAGTGATATACGATTTTGCAAGGGACAGACTGAGCGCGTTCTTTGACGACAGCCGTCCCGAAATATTTGAGGAAGCTTCATTTAAGGATCTGACGTTAAGATTCGGAAACGACGTTTTCAAATCGAACAAAATCACCGAACTTTCGCCCGTCGTTTATGCTCTGTGTGCTATACTTAAGTATATAAAGGACACTCAGAAAACCGACCTTGCGTACATGGACAAGCTTGAATACTACACAAACGAGGTATTTTTAGGAATCGACGTCAACACCAGAAGAAGCCTTGAACTTTGTGAAACCATGCGCACGAAAGAAAAAAAGGGCACGCTTCTTTGGGTTATAGATAAAACCAAAACGGCAATGGGCGCAAGACTCATAAGAAAATGGCTTGAGCAGCCCCTTATAAACGTAAATAAAATATCAATGCGTCAACAGGCGGTAACGGAGTTTTACGACGCATACATCGAGCGCGAGGAAATTCAGAATCTTCTCTCGTCGGTAAGCGATATTGAGCGACTTATGACCAAAATCGTCTACAATACGGCAAACGGCAGAGACATGCGCGCGCTTTTCCAGACCATTTCCGTATTAAAGCCCATAAAAAATCAGCTTAAATCGTTTGAATCCGAGGAACTTGCTTACATAAGAGACAATTTTGATACCCTTGACGAAATCGGAAAATATATTTACGAGGCGATAGTCGAGGAACCCCCGTTTTCAATCAGAGAAGGCGGTATTATCAAAAAAGGCTTCTGCGACGATATTGACGAGCTGAATTCAATTCAGACCGACGGCAAAGAATGGATTGCGAAAATTGAACAGCATGAAAGGGAATATACCGGAATAAAAGGCCTTAAAATCGGTTACAACCGTGTTTTCGGCTATTATATTGAGGTTACAAACTCGTATAAAGAACAGGTTCCCGTAAGATACATTAGAAAGCAGACGCTCACGGGCGGCGAGAGATATATTACAGAGGAACTCAAAGAGCTGGAATCGAAAATTCTCGGTGCAAAAGATAAGGTATGCGCGCTGGAATATGAAAAATTCCAGGAATTGAGAACGTTTATCGCCGACAGAGTGCATATTATCGATAAAACCGCCGATTTACTCGCAAAAATCGACGTTTACGCATCTTTGGCCGACGTTGCGAAGAAAAACAATTACTGTTGTCCCGAAGTGGATATGTCAGACGTAATAAGCATAAAGGACGGACGGCATCCCGTTGTTGAAAAATTCATGAAAAATGAGATGTTCGTGCCGAACGATGCGCTTCTTGACGAAAACAACCGTCTTATGATTATAACGGGACCTAATATGGCGGGAAAATCGACTTATATGAGGCAGGTGGCGCTTATTATCGTTCTTGCGCAGATGGGTTCTTATGTGCCCGCAAAATCGGCAAGAATAGGTACAGTCGACAAGCTCTTTACACGCATCGGCGCGTCGGACGACCTTTCTGCAGGGCAGTCGACGTTTATGCTTGAAATGTCGGAATGCGCCTATATACTCAAAAACGCGACGAGAAAAAGTTTTATTATATACGACGAAATCGGACGCGGTACGTCGACGTATGACGGAATGAGCATAGCAAGGGCGATAATTGAATATACCGTAAGCAAAAAGCTTTACGCGAAAACGATGTTCGCAACGCACTACCACGAACTGACGGAGCTTGAAAATCTGTGTCCGGGCGTTATAAATTACAACATTGTCGCAAAAAAGCGCGGCGGAGAGCTTATTTTCATAAGAAAAATAGTTAAGGGTGTCGCCGACCAGAGTTACGGAATAGAAGTTGCAAAGCTTGCGGGCGTGCCGGGAGAAGTTGTAAAAAGAGCAGATAAAATTTTGGAAAATATCGATGAACATATTGCAATTTCTCAGAAAACGGATATAATTAATAAGGGCGCATCAAATTACGGACAGACCGCTTCTTTGGAAACGGTAATATATGACGAAATATGCGAAAAAATCAAAACGCTTGACGTAAACACGTTAACTCCCATTGAAGCGCTTACAAAACTTTACGAATTCAAGAATATGCTTGACGGAAAATAACATATTCTCGAATATATCATTACATTTTGTCAAAAAAGGAGGAAGAAAAGTGGATATTCCGGGGCGAAGTAGAAAAAGCATGATATCATTCCTTTCGGAATGCACTTTTGCTTCCGATTGGTAAAACCTGATATTCGCATAACGGTTGTTATGCAATATGCTTCTCTGCTTTCCTAACAAAATTTTAGGAAAGGACAGGTTGAATATGACAAACGAACAGGAACTCATAGGCCTGAAAGAAGAACTTGACAACTATCTTGCGGAGAGAAATTACCGTAAGATAAAAGCGGTTATGGAAGAAATTCCGGAAGCCGACGCGGCTGAATACCTTGAAGGAATATCGATTGACAAGGCTATGCCGATATTCCGCTCGCTTTCAAAAGAAAGATGCATTGAAGTATTCAGTTATTTTGAGCCTGAAACGCAGGAAATTTTCATAAATTCAATAACGGATGAAGAAATTTCAAACATTATCGAAGAACTCAGCGTCGACGATGCAGTTGACATGCTTGAAGAAATGCCTGCGACCATTGTAAAAAAAGTACTTAAAAACGCAAGCGCAAACACAAGAAAGCTCATAAATCAGTTTTTGAATTATCCCGAAGACTCCGTCGGAAGCATTATGACGGCGGAATTTACCGATCTCAAGGGAACGATGACGGTCGGCGAGGCGATAAAGTATATAAGAAGTATTTCCGACAACAGAGAAACCATATATACTTGTTATATAATAAGCCCGTCGCGTCAGCTTGAGGCTGTAATAGAGCTATGTGATATTCTTGCATGCGAAAACGACGACACGCTTATTTCCGATATTATGGAAACGAGTATAGTCAAGGCGGTAACAACCGACGACAAGGAAACCGTTGCGGGTATGTTCTCGAAATACGACATCACAACGCTTCCCGTCGTTGACAATGAAAACAGACTTGTCGGAATCGTTACGGTCGACGATATCGTGGACGTCATCGAAGAAGAGGCGACGAAAGATATCGAACAGATGGCGGCTATGCAGCCTCTGGAAACTCCGTATCTTAAAACGAGCGTATTTACGATAGTAAAAAAACGTATAATCTGGCTTCTCATACTCATGATAGCGGGAACGATAACCGGCTCGATTTTGGGGAAATTCGAAGCCGCGATTTCCGCAATTCCGCTGCTTGTAACGTTTATGCCCATGATATTCGACACGGGCGGTAACTCCGGCTCACAGTCGAGCACGACGGTAATA
>JAEESG010000052.1 GCA_016286245.1 Clostridiales bacterium | reverse complement strand
AAAATTGAAGCAGGATGAGAACGACTCGTCCCTTTCTTTACACATGGCGCAGGTTTTAGGACTTGAAGTCGTTCCCGAAAGAATTGAAAGCTATGACATTTCAAACAGTGGCGAAAGCGACATGTACTGCGGAATGATAGTTTTGGAAAACGGCAAATTCAAAAAATCTGATTACCGTGTATTCTCCATAAAAACCGTCGAGGGAACGGACGACTATGCTGCAATGAGAGAGGCGTTAAAAAGAAGATTTACGCATCTTAAAGAAGACGTGCAGGGCGCTTTTTCAGTTCGTCCCGACTTAATACTTCTCGACGGCGGCGTCGGACACGTTTCGACAGTAAAATCCGTTGAAGACGAAATGGGCGTCGATATTCCCGTTCTCGGTATGGTTAAAGACAGTTTTCACAAAACCCGAGCCATAACCGACGGCGAAAACGAAATAAGCATCTCAAAAGACAAGCTCCTCTACCCTTTTATTTATAAAATTCAGGAAGAGGTACACAGATATACGTTTTCAAAAATGGACGCATCGCGCAGAAAAAAGATGAAATCGGTCATGCTCACAAACGTCAAAGGCGTTGGTAAAGCGCGCGCGGAAAAGCTGTTTGAAAAATTCAAGACAAGACAAGCAATTATGAGCGCCGCCACCGATGAACTATGTGAAATTTCCGGAATTACGCCCGAAATTGCCGAAAATATAAAAGAATATCTTAAAAACAATACGGAGGAACATTAATGAGAATAATCGCGGGTTCCGCAAGGCGAAGACTTCTTGCGACGCTTGACGGCACGGATATCACAAGACCAACCATAGAACGCGTAAAAGAGGGACTTTTCAGCTCAATTCAGTTTGAACTTTCCGATAAAAAAGTCCTCGACCTCTTTTCCGGCACGGGACAGCTTGCTCTCGAAGCGTTAAGCCGCGGCGCTTCAAGCGCTGTTATGATAGATGAAAACGAAAAGGCTTTTGAAATATTGAAGGCAAACGCGCAGAGCACCGGCCTTATAAAGCAGTGCAGAATTGCGAAAATGGATTACAGCGAATATCTCAAATCGGCGTCGTCAAAAGGCGAAAAATTCGACATAGTATTTCTTGATCCTCCCTAGGCAAAAGACGGAAAGGACGAGGTCTTAAAAAAGGTCGCAAGAGCCGCTATATTAAATCCCGGCGCCATTGTGGCGTGCGAATAGGACAAAGACCTTTTTACCGAAGGCGAAGAGGTTTACGGCCTTAATTTCAGAAAAAAATACAGATACGGAAAAGTATACATTGTTCTGCTTGAAAAACCGAACGCAGACAAAAACGGAGATGAATAAAATGACGCACGCGATTGTTCCCGGAAGCTTCGACCCGATTACTCTCGGACATCTTGACATTATAAAACGCGCCTGCGCGCTTTACGATAAGGTTACCGTCGTAATTGCGATAAACGCCGACAAGGAATACGCTTTTTCAAAGGAAGAGCGTATAATGCTTGCAAAAGACGCGGTAAAGGATTTAAAAAACGCCGACGTCGACTCGACGGACGGACTTCTTGTCGATTACGCGGCGGCCGCGGGCTTTCCCGTAATTATAAAAGGCTTAAGAAACAAAACGGATTTTCAATATGAATTGAAAATGGTGCAAATCAATGAGGAATTATCGGAAAAACGCCATTCGCGGCGAGTTTTCACGATGTTTATGCCTGCAACAAAAAGTTTATCGAGAATAAGTTCGTCTTACGTAAAAAAACTGCTCGCAAACGGGAAAAGCTGTAAAAAATTCGTTCCAAATGAGGAGCTTCTCAAAAAACTGTATAAAAAAAGACCGTAATTACGGTCAAAAAAGAAAAAAGCGCTTGAAAAAGCGCTTTTTTTAATGCAGATATCTGTAATCGTTATGTACAAGTCCCGCAGACCCCACGGTTACCGAATAAGCGCCGACGGTCATATCGCGCGATGTGGTTTTTACGGTCATCAGCACGACGTCTCCGGGTGAGCAGTCATATTTGAATCCATCGGTAAACGACTGAATCTTTATACTTTCTCCGAAATTATCTTTTATGAAAACAAATAGTTCGAATTTATAATTTTCGGGAACGGAATTTGTCTTTATATATTCAAGAGTTTTGCCCGAAAGCGTCATATTTGCGGCTTGGGAACTCAAAAAATCCTTTATTTCGGAAGCATTTACGTTGTCGTTTATGTCGGTAAATTCAAAGCTTCCGGCGGGGATTTCCGCAAATTTGCGCATCTCTCCGTTCATTATTACGGCAAGCACTTTCGCCATCTCCGACCTTTTTAAATTGCTCATGGGATTGAAATTGCCGAGGTCGTCGCCGTTGAAGATGCCGTTATAATACGACTTGAGTATGTTTGACCTGTATCTTTCGGGAATTGACGCATAGTCCTTTATTGCCGGTATATAAGAAATTACCTTGTCGTCATCATATTTTCCGTCTATTATGAATTCTCCTGCGTCAACGTCGGTTTCAAATCCGAACAAAGAATTATCAAAGTCAAACGATTTTGTTATAAGGTCGGCAAACACGCACCTTGATACAGGTGAGTCAAGTATAGACGAATCGTTTATTGCAACAACTCTTCCGTACATTTCGCATCCGTACTCGGCAGGGTCAATTATACCCGCGTCGCTTAAGATTTTAACGTATCCGCTGTACCAGAATTGCGCGCCTTTTACGCCGAGCATTTCCATTGCTTCTTTTCTCTTTACGGCCTCGTTTTCAAGCCCGAGATACCTTGTTATAACGGCAAAAGACTGTGCATACGTAAAGCTTCCGTCAGGTTCAAACGTGCTTTCGGTCATACCTTTTATAATATCGTTTTCCGTAAGATAATACACGTAATCATAAAACCAGTCATCAGGCTTTACGTCGTTAAATTTTCCGTCTGTCGTCTTAACGTCCGCGAAAACGTTTATCATTCCGAAAAGCATTCCCGCAAGCGCGCAGAACAAATAAATTCTTTTTTTCAGCATTTTTGTTTTCCGTTACAAATCAATTTGCCTGCTCTTCAGGCTCGGTATTTTGCGTTTCATCCTGCCCTGTAACCGTTTCGGAAGATACGTCCGGATTTTCCGTAATTTCGGTGTTGTTTTCCGGAATATCGGCGTATTCTCCGTTGATAATTTCCTCATGTTCGTCTGTATTATCGACGTATTCGTCGGGGATTTCAACTTCCTCGACAACAACGTGGTTATGCGTCGTGCAGTAGGCGTTCGGCGGAATATCAAAGCCCGACGTGTATCCCGGGAACGTGCCTGCCGGCATCGCACTCATATAATAAGGTTCGTTCTGATTTATGACGGAGGTGTATCCGTAAAATGCCTTTCTGCAGGTATAAGCCGCGTCTGTTATCGCAATATTCTTTGTGAAGTTTCTGTCCTCAATATCGAGCATTGCAACCTTCATTACAACGTCTTCCGGACAAAGCTCCGTCGCAACAAGTCCCGTAGTGGAATCCCAGTCAATAAGGACGTGCGTTTCGCAGCTCTCACGCGGTATCTGTCCCTTTGCATACCAGCCCGTCGAAATTCTGCTTCCTCTTAAATCGTGCGAGCAGTTTTCGGTGGGAATAAGACCGCTGTCAAGACAGAACGACCTTTGAACGAGGTTTGAAAAATCGAATTTCTTTAACGGTTCTCCTCCGCTGTTCGCTTCGTCAATATATTTCTGGTGTATGATTTTCATAACCTTTTCCCAGGCGAGCATTGCGGGGTTCGATGAAAACTTTCCGAGGTATTTCGGGGTATCGTATCCAAACCAGCACGCACCGACGTAATAAGGCGTAAAGCCCGCAAAGAATCTGTCTTTGTCGTCGTTTGTCGAACCCGTCTTACCGGCAACGTTTATCGTTCTGTCAAGGGATATTGCGGCAGCCGTACCGTTTGAAACAACGTTCGTCATTATTTTGGTCATCACGGCTGCGGTATCGGCAGAAATTGCATTCTCCTGCTCAACGTCCTTCTGTAAAAGTATGGTTCCGTCGCTTCTGAGTATTCTCGTATAAAGCCTCGGAGCGGAATACACGCCTCCGTTCGGGAATATGGTATATGCTCCGGCAACTTCCATTACCGTAAGACCGTTTGTAAGACCGCCGAGTGCAAGCGGCGCCAAATCTCTGTCGCTTTCGACAAGGCTATTCAAATGAAGCTTGTTTTTCGCAAAATTATATGAATAATCCACCGAAAGCATTTTAAGAACTTTTATTGCAATAGTATTCTTTGAAAGCTCTATCGCGCGGTTTAGGGTAATAAGCCCGTCGTATCTGTTCGGCGCGTTTTTCGGCCAGTATCTGCCGAGAGAAGGCTTATATTCAACGGGCGTGTCGTCGATAACCGTCGAATAATTTATAAGTCCGAGGTCCATTGCGGGTCCGTATACGGTAAGCGGCTTTATTGACGAACCTATCTGCCGACGGCTCTGCGTTGCTCTGTTGAGGTCGCGGTCTCCCGTCTTTTCGCGTCCGCCGACAATACCCTTTACGTCGCCGTTGCGAAAATCAATCACAACCATTGCCGATTCCGGCTGAATACCGTCCGAAACTCTCTGGAACGTGCTCGGGTCGCTGAACACCTGCTCCATGGTTGACTGGATAAACGGGTCCATGGTCGTATATATTTCAAGACCGCCCGAATAAATGATATTCGACGCGTATTCTCTCGAATAGCCGTAAGTATCGTACAAATCGCTTATAATCTGCTCGATGAGCGCGTCCTTGAAATATGAATTCGATTTCGAAACCGTGCCGTCGATAACGGTAATATTTATTTCAAGTTCAGTGTTCAGCGCCTCGTTCTCTTCTTCTTCGGATATAAAGCCGAGTTCCTGCATTTTTCCGAGAACGTATGACCTTCTCGTTTTATTCTGGTCGGGATTTCTGACCGGGTCGTATTTTGTCGGGGATTTCGGAATTGAAGCAAGCGCCGCGCACTCGACAAGGTCAAGCTCCGACACGTCTTTTCCGAAATAGTAATTCGCGGCCGCCTGAACGCCGTAATTGTTTCTCGCAAGGTTTATGGTATTGAGGTACATTTCGATTATCTCTTCCTTACTTCTCTTTTTTGTAAGGGTGAGAGCGCGGAATATCTCCTTTACCTTTCTTTGCACCGTAGTGTCGTCGTCTTTGGTTATGTTTTTAATAAGCTGCTGAGTTATTGTTGAACCGCCGTAGCTGTCGTTTCCCTGCGCAAACTCAATAACGGCGCCTATCGTTCTTCTCCAGTCAACGCCGCTGTGCTGCCAGAAACGCTCGTCCTCTATTGCTACAAACGCGTCGACAAGCTGTTTCGGCATTTCCGAAAACGAAACCCACGAGCGGTTTTCCGTTCCGTATATGCGCTGGTCTTCAAGTTCGACGTAATTTCCGTTTTCGTCCGTATAATATATTTTTGTCGTCTGATCAAGGGACGTTTTCAGATCTTCTATGTCGAAATCCTCTTCGATAAGATAATTTCTTACGTAACCGAAAAAATTTGCGGAAATTACAATTCCCGAGAGCACGAAAATCAAAAGCAGCGTCAGAAATATATTGCCAATCCACTGAAAAGTTTTCTTGACAAACATTCCCGTAACTTTACTGCTCTTTTTTATAGCTTTTTTTACGCCTGCTTTTTTAAGCTGCGCGGACGTATTAACAGACATATCTTTAAAATTGTCTTTATTTTTGTTGTTGTTCATACTGCCTCCGTGCTTTGTAGTAGAAATAAAACAAGTATATTTTCGGATATTCGGGCAAAAATCAGAATATATACAAAAAAGGAGTTTTTATGAAAAATTCAAAAAATATATTTCGCGTCATTCTGTGTATAATTGCTTTTTTTGCCGTTATAACAGGTATCTCGTCAAATTACGGAAAAAACGAAATCGCCTCTCTTTCAACGCAAAAAATCGTCTCCGAAAGAACAGATTTTTCAGTTGACGAAATACCGTACGACACCTATTACACAATGAAATTGAACGGAAACTGTATCGAAATATCGGGCAGCGGCGGAAACACGGTATATAAAACCCGAAACATCGACGTTTCCCGCTTTTCCGAAACAGATATATGTAAATTACGGCAGGACGGAATAATACTATCCTGCCGTACCGACGTCATTGAAACGCTGAACTATATGGAAAGCTAATCGATATTATCTTTCTTGTTTGAAAACATTGAGCAGAAGATTGCCGAAACAAACGTTGCAGCGGCAACTATTCCCAAAACGAATACAATTATTTTGAAAAGCGTTATTTCTTTGTCGAATTTGAAATCAAACGAAAAAATATTGTCTTTTTTGTTTTTGGATTTTACGCAGAATTCCGTGTCAAGTTTCGCCCTTACCGAAATATCCTTCGCTTTTTCATAGAGGTTTTCAGCTTTTTCCATTCCGTCCCGACACTTGCCTATTACAGTGTCTTTGTCAAGTTTATTCGACATTTTTCGCATCTCCTTTCACTGATTTCAATTATATTATATCACATTTATCATAAAAGTAAACAGATATTTTGTTATATTTGATATTTTTATAGAAATTTAAAATAATTTTTATAAAAATATGCAGTATATCTATTGAAATTATGCAAAAGAATTGATATAATAAATATAACTATATTTATGGAGGGAACTATGTTAAAGATTGCTGTGTCGGTAAACCCGAACAAAGACAAAGAACTTGCTTACACCCGCGCTCTTCTCGATATACTCGAAAAACACGGATGCAGAATTTTCATGTCCGATACGCTAAAAAAATCATTCAACTCCGTTCCCCCCGTCGCAGACGTATTCCTTTCGGGAAGGAGCATTGAATTCGTTCCGGAGTACCTGATGTTCAGAAAAGCGGATATATGTTTCGTTTTCGGAGGCGACGGAACGATACTCAAAATCGCAAAAAAAGCCGCCGCGGGAAACGCCTATATTTTGGGAATAAACCTCGGAAAAGTCGGTTATATCGCGGAACTTGAGGCGTCGGAAATCAGTCTCATCGAAAAAATCGTTTCACTGAACAGTATTTCCGAACTTGAAAAGCTGGAAAATATTTACATAGACAGACGTATGATGCTCAAAGCGGAGATTGTCAAAAATAATGAAGTAACTTATTCCGCGCTCGCGTTGAACGACGTAGTCGTATCAAAAGGCGCTGTTTCGCGTATGGCGGGGCTTAAGCTTATATGCGACGGAAACGTGATTTCTTCGTACAGAGCGGACGGCATAATTGTTTCGACTCCTACGGGCTCAACAGCCTACTGCATGTCGGCGGGAGGTCCGATAATTGATCCCAAGCTCGACTGCATCTGCGCAGTTCCCGTTTGTCCGTATATGTGTCTGAATCCGGGGCCGATAGTTTTTTCGGCGGGTTCTGTCATTGAAATACAGTTTGACGCCGAAAAAATAAACGAAGCCTTCTGCACGGTTGACGGAAAAAGCGTAAAATCGCTTTCAAACGGCGACAAGGTACGAATTTCAAAAGCATCTCTTTGTACCAAACTGATAAGAATAAAAAACATCAACTTCTATACGCTGTTAAACAAGAAGCTTGCCGGTCAGAACAATGACGAGAGCAGCCGTAATACTTAATTTGAGGTATAAAAATGAAATCGAAAAGACAGGAAAAAATACTTGAACTTATTGAAACGCACGACATCGACACGCAGGAGGAGCTTGCCGAGCTGTTGAGGCAGGCGGGCTTTGTAGCAACACAGGCGACCGTTTCGCGCGACATAAAAGAACTCAAACTCGTAAAGGTCTCGACGGGAATCAAGAACGGAAGATCGACAAAATCCAAATATTCCGCAAACACGCTTGTTGCCGATATTGACAACAGGTTTACCGACAAATTCAAGAACATACTTTCCGAAATGGTCCTGAAAATCAGTTATGCGGGACACATGGTAGTGCTCAAAACAAGTCCGGGCATGGCAAACGCCACGTGCGTTGCGCTCGATTCTCTGGAAATTCCCGACGTTGTCGGCACCCTTGCGGGCGACGATACGATTTTTATGGTTATGGCAACGGAAAGTCAGGCGCTTGACATCGTCAAGAAACTCAACAAGAGCATAAACAAGTTTTAACCGGTGAAATTATGCTTGAATCAATACATATTGAAAACATAGCGATAATAAAACAAATCGACATCTCTTTTTCTGGCGGATTTACCGCGTTTACTGGTGAAACGGGCGCCGGGAAAAGCATTATAATCGATTCCATCGGCCTTTTATGCGGACACAGGGCGTCAAAGGACCTTATCCGAAACAAAGAAGACTATGCACTCGTAGAAGCTGTTTTTTCATCACTCAGCGACGACTCGGTTTTCAAGCTTTCTGAATTCGGATTATCCCCCGACGAAGACGGCTGCCTTTACGTTTCAAGGCGCATTTCGTCCGACGGAAAATCGATATGCCGCATCAATTCGCGGCAGGTTTCGCCGTCAGTTTTAAGGGATATTTCCGCGTTTCTCATAAACATACACGGACAGCATGACAACCAGGAGCTGCTTAACGCGGAAAAGCACATGGCAATTCTTGACTCTTATGCCGATATTTTGCCCTTGCTAAACGACTATAAAGAGAATTATAATAAATATTGCGATATTAAAAGACAGATTTCCGATTTAAGCATGGATAACGCGGAAAAAGAGCGCGAAATTGACATGCTCAAATTTCAGATAGAGGAAATCTCGGCACTCAAGTTAAAGTCCGGCGAAGAAGAAACGCTTCTTTCCGAAAAGAAAAGACTTTCAAACCTCGAAAAAGTTTATGAATCGGCTTCCGGTGCGTACAGTGCGCTTTACGGCGACGGAATAAACGCAGTATCGTGCGTTGATAAGGCAATTTCAATGGTTGACGGACTTTCAAAAGTCATGGACGGCGTTGACACATATTCCGAAAGGCTTGAACACGCGCGTTCGGAAATTTACGACGTTGCGGAATACATACGCGAAATCGCCGAGAATTCCGAGGAGTCCCCCGCCGCAAAGCTTGACAAAATAGAGCAGAGATTATACGACATATACAAACTCAAAAGAAAATACGGTCCGACAGTTGACGACATCCTTGCTTTTTGCAAAAATGCGTCAAGCAGGCTTTCGGAGCTCGAAACGAACGGCGACAAAATAGCGGAACTTGAAAAGACGCTTGAATCTGTTGAAAAAGAAACGAGAGGGTCTGCAAAACGGCTTCACGACGCAAGAGTATCCGCCGCGAAAAATCTTGACGAAAGAATCGAAAACGAACTTGAATTTCTTGAAATGCAGAACGTTAAATTCAAGACTTCAATTGAAGAAAAGGATTTTTCGTCCGACGGAACGGATAAAATAGAATTTTTCGTTAAAACGAACGCGGGACTCCCCTTCTCGCCGTTATCAAAAACGGCGTCGGGCGGCGAGCTTTCCCGTATAATGCTTGCAATAAAGAGTGTTATTTCAAAAAAAGACGGCGTGGAAACGCTTATATTCGACGAAGTCGACACGGGTATTTCGGGAAAAACTTCCAGAAGAATAGGAATAAAACTGCTTCAGACCGCAAAGTATTCGCAGGTAATGTGCGTAACCCATTCGGCACAGATTGCTTCCCTTGCGGACAGTCATTTTTTCGTTTCAAAAACGGAAAAAGACGGGGTTACATACACTTCATGCAGACTTCTGTCCGATGATGAACGGATTACGGAAACGGCACGCATCATTTCGGGCATCAACATTACCGACTCCGCAAAAGCGGCGGCATCGGAGCTTATAAAAGAAAAAATAAAATATTAAAATACACGGGAGACACACAATGACATTATTTGAAGAACTTAAAGAAAGAGGTCTGCTCGCACAGCTCACCGACGAAGAAGAAATTAAAAATCTTATCAACAACGGCAAAGCAACTTTTTACATAGGCTTTGACCCGACGGCAGACAGCCTGCACGTAGGACATTTTATGGCTTTATGCCTTATGAAACGTCTGCAGATGGCGGGAAACCGCCCCATAGCCCTTATCGGCGGCGGAACGGCAATGATAGGCGACCCTTCGGGCAGAACGGATATGAGAAAAATGCTTTCCGAAGAAGATATAAATCACAACTGCGAATGCTTCAAGAAGCAGATGAGCAGATTTATAGATTTTTCCGACGGCAAAGCGCTTATGGTAAACAATGCGGACTGGCTGCTCGGTCTTAATTACGTTTCCATGTGGAAAGAAATAGGCGCATGCTGTTCGATAAACAACAT
>JAEESG010000051.1 GCA_016286245.1 Clostridiales bacterium | reverse complement strand
TACGTTTACTTTCTCTCGGAAGAGAAAGTAAAATCAAAGAGAGCCTGCCGTCGAAAAAATTGTGTAGCCGATATTTTATCAACAAACATCACGTCTGATGCCGAGCAGATTTTTTTCGACGGGTGCGGGGTGCTTTTGCGTGCGCGTCGTGCACGCGTAACAAAAACAGCAATTTTAATAAAAATCTCAAATTCGCACCGCCGGAAAACAAAAGCGGTGCATAGCGCAGATTTTGCGCAAAAAGCACTTTTTGATAGAAATATTTGCTTTGTTTTAATCGCGGGCACACGCGTTTTTCGGCGCGTTCTTTATCCCTCTTTCTTTCAAGAAAGAGGGAGCACTTTTGGTACTTTTCTTGCGGGAGAAAAGTACGCAAAGAGGGTTGAAACATAAAAAGGTTTATAGCCTCACTTGCGCAGAAAAATTTCACCTAAAAAGCAAACAAAAAATTGAAAGTTCTTTGTCCCTCTTTCTTTCAAGAAAGAGGGAATAAAACTATAAAATCGAAAAGAAAGCCCGATACCAAACGGTATCGGGCTTTCTTTCGTTGTATTTATTCTTCTTCATCTTTTTTGCATACGTCAATCCAGGCGTCGAAGTTTGAGGCAAGTTCAAGTTCTTTTATGGAAAGTTCGACTGCGCTGTTTGCGCTTCCGCAGGCGGGGAAAACCGTCTCGTAACGTTTCAGCGACTCGTCGAGATAAATTTTTACGTTTTCGTTTGCGCCGAACGGACACACGCCGCCGACGGAGTGCCCCGTTTTTTCCTCGACCTCGTCGAATTTCAGCATAACCGCCTTGCAGCCGAAAAAGTTTTTGAATTTCGGGTTGCTTATCTTTGATTTTCCCGACGTAACGATGAGCGCGCATTCTCCGTTTACCGAAAAAGACAGCGTTTTTGCGATTCTGTCCTCCTCGCAGCCGACAGCCGCGGCGGCAAGAGGAACGGTTGCGCTCGATACGTCGAAAACGCGTATTTTGTCTTCAAGTCCGTATTTTGCCAGATGATTTTTCGCTTTTTCAAAGGACATGTATTTGTTTCACCTTTTCCTGTTTTATTCTATCGTTTCCACTCTGAGCGTATTCGTGCCGCCCGATTTTCCGGTCATAGTTCCGCCGGTAATGACTATGTTGTCGCCTTTTTCGAGACCGAGCTCATTTTTGACCAGGTTCTTTACCGTGTAAAAGAGTACTTCCGCGGAAGTGAAATTGTCCGTCATGACGGGGGTAACGCCCCAGGACAAAGCAAGTTTTCGATAGGTTTTTTCGTTCGTGCACACGCCTATAATGTCAATGGGCGGGCGGAATCTCGATACCATGCGCGCCGTCATGCCCGAAAGAGAGCAAACGGCGATAGCCTTCGCGTCGATATCCATGGAAAGCGTGCACGCCGAGTGCGAAATCGCATCCATGGTGTTTTTTATTGTAAAATCGTCGTCGTAAAACCGTTTTTTGTAATTGATATGCTCCTCGGTGTTTGATAAAATTTTCGCCATGGTTTCGACCGTGAGGGCGGGGTGTTTGCCGACAGCCGTCTCGCCGGAAAGCATAACGACGCTCGTTCCGTCGTAAACGGCGTTTGCCACGTCGGAAATCTCTGCTCTTGTCGGGCGCGGATTGTTTATCATTGATTCAAGCATCTCGGTTGCGGTGATAACGCGCTTGCCGAGCATTCTGCATTTGGTTATGAGCTGCTTTTGCACGACGGGAAGGCGCTCAAACGGAATTTCGACGCCCATGTCGCCTCTGCCTATCATAATGCCCTCGCATTCCTTGCAGATGTCCTCTATGTTGTCTATTCCCGACTGGTTTTCGATTTTTGCGATAAGCGGAATGTCGCTTCCGTTTTCCTTTAAGAACTTTTTGACGTCGATAAGGTCCTGCCTCTGCGACACAAACGAGCACGCAATGTAGTCCACGTCTTCCTTTATTCCGAAAAGGATGTCTTCCTTGTCTTTTTCACTTAAGAATTTCTGCTTTAAGACTTTGCCGGGAAAGCTCATGCTTTTTCTGTCGGAAATTATGCCGCCGGAAACGACTTTGCATACGACGTCCTTGTTTTTTATGCCCGTAACCTCAAAAATAAGAAGTCCGTTGTTGACGAGAATTCTGTCTCCGACGTCAAGTTCTTTTGCAAGGTCCTTGTAGCTTACCGAAACGTGCGAAGAATTTCCCTTTACGTCGTCGTGCGTAAATGTAAATTCGTCTCCTTCCGAAAGCTCGGCGCTGCCGCCTTCAAAAAGACCTATGCGGTATTCGGGACCCTTTGTGTCGAGCATTATCGCAACCGGCTTTTGCAGTTTTTCGCGCGCCTTTTTTATGGAATCTATCATCATTTTGAAGTTTTCATACGTGCCGTGCGAAAAATTGAGCCTTGCTACGTTCATACCCTTTAACATCAGGTCCTCAAGCGTTTTTTCATCGGATGACGCAGGGCCTATTGTACAGATGATTTTGGTTTTTCTCATAAAGTAAGACCTCTTTTTTATTTTAATTTTGAAGTTTTGTTGAACGCCGCAATCACGGCGTTTGCAACGTCGCTTCGAAACGCGCCTTTTTCAAGCGTGAGCACGCCCTCTATCGTTGTGCCTCCGGGGGAGCACACGGCGTCCTTGAGAGCGCCTAAATGCTTGTCGGAAAGAAGGGCAAGCTTCGACGAACCGAGCACTGTCTGCTTTGCGTAAAGCTCGGCTTTCGCGCGCGGAAGCCCGCAGCTTACGGCTCCGTCCGCAAGTGCTTCCATAAACATGTATACGAACGCAGGTCCGCAGCCTGAAAGAGCCGCCGCCGCGTCAATGAGCTTTTCGTCGATAAAATCGAGTTTTCCGCATTCGCTCATAAGGTCGGTAAAGTCGTCGGAGGCGCTGCCCGTAAAGAGAATCATTCCCTCTCCGACAGACGCGGGGGTGTTGGGCATTATGCGTATTACGTTTTCGGTGCCGAGCCACAATTTAAGAGATTTTGTGTCAATGCCCGCCGCCATGGAAACGATTACGTTTTCGTCGGTAAGGAAGGGTTTGATTTCACCGCATACGCTTTCAATAACGTTCGGCTTTACGCCGAGAAAGACGTATTCGCTGTTTTGCACGAGGTCCTTTATTTCGCAGAAATCGGCACCCGTTGCGCGAGCCGCCTGCTCATTCTTGTCGTAAACGCATATATTGTCCGTCTTTTTCGATACGGCGCGAAGAAGCGCGCCTCCCATGTTTCCGGCGCCTATAAATCCCGCTTTGTATTTCATAATCATTCTCCCGTCTTAATTTCTTACGTTTCCGTTTCCGTAAACAATGTATTTGTACGTTGTGAGTTCTTTAAGTCCCATAGGACCTCTTGCGTGAAGCTTCTGCGTGGAAATTCCCATCTCGCAGCCGAGTCCGAATTCTCCGCCGTCTGTAAACCGCGTGGATGCGTTTACGTAAACGGCTGCGCTGTCGGTGTGCTTTGTGAAGTAATCGGCAGATTCCTTGTCTTGCGTGATTATCGCTTCGCTGTGCCCGGTGGAGTGAAGTAAAACGTGCTCTGCCGCTTCTTTTACGTTGTCAACCGCCTTGACTGCGAGAATATAATCCAGAAATTCCGTGTCAAAATCGGCTTCCGATGCGGGTTTTGCGTTCGATAAATATTTAATCGCGTCATTGTCTGCGCGAAGCTCGACGTTTGGGATAGCTTTTTCAAGTTTCGGAAGAAACTCGGGCATGATTTTGCGGTTTACAAGGCATACCTCCGCCGCGTTGCATACGGACGGTCTGCTCGTCTTTGCGTTTTTTACGATATTTACCGCCATGTCGACGTCGGCGCTTTCGTCAACGTAAATATGGCAGATTCCCGTGCCCGTTTCGATGCAGGGAACCGTCGCGTTTTCCATGCAGGCTTTGATGAGGCCCGCACCGCCGCGCGGGATGAGTAAGTCAATGTATCCTTTGCCGTGCATAAGTTCTGCCGCGCTGTCTCTCGACACGTCCTCGACGAGCATTATTAAATTTTCGGGAAAACCGCAGGACGCAAGCCCCGCTCTCATCGCCGAAACGATTGCAAGCGCACTGGCGTGCGCTTCCTTTCCGCACCGAAGAACGCATGCGTTCCCGCTTTTTAAGGAAAGCGCCGCCGCGTCGGACGTAACGTTGGGACGGCTTTCGTAAATTATCGCAATAACTCCGAGCGGAACGCGCACTTTTTCGATAATAAGTCCGCCGCCGCGTTCGGTGCGGGAAATTACTTCTCCGACAGGGTCGGGAAGTAAAGCAACGTTCCGGACGCCGTCAGCCATGCCGGAAATGCGCTTTTCGTCGAGTTTTAAGCGGTCGAGCATAACGTCGCTTATTTTTCCGCGCGCGTTTTCCATGTCCTTTTCGTTGGCTCCGAGGATTTCATCTTTTTGAGCTTCGATATAGGACGCCATAGCGAAAAGCGCGGCGTTTTTGGAATCGGCGTCTGCCGAAGATATAAAATCCTTGCAGCTTTTAGCACACGCCATAATTTCTTTCGTCGTCATTTCTTTACTCCCACAAATCTTGTGCCGACGTTTTTGCCTTCGATTACGTCGTAAAGAAGCTCGGGCGTTTTTCCGTTTGCGATTATCATGTCGCATCCGGCGTTCGTTACGATTTTCGCGGCGTTGATTTTGGTAATCATGCCGCCCGTTCCCACGCTTGAGCCTGCGCCGCCGGCAAGGGCTTCTATTTCGGGTGTGATTTCCTTTATTTCCTTTATAAGCTTTGCTTTTTTGTTCTTTGACGGGTCGGCGGTGTAAAGACCGTCGATGTCCGAGAGAAGAATGAGCAGATCGGCGTTTATCGTTTTTGCGACCGTTGCGGCGAGCGTGTCGTTGTCGCCTATGAGAAGCTCGCTTGTCGCGACGGTGTCGTTTTCGTTTATAATCGGGAGCACGCCGAGCTCAAGAAGCTTGTTTAACGTGTTGGTGTAGTTTTTGCACCTTTCCTTGTTTGTAACGTCCTCCGCCGTTAGAAGAATCTGCGCCACCGTGTGATTGTGCTCGGAAAAGAGCTTGTCGTATGTGTACATGAGTTCGCACTGACCGACCGCCGCCACCGCCTGTTTGAAGGAAAGCTGTTTCGGCCTCGTTTTGAGAGAAAGTTTTCCCATACCCATGCCGACGGCGCCCGAGGATACGAGAATAACCTCGTAACCCGCGTTCTTGACGTCGCTTAATACCTTGCAGAGATTTTCCATGTGCCTTATATTCATATTTCCCGTCGGATACGCGATGGTAGACGTTCCGACCTTTACCACAATTCTCATTTTTTTCCTCCGGAAAGTGTATTATTAATATTATTATATATATATAACTTGCAAAAATCAAGTTTTTTTGCGCTTTCGGAAAAAAAGTGTGCTTGCGCGCGCAAAAAAACGGATAAAATGCGCATTTGCGCCAAAAAGCAAAAAGGTATTGAAAAATGAGCGGCAAACGGTTATAATATAGACAATGGAAACGTTTGATTTTTTAAGCGTAAAACGGCTGACATCAAGAAAGGCGTGAAAAGAATGTACGTAAAAGAAGAAGGAAAAATATGGCTTGCAACAGGCGGCAGGCGTGTTTATCTCGACCCCGCGATGGCAAACCGCCACGGACTTATAGCGGGCGCAACGGGAACCGGAAAAACGGTAACGCTCAAAGTCATTGCCGAATCCTTTTCGGACCTCGGAGTGCCGGTGTTTCTCGCAGATATAAAGGGCGACCTTACGGGTATGTGCAAACCCGGTGAGGAAAATAAACATATCCGCCGCTCGATAGACAATATGGGAATTCCCGAGCCGTTCGGATATACGTCGTATCCCGTAAGATTTTTTGACGTTTACGCACAAAACGGTCATCCCGTGCGCACGACCATTTCGGACATGGGTCCCGACCTTTTGAGCAGACTTATGGGTTTGAACGAAACGCAGAGCGGAGTAATGAGAATAATTTTCAGAATAGCCGACGACAACGGACTTCTGCTTCTCGACCTTAAAGACCTGCGCGCGATGGTGCAGTACGTCGGCGATAACGCAAACGAATATAAACTTACCTACGGAAACGTAACTGCGCAGACGGTGGGTACCATTCAGCGCGCGCTGCTTACGCTTGAGGACGAGGGCGGAAACGTGTTCTTCGGTGAGCCCGCGCTTGAGCTTGCGGACTGGTTTGACTGGGACGAAAACGGACGCGGCGTGATGAACGTGCTCGAATGTCAGCAGCTCTTCCAGAAACCGCTTCTTTACAGTACGTTTCTTCTCTGGATGCTCAGCGAGCTTTATGAAATGCTTCCCGAAGCGGGAGACCTCGATAAGCCGAAAATCGCATTCTTCTTCGACGAAGCGCATCTGCTGTTCAACGACGCGCCCAAAGCGCTTCTTGAAAAGGTTGAGCAGATAGTGCGCCTCATACGCTCGAAGGGCGTGTCCGTGTGGTTTATCTCGCAAAACCCGTCGGATATACCCGAAAGCGTTCTCGGACAGATAGGAAACAGAGTACAGCACGCGCTCAGAGCTTATACCCCCAACGAGCAGAAGGCGCTCAGATACGCCGCAAGGTCGTTCAGGGAAAACCCCGCTTTCGATACCGAAAGAGTGCTCCAGGAGCTTGCCGTGGGAGAAGCGCTCGTATCCGTGCTTGACGAAAAAGGCGTGCCGACGATGGTTGAAAGGGCGGGAATTCTTCCGCCGAGAAGCTCGATGAACGCCGCAGAGGAATCGGAAGTAAGAAAAACGGTGTTTGCAAGCCCGCTTTATAATAAATATCTCAATACCTTCGACAGAGAAAGCGCGTACGAACTGCTGACCGCCCAAAAGGAAAAGGCGGCACAAGAAGCGGCGAAAGAAAAGGAAAAACTCGAGAAGGAAAAGCAGAAAGAAGAAAAGGAAAAGGCTAAAAATAAGAAGACAAGCAGCCGCCGCACGTCAACCGTGCAGAAGACGATAAACACCACTTTCGGCTCGATAGGCAGGGAAGTGGGACGCCAGCTTGTCAGAGGAATTTTCGGAAACCTTAAATGGTAAAGCAGTTAAACGAGATTGACAAAAAGCTTTACGCGTGATAAAATATTGTTGCGGTGCGTTTGAAAAAAGTACGTTTTATGTCGGAATAAAAAGCATATAATAAACGTGTATACCGCGAGCCTGCCGATATGCCGATATGATGTTTTGTAAAACAAATGGCGAAAAACAATGCAGACAGTACGGATATAAAGGAGAGGTAAACATTTGAAAAAAATCAAGGTGCTGTTTCCGTTCGTCGAAGCGGGTTTCGGGCATATTATGCCCATGAAATCCATCGAGCAGAAATTCAGAGAAAAGTACGGGGACAGGGTTGAGGTTATTTCATCGCAATTTTACACCGAAACGGGCAATAAACATCTCGAAAAATACGAAAAGATGATTGCACGGCAGGTGAGAATCTATAATAAGCACCACTTTGTCGGACATATTGCAACCGTTGCGAGCGAGGTTTTCGGCGCAACGCTTTCGTCGTATACGGCGATACGCATGTTTGCACCGTTTGCATATAAAGCCGCAATGGAACACATGAAGGAAATTTCTCCCGACGTTGTGTTCAGCACGCACTGGGCGACGAATTATTACGCGGAGCATATGGAAAATAAACCGCTTACGGTAATGTACTGCCCCGACGCGCAGTTGAATAAACTGTTTGAATATAAAAGCGACCTAAATATGATAAGCATGCCTTACGGATATCTGAAGGCGCTCAGAAAAAAGCAGTACAACAAACAGAATATGAAAATCGTGCCGTTTCTTATAAGAAACGAGGCTTTTAAATATTGCCGCGATAAAAAGGAACTCAGGCGCGAACTGGGGCTTCCCGAGGATAATTTTACGGTTATACTCGCCGAAGGCGGATACGGAATAGGAAAGATAAAGAGAATAAGCGAGCTTCTTATAAAGGAGCATTTGCCGCTCACAGTAATTCCCGTGTGCGGAAAAAACGAAAAGCTGTACAATTATTTTCTGTCGCTTGAGCCGACAAAGGAAGTAACGTTTCGACCGTATAATTTCACCGAGCGGATACTTGAACTTGAAGCGGCGTCGGACATATTCTGCGGAAAGAGCGGAAATATACTTGCCGAAGCGACGTTTTTCGGAATGCCGTCGATTGTAACGAGCTGTGCGACTTTTATCGAGCATAATATCGCGGACCATTATATAAATACCGTGGGATGCGCGATGAAAGAGCTGTCGCCCGAAAAGACGGTAAAAATGATTAAGGAATTTGCAAAAGACGAAACGCTTCTTGAGCCGTACCGCAAAGAAGCGGCGGCATACCATGCGCATTTCGGCGCAGAAAAGGCGGCGGACGTCATGTGGGAGAAGATAACGGAAGTTTTTCCCGAACTTCATTGATATAAATGGCTTTTTGAACACGGTACCCGGCATTATATCCTATGAAAAACGCAAATGAAGTGCGAAAAAAGGAAAAAACGACATGAATTATTTAGGAATTGTTTTACTTGTTACACGCATTCTGTTCACCCTTATGGGTTTGATGGTAATGCATTTTATGGTTTTTGCCGTAATAGGTCTTTTTTTCAAGAAAAGGTATCCGAAAACGGAAAAAAGGTATAAATACGGACTCATAATCCCGGCGCGCAACGAAGAAACGGTTGTATCCAAGCTTATAGAGAGCATCCAGAAAAACGAATATCCGCAGGAAAAACTCCATATTTTCGTAATTGCGCATAACTGCACCGATAAAACGGCGGAAATAGCGCGAAAATACAGCGGCAACATAAGCGTGTACGAATACAATAATCCCGAGGAAAATACGATGGGATACGCGTTCAAGTACCTGTTTTCGTGCATAGAACGCGATTTCGGAACAAAGAATTTCGACGGATTTTTCCTGTTCAACGCGGATAATATACTTGATAAGAATTATATTGCGAGGATGAACGACGCATTCGACTATTTCGGAAAGGAATGCGTTATAACGTCGTTCAGAAACTCCAAAAATTTCGGCACGAATCTCATTTCGGGCCTTTACGGCATGTATTTTACGACGGGCTGTCGCTTTGAAAGCCGCGGAAGAACGGTAATGGGCTGTTCGACGCGAGTTCAGGGCACGGGTTACCTTGTAAATTCGAAAATCGTCGAAAACGGCTGGAAATACGTAACGCTCGCCGAGGACTGGGAGTTTACCACAGACCAGATACTGCAGGGCTGCAATATAAGATACTGCGACGACGCGGTATTCTATGATGAACAGCCGACGTCGGCGCGCATAATGTGGCGCCAGCGCGTAAGATGGTCGCGCGGACACCTTATCGTGTTCTATACCAGAATAAAAGACCTTCTTTCAAAGCTTTTCACCGGAAAAATCAAAAACAGAGGCTCGGTTTACGATATTATGGCAAACGTCCTGCCGGTGCCGCTGATTATCTCGTGCCTTTACATAATTCAAGGTGCGCTTTTGCTTACCGCGCCTTTTGTTGATAAAACCTTAACTTACAGACAGATATTTATAGGAAGCTCAACAAATCTGCTTTTGTCTGACGGAGTGCTGTTTGAATGGCTCAGGTCGGCAATTTTGTATAACTTCATGATGATTCTCGGCGCGATTACCATATTTGTCGTTGAAAGAAAGAGAATAATGAAGGTAAGCTTCGTTAAAAAAGCGCTTGTGTCGCTTTTGTGGCCGTTGTTCCTGTTTTTGCAGTTCCCGATGGACTATCAGGCTCTGTTTTCAAGAAATCTCGGCTGGAAGCCGATACCGCATAACGACCAGACGTCGTTTGAACACGTAAACCAAAAGGAAAACGCGGCGGCGCAATAATTGTTTTATAATAAAAAGACCTTGTCGGACAGACGAAAAAGGTCTTTTTAAATTTATATATTAAGGAGTTAAATTTATGAAAATGAATCCGGTCGGAAAAATGACGTTAACCGCAATGTTTTTTGCACTCGGACTTGTGCTTCCGTTTCTGACGGGACAGATTCCGCAAATCGGAAGCATGCTGCTTCCCATGCATATACCCGTATTTTTCTGTGCGCTTATATGCGGCTGGCAGTGGGCAACTCCCATGGCGCTCGTGCTGCCGGTACTTCGCTCGATGATTTTCGGCATGCCGCCCATGTACCCGACGGCGATTGCAATGGCGTTTGAACTTGCAGCATACGCTTTCGTTGCGGGATTTATTTATCAAAAGGTAAAAAAGCAGAATCTTGTTACACTTTACGTAAGCATTGTCGCCGCAATG
>JAEESG010000050.1 GCA_016286245.1 Clostridiales bacterium | reverse complement strand
AATCGGCGGGCTGCCCGGTGGCTGAGTCAAAAATGTGATGATAAATTTTTCCTTCGCTCTCGAAAAATCTTTCGTAATCTCCCGAAACGGACACGGTTTTGTCGGTGCATACGATATATCCGATTATGTCGTCGGTCAGAAACGGATTTTTAACGCCGACTTTCCAGCCGTTTTCTTTTTCGTTTGAATTTCCGCACACCGAAACGTTGCCGCCGAAATTGACGCACGCATTTTTTGCGCCGTTTTCCTTTAAGTACTCGATTATTTTCTGCGCCGTATATCCTTTGGCGCACGCACCGAAGTCAATAACCGTTTTAGAATCGGATTTTGAAACCGCGTTTCCGTCGATTTTTACTTCACCCGGACTGCAAAACGGCAGAATTTCCGCTATTTCTTCATCCGTTGCAACGTGCTTCGCACCCGTAACGTCCCATAAATCGCTGATTGCACCGAGACACGGATTGAAGGCGTAATTTGTGTTTTCCGAAATTTCAAACGCGTTTTTTATCATATAAAGCAGCTCGTCTGACACGGCGGACGAATTTGAGGCGTTGAGAGCGTACAGCTGACTGTCCTTGTCTTTTCTCGAAAAGATTTTTTCGTATTTTTCTGTTTCCTTTTCGGCGTTTTTAAGTAAATTTTCGTCCGCATCCTGCGCAGAAATCGTAATAAACGTGTCCATGGCGAAAAAAGTGTCGGAAGCGTAATCGTCCTTTTTGCAGGAAACAAGAATAAACGATAAAGCAGCGGTTAAAAACAGTATTTTTTTAAGTTTCATCTTCTACCTCAGCCGTTTTTACGGCGGAAAACAAATTTTTCGTGCCTGCTGTGATTAAATTGATGAGTAAGCCGCAAAAAGCGCCCGCAATAACGCTTGACGCACATATTATAAAGAAATAGTAAATAATTGCGCCGCCTATGAGGAAAAATGCGGCGATAAGCTGCCCGAACGCGTGAAATAATGCACAGACAGCGGAAATTCCGATAAAAGAAAAGATTTTGCCGTATGTTCTTATCAAGAACGCAAGCGCAAGAAACGAAAACAGCCCTCCGCATACCGAAAACATAAGAGAAACAGGGTTGCCCGAAAAAATAAATACGAGAATTATTTTGCATATAAGTGCCAAAAATGCCGTTTTTCCGCCGAGAAAGTAAAACGCACACGCAATGGGCGCGTTTGCAAGTCCGAGCTTTACTCCGGGAATTGCAAAAAGCGGGGAGGGAATAAACGACTCAATTAATCCCGCTATTGCGGAAAGCGCGATAAAAGCGGCGCCGAGCACGGTTTTCGAAACGTGTTTTTTATCCTGCAATTACGTTCACGCCCTTTCCGTTTTCATTATCCGACGTTTTTTTGATTACGACCCTGTTCGGAATGCAGATAATGCTCTCGTTTTTCGTGGAAGACGCGTTTATCGACATGCTCATGCACGTTTTGTCGGGACAGTCGGTTTCCGTAACGAACGCGACGCCGTTTTCAATGCAAAGAACCATTCCCGTGTCGGAAATATCCGTCGACGAGTCTTCCGATAAGGACAATACCGTGTATTCTTTTCCGTCAATTAATACAGCTATGCTGTTTGCATTCGTGCTTTTGGAAAAATAAAGCGGAAGCGACAGAACAACAAGAACGATTATGACGGCAATTATAAGTAAGAAGTCGTTTTTGTAAAGTTTTTTGCTTTTTACGTCTTTTTTCATTGCATAAATTCGTTGAACTGCTTTTCGTAAAGCAGCGTGGAGGGACGTCCGTGTCCCGTGTACACGTCGCAGTCTTCATCAATTCTTTTCAGTTTTTCAAGGGAAGAAATCAGAACGTCATAATTTCCGCGCGGAAAATCGGTGCGTCCGATAGAGCCCGCAAAAAGCGTGTCGCCCGTGAAAATCGTGTTTCCCGCACGGTAGCATACCGAGCCTTCGGTGTGTCCCGGCGTGTGAATGACGGAAAATTCAACTCCCGCGGCGGAAATTTTGTCATTGTCGTTTAAAACGTGCAGATTGTCGAAATATGTGTAAGGCGTTCCGGTAACTTCCTCCGAAAGATTCAAATAAGCGTTTTCCAGATATTTAACTTCGTCTTTGTGCAGATAAACGGGAACGTTTCCCGAAAGAGAAACGAGTCTTCCGAGCCCTAAAATGTGGTCGAAATGGGCGTGTGTGAGAAAAATCGCTTCAACGGTATAGCCGTAGCTTTTAACTTTTCTTAAAATAGCGTCTCCGTTGTCGGCGGGGTCGATTACGACGCATCCTTTTCCGTCTCCGCTTACAATATAGCAGTTTGTCTGATATGAGCCTAAAGTATAAGTATGAATTTCCATAAAAACGCTCCTTTATTTAAATAGATTATACCATTTCACGCTTTAAATGTCAAACAAAAAAGGTACCGTAAACGGTACCTTTATGCTTACAGTCTGCTTATATAATAACTGAAAGTATCGATTTCTTTTTTGGTGTTCGTAAATGAAAGCGAGGCCCTTACGGCGCCGTTTTCACCGGTTTTCAGCTGCATGTGCGCTTTCGGCGCGCAGTGAAAGCCGGAACGTACGCATATTCCCTTGTCGTTCAATATGCTTGCGACTGCTTCCGAACTTAAATCTTTGACGTTGAAAAGCAGCGTCGGAGTTCTTTTTGCCGACACGCCGTAAAGCTTTACGCCTTTTATTGAAGCGAGATTTTCCGTAAGCATGTCGATAAGCTCGAGATTTCTCTCGTATATTTCTTCTATTCCTATTTTCGAAATATATTTTATTCCCGCTTTGAGAGCGCAAATACCTGGGGTGTTGAGCGTTCCGGCTTCAAGACACTCCGGCAAGGGACCGGACATTGTCGGATTTGCCGAATTTGCCCCGTTTCCGCCTTCAATCAAGGTCTTTGGCTTTCTTGAAGTGCAGAAAACCGCGCCGCCCATGCCCTGCGGGCCGTAAAGGCTCTTGTGCCCTGCAAAGCATAATACGTCAACGCCGAGGGATTTGAGATTTACGGGCACACAGCCTGCGCCCTGTGCGGCGTCGCATATAAGAAATATGCCTTTCTTCTTGCAGATTTCGGCAATTTTCGCAACGGGTAATATTTTTCCGCATACGTTTGAAGCAAGCGTTATTACGGCAAGCTCGGTATTCGCCCTGATTTTTGAAGTAAAATCGTATAATAATTCGCTTTCGTCGAGAGAGGCGTCGAAAACGCTGTATGAGATATTTTTGGTCTCGTCGGAGGCGAGAGCGTGTACGGGACGGATTACCGAATTGTGCTCATAATTTGAAATGATGATGTGCGAGTTGTTTTTTGCAAAGCCTTTTATCGCGATATTTAGCGCGTAAGTCGCGTTGTAAGTGAAAATCACGTTTTCGGGCTTGTCATATCCGAAAAGGCGGCATACTTCTTTCCGACAGTCGTATATTTCGGACGCGGCGTTTAATGATAAATCATGACCGCTTCTGCCGGGATTTGCGAGATTTCGCATGGCAAACACCGCTGAATTTATAACGCATTCGGGTTTGTTTATCGTTGTCGCGGCGTTGTCGAAATAGATATATTTGTTCATCCGTATTTTGCCCCGCAGTCCACGATTTCCGCAATTTGTATTCCTTCCGAATAAAAGCAGTTTCTTGCGGACGAAAGAAGGTCTTTGGAAACCTTTATTCCGAACCCGCAGCCTCCGAGAGAGGCGACGTTTTTGATTTTTTCCACCCTGCAGGGTATTCCGTGCCGTTCAAGCGCGTTTTTAGCTTTCATGGCATACGTTACTGAACTTACAATAAAAAAAACACAGTTCATCGGAACATCCCTCCTTATAAAGTCCGTAACATTGTAATTCATATTCCGAACGGTTTCCCACCCGGAAAAATGAGGAACAGCCCTCGCTGTATTATATGTAAAATCATGCGTTTAGGTAAAGCTGAACGACGCCTTGAAAACCCGAAGCAAAAAAGATAAATCGGTAAAATGATTTTGTTATTGAAATTATTTTGAAAATGTGCTACAATAAATTTATATCAAAGGGCAATATCACAAAAGGAAAAAACAGCAAAATAATTTGTAAGGAGCTTGAAAATGAAAGTTAAATTGAGTTTTAAAGAATCTCTTACTGTTACGAGTATGCTTTTCGGTATGTTCTTTGGGGCAGGCAACATAATATTCCCCGTTTATCTCGGACAGTTGGCAGGAAGAAACGTATGGCCCGCAATAATAGGATTTTGTATTACGGGAGTAGGGTTTCCGCTTCTTGCGGTGGCGTCGCTCGGCATAAGCAAGAGCAACGGATTGCTTGAACTATCGGGAAAAGTAGGAAAAAAGTACGGTATGTTCTTTACGTGTCTGCTTTATCTGACGATAGGCCCGTTCTTTGCAATTCCCAGATGCGCAAGTACGTCTTTTACAGTAGGCATTGAAGCGCTTCTGCCGCAGGGAACGTCCGTGCGCGTTCCTCTTATGATTTTTTCGCTCGTGTTCTTTGCCGCGGTGCTTTGGTTTTCACTCAGACCGAGCGAAATACTTACCTGGATAGGAAAATTTCTGAATCCCGCATTTCTGTTCTTCTTGGGAGTTCTTCTCATAACCGCGCTTGTTGCGCCGCTGGGACACGTAAAGGACATAGTCCCCGCCGAAAATTATACGAACGGTGCGTTTTTCAACGGATTTCTCGAAGGATATAACACCATGGACGCGCTTGCCGGGCTTGCTTTCGGCATCGTCGTCGTAAACGTAATAAAGAACCTCGGCGTGAACGAACCCGATAATATTGCAAAGAGTACCGTTAAATCGGGCGTTTTCAGCTGTCTTGCAATGGCGGTGATTTACGTTGCGCTGACGGTTGTCGGAACACAGTCGAGAGGCTTTTTCGAAACGAGCGCAAACGGCGGAGAAGCGCTTGCAAATATCGCAATGAACTATTTTGGCGTATCGGGACTTATAATTTTGGCGCTTATGATAACGTTTGCATGCCTGAAAACCGCGATAGGACTTGTTACAAGCTGCGCCGAAACGTTTGAGGCAATGTTTCCCAAGGGCCCGAAATATAAATTTTACGCCGTTCTGTTCTGCATCATATCGTTTGTGTTTGCAAACTTCGGACTTTCGGCAATAATCGCATACGCAATACCGGTGCTTATGTTCCTGTATCCGCTTGCGATAACGCTGATTCTGCTGTCGCTTTTCGGAAAGTTCTTCGGTTACGACAGAAGGGTGTACGTTTCTGTTACGGCGCTTACACTCGTTGCGGCGGTGTTTGACCTTATGAAAACTCTGCCCGGAAATATAATTTCGGCGCTGCGCCTTGATGTTCCCGTGGGATTTGCGTCAAAAGTCCTGCCGTTTTTCGACCTGGGACTCGGCTGGCTTTGTCCCGCAATCATCGGTCTTGTAATAGGACTTGTGCTTCATTTCGTATCTAAGCCCGAAGATGCTTGATAAATAAAAAGTGAGTTCGAGACCTTCCTCACTTAAAACAAAACTAAAGGAGAATTTTTATGAAAAACCAAAAATTATCTGTCAGAATGATTGTATATGCGGCGGTTATCGCGGCGCTGTACGTGGTACTGACGGAAGCGGCGGCCCTTCTCGGGCTTTCAAGCGGAGTAATTCAGTTCAGAATTTCCGAAATGCTTAACGCTTTAGCCCTCTTTACCCCTTATGCGATTCCGGGACTGTTTGTCGGATGTATCGTTGCAAATCTTGTTACGGGATGCATCGTAATCGACGTTGTCGTGGGAAGCCTTGCAACACTTGTCGGAGCGTTATTTGCGTATAAGTTTAGAAAGTATCCGTTCGTTGCGCTGCTGTTTCCCGTAATATCAAACGCCGTTGCCATTCCGCCCGTGCTTGCTTACGCATACGGATTTGAGGGAAGCCTGCTTTACTTCTGCGCAACCGTCGCGATAGGCGAAATAGTGTGCGCGTACCTGCTGGGACTCGTGTTGAAAGCCATTCTGGAAAGGTATAAAGAGCATATTTTCAAATAATGATGAAAATGTGTTGACAAAATACTGCGTTTATAATATAATTTAAACGAATTGAATATTTACTTATCAAGAGAGGCAGAGGGAACAGGACCGAAGATGCCCGGCAACCGCCGATTTTATCGGCAAGGTGCTACTTCCTGCACGGGTAACCGTGAAAGATGAGAAAATCTTATCCCGAACGCTTGCGTTCGGGATTTTTTTGCAAAAAGAAAGGAAAAAACAAAATGGGAAAGGAAAAAAGAATGTTTTTCACTTCCGAATCGGTAACGGAAGGACACCCCGATAAAATATGCGACGCAATAAGCGACGCGATACTCGACGCCATACTGAAAGAAGACAATATGGCGCGCGTTGCGTGCGAGACGCTTGCCACGACGGGACTGGTCGTCGTTTCGGGAGAGATAACGACGAGCGCCTACGTGGATATACAGAGCGTTGTAAGGGAAACCGTAAGAGAAATAGGATATGACAGGGCAAAATACGGCTTTGACTGCGATACCTGCGGCGTAATAAGCACAATTCACGAGCAGTCGCCGGATATCGCGCTCGGCGTTGATAAAAGCCTTGAAGCAAAGACCGGCGAAATGACCGATAAATACGATACGGGAGCGGGGGACCAGGGACTCATTTTCGGTTTTGCGTGCGACGAAACCCCCGAACTTATGCCGCTTCCGATTTCTCTTGCGCATAAGCTCGCAAAAAAACTGTCGGAAGTCAGAAAGAATAAAACGCTTGATTATCTGAGACCCGACGGCAAAACGCAGGTGACCGTGGAATACGTTGACGGAAAGCCGCAAAGGGTAGACGCCGTTGTCGTTTCGTCTCAGCATGACCCCGAGGCCTCACTTGAAAAAATAAGGGAAGATATAATAAATCACGTAATAAAACCCGTAATTCCGAAAGAACTGTTTGACGAAAATACGAGAATTTTCGTAAATCCCACAGGCAGATTCGTTGTCGGCGGCCCTAACGGAGATACGGGACTTACAGGAAGAAAGATTATTGTTGATACATACGGAGGCTACGCAAGACACGGCGGCGGCGCCTTTTCGGGAAAAGACCCGACGAAAGTTGACAGAAGCGCCGCATACGCCGCAAGATACGTCGCAAAGAACGTGGTAGCGTCCGGGCTTGCAAAAAAGTGCGAGGTACAGATTGCGTACGCCATAGGCGTTGCAAAGCCGATAAGCGTGCTTGTGGATACTTTCGGAACGTCTTCGGTTGAGGAAGAAAAAATCGAAAAGGCAATAAATAAATGCTTCGACCTGAGGCCGGCGGCTATAATTGAGATGCTTGATCTGAGAAAGCCCATATATAAGCAGCTTGCGTCTTACGGCCACATAGGCAGGGAAGACCTGGGAGTTTCGTGGGAAAAGACCGACCGAAAGGACATGTTGAAAAAAGCGGTTAAAGAAATGAAATAGTATATTGTGATAAAGTTTTTCTCTTGAATTCACAATAATTCTTTGATATTCTCTTGAATTCTTATTTTGTTGTACAATAATAACAAAATGAGAGATAAAAATTCGGAAAAATAACATCTTTATTTTTGCGAAAAAATTTGTTATTATATATATTGAATTATTTGGAAAAATAATAGTTTACACATATTCTTGGGAGGAATATAAAAAATGGCAAGTGTTACATTAAAGCATATTTTCAAGAAGTATCCCGGCGGAGTTACTGCCGTTAACGATTTCAGCCTTGAAATCAAAGACAAGGAATTCATTATACTCGTAGGACCTTCCGGATGCGGAAAATCGACGACTCTGCGTATGATTGCCGGTCTTGAAGAAATTACGGAAGGCGAGCTTTATATAGGCGACAGAATTGTAAACGACGTTGCGCCGAAGGACAGAGATATAGCGATGGTGTTCCAGAACTACGCTCTTTATCCGCATATGACGGTGTTCGAAAATATGGCGTTCGGCCTGAAACTCAGAAAGATGCCTAAAGACGAAATAAAGAAACGCGTTGAAGAAGCCGCAAGAATTCTTGATATCGCACACCTGCTCGACAGAAGACCGAAGGCTTTGTCAGGCGGTCAGAGACAGCGTGTTGCGCTCGGACGTGCTATAGTTCGTGAACCGAAGGTATTCCTTCTTGACGAACCGCTTTCAAACCTCGACGCAAAACTCAGAGCAGCCATGAGAACAGAGCTTACAAAGCTCCATAAGAACCTCGGTACGACGTTTATATACGTAACGCACGACCAGACGGAAGCTATGACGATGGCATCGAGAATCGTAGTTATGAAGGACGGTATCATCCAGCAGGTTGATACTCCTCAGAATCTTTACGATCTGCCTTGCAATATATTCGTTGCCGGATTTATCGGAACACCTCAGATGAATTTCATAAAATCGACGATTTCAAAAGAAGGCAGCGACCTCTACGTATCATTTGCAAACTGCAAGTTCAAACTTCCTCCCGAAAAATCGGAAAGCCCCGAACTTAACGAATACGTAGGCAAAGAAGTAATAATGGGTATCCGTCCCGAAGCAATTCACGACGAGCCCATGTACCTCTCGACCTTTACCGACTGGACGGCTGACGACATGGATGACGTAACGGAGCTTATGGGTGCCGAAATATATCTGTATCTCTCGATGGGCGAAGAAGATAACCTTATTGCAAGAGTATCCTCGCGTTCGAAAGCAAAGAGCGGAGATACGATAAAAGTTGCGTTTGATATCACTCACGCACACTTCTTCGATAAAGACACCGAAAGATGCATAACCCACTGAAATAAGTAAAATAAAAAGGTTCGGATTTTTCCGAACCTTTTTTTGTGTTATAAATCAAAGCATGTGAGCGAGTAATTCTTCGTAAGATTTTGGCGAAAGATAAGCGGGCGGAATGTCGAATACCGTTTTGCATCCCGTAACTCCTTCTCTGCGAAGTCTTACTGCGGCGCGTGCAAACGCAACTATTACTGAGGAAGTAAATTCCGGATTTGATTCAAGCTTCAGGCTGTATTCGATAACGTGCTTTGTCGTGTTGTCAAAGCCCGTAGTACCCGTTCTGAATACAAAACCGCCGTGCGGGATACCGCTGTGATTCTTTTTCAGCTCTTCAAGAGTTATGAAGTGAACCGTCGTGTCGTAATCCGCAAAATAGTTCGGCATGTTCTTTATTTCCGAAGCGATGCGTTCTTTGTCGGCGTTTTCTTCCGCAACGACAAAGCATTCTCTCAAATGCTTTTCACGAGTCGATAACACGGGGTTTTTGCCTTCTCTTACGGCGGTAAGCGCACTTTCAATCGGAATTGTATACTGGCGTGCGTCGATTACGCCGTCAATGCGCCTTATCGCGTCGGAATGTCCCTGGCTTATGCCTTTTCCCCAGAAAGTGTAGCTGTTGCCGTCGGGGAGAATACATTCCGAATACAAACGGTTGACAGAAAACATACCGGGGTCCCAGCCGACCGAAATCATCGCAATGTTGCCGCCTTTTTTTGCAGCCTCGTCAACGTTTTTGAAATGTACGGGTATATTTGCGTGGGTATCAAAACTGTCGATAACGTTAAAGTTCTCGGCAAGAGCCGGAGTCTGGACGGGAAGGTCGGTTGCGCTTCCGCCGCAGATTACCGCGATGTCGAATTTTCCTTTATGTTCAAGGATACTGTCGGCAGAAAAAACGGGAACACCGCTTGTAAGCGGGGAAACCGACGAGGGTGCGCGTCTTGTGAAAATGCCGTAAAGCTCGGTGTCGCTGTTGTGCTTTATAGCACATTCCACGCCTTTTCCGAGATTGCCGTATCCTATGATTGCAATTTTGATTTTGTCAGTCATTTTTTTCAGTCCCTTCAAAAATAATATGGTTTATTATAGCATAAATAGTGCGGGAGCGCAATATTTTTTTTAAAAAACAATAAAAAATCCGTATCGTTTTTGATACGGATTTTTTAATACGGATTACCGCCAGTAATTACATAGAATCAAACTCTTTCGGGATAATGCAGATAAAACTCCGAAAGCGTGAAATTATAAAAGCACAAAAACCCTGTTATGAGTTTGCAAACGAGAATTACTGCTCTGCTTCTGCCGATTCTTCAACTGCAGGAGCTTCTGCCTTTGCTGCAGCTTCTTGTTCTTTCATTGCCGCGAAGCAGTCGCTGCAATAAACAGGTCTGTCGCTTGTGGGCTGGAAGGGAACCTTCGCTTCTTTGCCGCACTTAGCGCAAGTCGTTGTGAAGTATTCTCTCTGGGGCTTCTGAGCGTTCTTTCTTGCGTATCTGCAAGCCTTGCATCTCTTGGGTTCGTTCTGGAATCCCTTTGAAGCATAAAATTCCTGCTCTTCAGCCGTGAAGATAAATTCCTGTTTGCAATCTTCACAAACGAGTGTTTTGTTTTCGAACATTTGTCTTTCCCTCGCTTTGAGTAATATAAATATTTGCTTCCGTCCGGTTATGACCCGGTCTGCTTTTGCATCGTTCCACGAAGAAGCATAAAAATGTCATTTACT
>JAEESG010000146.1 GCA_016286245.1 Clostridiales bacterium | reverse complement strand
ACACGCGCTCGGCTGGACCGTTGCCGTCATATGCCTTCTTATCATGATCGGCGTATTCGTTTACAGCGGTTATGACGGCATAAAAAACGGGTTCACCTTCTGGCAGTTTTTCCTGCGTTTCATTCTCATCCTGTACATCTGGAAAGCGTTCGATATTATCTGCCTTGACTGGATGCTGCTCACAAAATCGCATTTTTTCCAGCACTTCTACCCTGAAACGGAAGGTTGCGCAGGATATCATCAGTTCGGGTTCAACCGCAAAGGGCAAATCATCCGCATTATCGTGTTCCCCTTCGTCGCTGCGGCGTTTGCGGGGATTTGTATACTGTTTTGAAAGAGAGGACGATCCGAAGAGGGAAATTTTTTTTGAAAGAGCTAAATAAAAAATTGTTATAAGCACGGATTCGACCGCCGCCGTCGACGAAAAAAGGAAGCTTTGTTGATACAGAGCTTTCTTTTTAATTTTTTGACGCGGCTTTCATATTGATTTTTTAAAAAAACGGTGATATACTGTTTTTGTAAATAAATAAGGCACGGAAAGGGACATTTTTGTATGATCGGTAATATAAGCGCTATGTTTTCGAGAATGATAGGCACGCTTGCGGTAATACTTGTTGTTTCGGCGTTTATCGGCGGCAGCGACATTCTTCAGAAATTTATAAAAGCGGAGAATAAGTGGAAGTATACAATCATTTTCGGTCTGCTCGGCGGTGTTTTCGGAATATACGGGAATATTTCGGGATTTGACCTGAACGGCGCGGTAATATCAGTCCGCGACATAGGGCCTATGCTTGCCGGTTTTTCGGGCGGACCTTTCGGCGGACTTATCGCAGGCGTTATTGCGGGAGTACACAGGCTGACAATGGGCGGTATTACGGCTTATGCATGTGTTGTCGCAACCTGCTGTATCGGATTTATCTGCGGATTTGTTTCAAGCAAATGGCACAGTTACGTTTCAAAGCCGCTTTTTGCATTGCTTCTCAGCGCATTGATGGAAGTATTCCATCTGAGCCTGGTGCTTCTTATGGTTAAGCCGTTTGAAACGGCACTGGATATCGTAAAGCAGATAGCCATCCCGTTTATAATCGTAAACGCTCTTGGCTTTGCAATGATGATAGTAATCATAACGTATACGGAAAAGCAGAGAACGCTTGCTATTGAAAGAAGCCGTCTTAAGTCGGAGCTTGAGGTTGCAAACGTCATTCAGCATTCGCTTCTTCCGCTTATCAACGACTCATACCCCGGTGTGAAACAGCTTGACGTCAGCGCGTCCATGGAGGCCGCAAAAGAGGTTGGAGGCGATTTTTACGACGTTTTCTTCGTAGATTCGACTCATCTTGCTTTCGTAATCGGCGACGTTTCGGGAAAAGGCGTTCCTGCTGCGATGTTTATGGCGTCCTCCAAAATCACACTGCAAAACTGTATCAGGGATATTCCGAGCCTTTCAGACGCCGTTTCAACCGCAAACAACTCACTTTGCGCGCGAAATGAGGCGGAAATGTTCTTAACTTTGTGGGTCGGCGTTTTTGACATAGTGAACGGAACGATGACGTTTGTCAGCGCAGGACATAACGCTCCCGTTCTGCTCAGAGACGATAAAGCGGAATTCCTGAAATTTAAAAACGGCTTTGTCCTTGCCGGTATGAACGACGTTAAATATAAAGAAAATACCGTTCAGTTAAACAGGGGAGACATTGTCTGCCTGTATACGGACGGCGTTACCGAAGCGGAAGACAAAAATCATAACCTTTTCGGCGACGAGCGGCTTCTTTGCTGCTTTGAAGGTAAAAGCGGGTGCACTTCGTACGAAATAATTGAAAACGTGAAAAAATCCGTTGACGATTTTATAAACGGCAACAGTCAGTTTGACGATATGACGATGCTTTGCTTCAAATGGAAGAAAGATGATTGATTTTTAATAAAAAGCCTTTGATTTTCAAAATCGGGGGCTTTTTTATTGACTGCATAAAACATATATGATATAATTATAAAAAATCGGCAGAATAAGGAGAAAATATATGAAAAACGCACTTTTTAATATTG
>JAEESG010000049.1 GCA_016286245.1 Clostridiales bacterium | reverse complement strand
ACGCTCAATGAAGCGGATATTAACCTTTCTATCGCGCTCGTGCTGAGAGACGAGCTTGAAAAACTCGGTGCAAACGTCGTTATGACAAGAGAATCCGACGTAACGTTTGAGCTTGTCGACAGAATAACTTATCTTGCGGCGTCAGACCCTGACCTTGAAATCAGCGTACATCAGAATTCGATGGATTTGAGCTCGAACGTTCAAAAAATAAGGGGATTTTTGGGACTTTACAGCGCGGATGCCGGAAAAGCTCTTGCAAAGGCGGTGTCGTCGGTTGTCTGCGACGAACTCAACAGATACGAAAGACCGTACGCTTATCAGATGCTTGCCGTTGCCAGAAATCACAGATTTCCGTCAACGCTGTGCGAGATGTGCTTTATCTCAAACGTTGAAGAATACGAGTGGTCAATGTGGGAAGAGAACGTAAAACGCTCAGGTAAAGCGCTTGCAGACGGAATAATTGAATACTATAAAGCGCAGGAGGCATACCTTGAATATTGATAAGAAGAAAAATGCGCTTACTGCGGCAAAAAGACTTGAAAAACGCTATCCCGACGCGGCATGCAGTCTTGAATACAAAATGGACCCGTGGAAACTGCTCGTAATGGCAAGACTTTCGGCACAGTGTACCGACGCAAGAGTGAATATTGTGTCAAAAGACCTTTTTGCAGCCTATCCCGACGTTTACAAAATGGCGGAAGCGGACGTCGAGGACATAGAAAAGCTCATTTTTTCCTGTGGACTTTATAAGACGAAGGCAAGGGATTTGAGTAAGATGTGCAGGCAGTTAGTCGAAAATTTCGACGGAAAAGTCCCAGATAATATGAAAGATTTGCTGAGTCTCTCGGGCGTCGGAAGAAAGATAGCAAATCTCATTCTCGGCGACGTTTTCGACAAGGGAGGAATTGTCGCGGACACGCACTGTATAAGAATTTCGGGGAAGCTCGGACTGACAGGCAGCACAAATCAGACTATAGTCGAGAGGGAACTCGATAAAATCGTTCCGAAGAATATGCAGACGGACTTCTGTCATAGGCTCGTGATGTTCGGCAGGGAAGTGTGTACCGCAAGAAGCCCGAAATGTAAAGAGTGCTTCCTTTGCGACATATGCCCGTCGTGCGAAAAATGAATATAAAAAATAAAAGGCTCACAAAGTGAGCCTTTTTTTCATTCTTTTGTGTTAAAGCTTGATGAAAGAAGCGTTACAAGATCTTTCGAGACGTTGAGCAGTCCGCCGTCAAGAGTCGCTTCCATTACCGTTTCGTCGGGAAGCGTGATTTCACATTTTCCCTTTTTAACGGCGGTAACAAACGGTACGTGCCCCGCCATTACGGCAAGGTCGCCTTCCGTGCCGCGCAGGGATAGCATAACCGCGTCTCCGTCAAATTTGTTCCCGTCGGGCGACGATATAATCAAATGAAACGTATTCATTTTGCCAACCCCTTCGCTTTTTCGACGGCGTCGTCAATCGTTCCCACAAATAAGAACGCGGATTCGGGTAAATCGTCATGTCTGCCCTCGATTATCTCCTTAAAGCCTCTTATCGTTTCGGAAAGCGGTACGTAAACGCCGGGAAGACCGGTGAATTTTTCGGAAACGAAGAACGGCTGCGACAAAAATCTCTGAATCTTTCTTGCACGCTGAACAAGCAGTTTGTCCTCGTCTGAAAGTTCGTCCATACCCATTATCGCGATTATGTCCATAAGTTCGTTGTAGCGCTGTAATATGCGCTGAACTTCCTTCGCGACCGTGTAATGCTCTTTGCCGAGAATGCTTTCGGAAAGAATTCTGCTCGTCGATTCAAGCGGGTCAACGGCGGGATATATGCCGTGAGAAGCTATTGTTCTCGAAAGAACCGTTGTCGCGTCAAGGTGCGAGAAGGTTGTCGCGGGAGCAGGGTCGGTAAGGTCGTCGGCAGGCACGTAAACCGCCTGAACGGAGGTTATCGAGCCTTTTTTCGTTGAGGTAATGCGCTCCTGCAAAGCGCCCATTTCGTTTGCAAGCGTGGGCTGGTATCCAACCGCCGACGGCATTCTGCCGAGCAGCGCGGAAACTTCGCTTCCCGCCTGGGTAAATCTGAATATGTTGTCGATAAACAAAAGCACGTCCTGTCCTTCGTTGTCGCGGAAGTATTCAGCCATGGTAAGACCGGAAAGCGCAACTCTCATTCTCGCTCCCGGAGGCTCGTTCATCTGTCCGTAAACGAGGGAGGTGTTGTTCAGAACGCCCGACTGTTTCATTTCGTAATACAGGTCGTTTCCTTCACGTGTACGTTCTCCGACGCCCGTGAACACCGAAAGTCCGCCGTGCTGTTTTGCAATGTTGTTTATAAGCTCCATGATAAGAACCGTTTTTCCAACACCTGCGCCGCCGAAAAGTCCGATTTTTCCACCTTTTGAATAAGGGCATATCAGGTCTACAACTTTGATTCCCGTCTCTAAAATCTCAGTCGACGTGGAAAGCTCGCTGTATGCCGGAGCCGGTCTGTGAATGTTCCATTTCTCCGTTTCGCCTATTTCGGGACCGTTGTCAACAACGTCTCCCAGAACGTTGAATATTCTTCCGAGCGTTTCTCTGCCTACGGGAACGCTTATCGGCTTTCCTGTATTCGTAACCGGAGTTCCTCTTTTGAGGCCGTCGGTGGAAGCCATGGCAATGCATCTTGCGGTGTTGTCGCCGATGTGCTGGGCGATTTCAACGGTGAGCTTGCGCTCGCCCACGGGGATTTCGAGCGCGGTATATATGTCCGGAAGATGTCCGTTTTCAAATTTTACGTCAACAACAGGACCCATAACCTGTGATACGATTCCCATTTGGGAGTTTTCCATTTAATTCACGCCTTTCCTCTGATTTATAAGGAATTTATCAATTAATTGTCGTTTCCCGCGACAATTTCGGTAATTTCTTTTGTAATTGAACTTTGTCTTGCACGGTTGTAGGCAAGCTTCAGGTCGTCAATCATCTTTTTCGCATTCTTGCCGGCGGAATCCATAGCCATTCTTCTTGCGGCAACTTCGCTTGCGAAACTTTCCTTGACGCATGCGCTGATAAAGCCTGCAACGTATTCGGGAATTACGGTATTAAGCACGGTAAGCTCGTCAGGCTCGAAAATAATCGAGGATTTTATTGGTTTTTCTTTTATTTCAATCGGAAGAATCTGCTTGACGTACGGCTCCTGCGTCATTGCGGAGACGTATTTCGTACCTATTATCGAAACTTTTCCGATTTTTCCGTCGAGAAATTCTTCACACAGGGAACGTGCAAGTTCAGACGCCGTGTCTGCCGTAAAACGCTCGGCGTAAACAGGCTCGGAAGACTTTGAGTATTTGTCGTTTGCTCTTTTTCCTATCGGAATGATTTCAACGTCGGGGAATTTTTTCGCAAGCTTGTATACGTTTGCGTTGTAACCGCCCGCAAGCCCTCTGTCTCCCGCGATGACTATCATTTTTTCCGTTTTTGAAGATGAAGCGGACAAATAAGGGCTTTTTTCGCATTCCTTGCTTGACGAGAGGTTTCCTACAACCTTCTCAAAGGCGTCCATATATGAGCGCGATTTTGCCATTGCGTCGTTTGCGCGCCAGATTTTTGACGCGGCGACGAGCTGCATGGCTTTTGTGAGATGCAGCGTCGAGTCAACGCTCTTTATTCTGATTTTTAACGCCTTGATGTCAGCGCCCATATTTTCACCTCCGTTTCAAAGTTTTTCGCATTATTTCAGGCTTTCAAGGACTTTTTCGAGTTCATTTACGTCGCTTTCCTCGTAATAGTTATTCTCAAAACGTTCGAGCAAATCTTTATGTTCCGCACCTAAAACGGAATATAGTTTATCTTCGTAATCTTTAACCTGATTTACGGGAATGTCGTTCAAAAAGCCGTGAATGACGGCGTAGATAATTGCAACCTGACATCCCACACGGATAGGGGAGTTTCGGTTCTGCTTTAGTACCTCCACGATGCGTTCGCCGAGCGCAAGACGCGATTTTGTGTCGGCGTCGAGGTCGCTTCCGAACTGCGCGAAGGATTTAAGCTCGAGATACTGCGAATAGAGAAGCTTGAGCTCGCCCGCAACCTTTTTCATGGCTTTGAGCTGTGCGGAGCCGCCGACACGGCTTACCGAAATACCGGGGTTAATTGCCGGAATGATTCCCTCATGGAATAATTCCGTTTCAAGAAAAATCTGTCCGTCGGTAATCGAAATAACGTTTGTCGGGATGTACGCCGAAACGTCGCCCGCCTGAGTTTCGATAATCGGAAGCGCGGTAATTGAGCCACCGCCGTATTTTTCGTCAACGCATGCCGCTCTTTCGAGCAGACGGGAGTGCAGATAGAATACGTCGCCGGGGTATGCTTCACGTCCCGGAGGACGTCTGATAAGAAGCGACAGCGCGCGGTAAGCAACCGCATGCTTTGATAAATCGTCGTATATGATGAGAACGTCTTTGCCCTGTTCTCTGAAGTATTCCGCCATGGCACAGCCCGAATACGGCGCGATATACTGTAAAGACGCGCTTTCGGAAGCCGACGCGGAAACTACGATTGTGTAAGACATAGCGCCGTTCAAGGCAAGCTCGTTTGCAAGCTGAACGACCGACGTGCTTTTCTGACCGATGGCAACGTAAATGCACAAAACGTCCGTATCTTTCTGGTTGAGAATCGTATCGAGTATGATTTCGGTTTTACCGGTCTGTCTGTCGCCGATTATGAGCTCACGCTGTCCGCGTCCTATCGGAATCATACTGTCGATTGCCTTAATACCGGTTTGCAGGGGAACGGACACGCTTTTTCTCTGGATAATACCGGGAGCGTCCGACTCTATCGGTCTTTCGTGGGACGTTTCGATCGGGCCTTTTCCGTCGATAGGCTGGCCCAGCGCGTTTACAACGCGTCCCAGCATGGCTTCTCCTACGGGAACCGATAAAACTCTGCCCGTTCTTTTGACCGTTGAGCCGTCTTTGATGTCGTTTTTATTGGATAAAACGGCGATGGAAACGGTTTCTTCCTCAAGGTTCTGCGCCATGCCGAAGGAGCCGCTTTCAAATTCGACAAGCTCGCCCGACATGCAGTTGCGAAGACCGTAAACGCGCGCAATTCCGTCACCGACGGATATAACCGTGCCGGTTTCGGTCATTTCGACCTTGCTTTTATAATTTTTGATTTGTTCTTTTATGATACTGCTTATCTGTTCGGTACTTTTCATCCGGTAATCACTTCCTTGATTCTGTCAAGATTGCTTTTAATGCTGCCGTCGATTATTTTTCCGTCCATATCTATAACGATGCCCGCAATTAAAGAAGGGTCTACAAAATAAGACGGCTGAACTGTAACGTTGTAGGTTTTTTCAAGTTTTTTGACGAGCGCATCCTTTTCTTCGTCGGAAAGGTTTACGGCGCTTGTAATTTTGACGTATGAAAGGGAATTTGAAACCTTGTATAATGACTTGAATTCGTCAATACACGGAAAAAGAAGCTTCATATCGCCGTTTTTGCACAGTACTTTCAAAAAAACAAGCACGTCGTCCGGCAGGCTGTCCGAAAAAGCGTCGTCGATAAGCGAAGCCTTTTCGTCGGTCTGAATATTCGGCGAAGATAACACCGACAAATATTCGGGATTTTCCGAAAAAACGGAAGAAACAAGGCCGAGAGCGTCGCTGAAATTGTCAAGAGCGTTATTTTCGGCACCGAGCGAAAACAGAGCTTCGGCGTATTCTTTAGTTATCTGCGTCATCGTTTTTACCTATTTTGTCAATGAAAGAATTGATAATATCTCTGTGGTCGTCCTCGTTTATTTCTCTGTCGAGAAGCTTTTCCGTCAAAGCGGCGGAAACGTCGACAATTTCCTTTTTGATTTCCGCTTTCGCCTTTATGCGTTCAAGCTCCGCTTCGTTCTGCGCCTGATTGATAATGGTTCCGGCCTTGTCTTTTGCGTCGGAAATAATCTTGTCGCCGTGAAGCTTTGCCTGCTCGTTTGACTTTTTGATGATTTCGGCGGCTTCTTCGTCCGCGTGGTCAAGCCTGTCTTTCCATTTTGCCTTTTCCTCTTCGGCGTCGGTTTTTGCTGAAAGCGCGTCGTCATATTGCTTGTCTATAGCGCTTTGCCTTTCGGAAATAACCTTTTTAACGGGCTTGTATAAAAACTTTTTCAGAATGAGAAACAATAATACAAGATTACATAAAGATATAACTATATCCCATACGTTGACAGATATTACATCCAGTGATTGCATGAATATGTCTCCTTAAAACCTATAAAAAGGGTTATCAACCGAGAGCGTTGATAAGAATGTTTACAAAATGACCGGGAGCGAAGAAGAGGAGAAGAATTGCGATAACGAGGGCGTAAAGACCAGTCGTTTCCGCAATGGCGCATCCCATGAGCATCGTGGTTGTTACGTCGCCCTTGCTTTCGGGCTGACGTCCGATAGCTTCGCAGGCTTTCGCAACTGCGTTTCCTTCACCGATACCGGGGCCTATACCCGCTATCATAGCCATACCTGCGCCGAGAGCGCATCCGCCTAAAATAATACCGATTGCCAGTTCCAACATTGTAAATACCTCCGGAAAAATTAATTGTTTTTAGCTAATTTGGTTTTGCGTCTTTTTTCATAATCCTGCGCGGGAAAGCCCGTCGCAATATATAACATAGTCAGCATCGCAAAGATAAACGCCTGTAAGCATCCGCTGAATAAGTCAAAGTAAACGGATAAAACTGCCGGAATACCGACCCGAAGAAACGGGATTGAGCCGAGAAAGCCGGGCAGATTTTTAAAAATCATGTTTGAAAGGTTCTGAAGCCCGAAAGCCACGAGAACCGAGATAACCGAGCCCGAAAGGATGTTTCCGTAATGACGGAAAGCCATGGAAACGGGGGTTGCGATTTCGCTTATGACGTTAAGCGGCGTTAAAAACGGAACGGGCTGCGTAAAACTGCGTACGTAATAGATAGGTCCGCATTTCATCTTGTAGTGGGTAATCAGTATGAATACCAGAATCGCCCAGCCTCCGACAATGTTAATGTCGGACGTCGGAGGATACAATCCCACGAGCGTAAGTAAGCTTGAAAAGGCTGATAAAGCCATAATCGCGGCGATAAACGGCGCAAAGCCGTGAAAATAATCGCCCATATTGGTTTTTACCAGATTTTCCGTCTTTTCCACAATCATTTCCGCAAATACCTGACGCCTGCTGCCGCCTTTGGCGGGGATTCCGTTCGGGAGGTAGAGCGACAAAAAGAAGACGGAAAGCAGTACTATAAGCGAATTTACCTGTGATTCGGTAATAAACAGGGGCTGAACGGGCATTTCTACCGTAAAGTAAATTTTTGCGCCCGAAATTTCTATACCCTGCGATAACGGGTTCGTCAGAATTTTGAGCACAATGCCCGCCGCGACAGGTAAAATCATAAGTATTATTAAAATTGTGTCGGTAATGATAAATTTCCGATTTCTACTTTTCATCTGTTTCTCCGTTTTGAGTATCTGTGTTGTTCTTTTTTGAGAAAAGGGGACGCAAAGCTATCGCAATTCTCGGAAAGAAAAGGGGAACGAGGGCGGCAATCGTGTTGAAAACACTGAAATATACGCCTATTGCTGCAATGACGAATAAAAACAGCGTTCTGTACGTCTGAGATATTCTCATTATTTTTTTTGCGTCTTTTTCCTCTTTTTCAACCGCTTTCTGAACGGAAAGCCCCATCAGAAAGAAATTGAGAACGGCGGCAGAGCCGGAAAGAAGATTTCCGAGAAGCACCGATAAGTCCCATTTGCCGATAATGAGAAAAACGGACTGCATGACCGCGCTTAATACTATCTCAAAATACAGTATATATATTGTTTCGTTTTTAACCGTTTTGTCAATTTTCGGCATATTTACCTCGTAACACCGCTAAAATATATAATAATTTCAATAATTATAACACATTATTCCCCAAATATCAAGTGTTTTAAAGGAAAAACCTCCGCGTTTTCCGCGGAGGTTTCATTTTTTTGTTATGATCTTAACGTAATTCCGAAATCTCTTTCCAGACCGTTTAAGATTTTGTACATTATTTTGTCGCAGTCGCTGTCGTCGAGCGTCTTTTCGGGAGAACGGAGCATAAGGCTGTAAGCCATTGACTTTTTGTTTTCGCCGAGCTTTGAATCTCTGTAAATATCGAATATCTCAACGCTTTCAAGGAGCTTTCCGCCGTATTTTACGATTGCGTTCTTGATTTTTCCGCTTGAAAGCGACTCGTCGCACACAAAAGCAAGGTCTCTTTCGATTGCCGGGAATTTCGGAAGCGGAACGTAGTGCTTTTCGGGGGCCTTGTATGCAAGAAGCTTCTCCGTGTCGCAGATGCACACGTAAACGGGAAGGTCAAAACCGTATTTTTTGGCAACCGTCGGGTGAAGCTCTCCGAATACCGCGTATGAATTTCCGTCCTTATCGACAAGTTCTGCGCATCTTCCGGGATGGAAATACGGAAGGTCGGTTTTCGGCACGGCTTCGGTCTTGTCAATTCCGAACACCGATAAAACCTGCTCGCCGACGCCTTTCATGTTGTAGAAATCACCGTTATTATAAAAAGCGATTACAGTTGAAAGCTTTTCGTCGGGCAGTTCGGAACCGGCTTTCTTTATATATATTTTCGCATTTTCGTAAATTGCGCATTTTTTGTTTCTGTGCCTGAGATTTAACGAAAGCACTTCGAGAACGCTCGGAAGCGCGGTTGTTCTCATAATGCTCGTGTCCTCGCCGAGAGGATTTGAAATGATAACCGAGTCTCTTTCGGGCGCGTCGGGCGCAAGATTTATGTTGTCGTAGTATTTCGGACTGATGAACGAGTAGGTCTGTACTTCATAAAATCCGCCGAGCGTAAGCATATTGTTCAGCGATACCATCTTCTGCTGACGTGCGTTTCTGCCGCTTATATCAACCTGAACGTTAAAGAGCGTCGTCGGAATTTTGTCGTAACCGTAAATGCGGATGACTTCCTCCGCAATGTCGTGCATGCCTTCGAGGTCGGCTCTGTATGACGGGGGATACAGTTTTCCGTTTTCAAGCCTGATGTCAAGACGCTTGAAGGTGTCGAGCATAGATTCGAGAGGCACGTCCGTACCCAAAAATTCGTTGATTTTTCCGGGGTCAAAGTCGATTACGTTCTGAGGAGCTTTTTCGGGGTAAACGTCGATTATTCCTTTTACAACCTTGCCGGCGCCGAGCATTTCTATAAGCTCACACGCGCGTTCAACTGCGGGAAGCGTGTTTTCTCTGTCAAGGCCCTTTTCGTATCTGCCGCTCGCTTCTGTGCGAAGACCTATGTCGCGCGCCGTGATTCTTACCGACGGACCGTTGAAGTTCGCCGATTCAAATACGATGGTCTTCGTTTCGGGTATGATTTCGCTGTTTTCGCCGCCCATAACGCCCGCAACGGCAACCGCTTTCTCCGCGTCGGAAATTACGAGCATTCTTTCTTCAAGATTTCTTTCAACGCCGTCGAGAGTTGTTATTTTTTCGCCGTTCTTTGCGTGTCTTACAATGATTTTACCGCCTTTGAGATAGTTGTAGTCAAAAGCGTGCATAGGCTGTCCGTATTCAAGACAAACGTAGTTCGTAATGTCAACTATGTTGTTTATGGGACGAACGCCGCAGGCACGAAGACGCGCACGCAGCCATTTCGGAGACGGACCGATTTTCACGTTTTCAACGACTCTTGCAGTATATCTCGGACATAATTTACTGTCCTCTATTGTAACGGAAATATAGTCGTTTATGGTTTTGTTGTTGTATACCTCGTCGTGTACAACGGGGGTGTGAAGATTCAAAGGTACGGCAAAGGAAGCCGCCGTTTCTCTTGCAAGTCCTATAACCGAAAGGCAGTCGGGTCGGTTTGATGTAATTTCAAATTCCACCGCAACGTCGTTGAGGCATAAAACGTCTTTTATGTCGTCGCCGGGCTTGCATTCTTCTTTAAGAAGGAAAATGCCGTTTTCGTCAGCATACGGGAAGTCGTTAAGGGTGAGTCCCAGCTCGCCGAGAGAGCAGAGCATACCGTTTGAAGCAACGCCTCTGAGCTTGCCCGCTTTAATGTGAACGCCGCCGGGAAGAGTCGAATCGTCAAGCGCCGCGGGCACGTATTCGCCCGGCTTTACGTTCTGCGCGCCCGTAACTATCTGCACGGGTTCATCTTTTCCCACGTCAACCATGCATATAAGGAGATGGTCGGAATCGGGATGAGGTTCAACGGATAAAAGCTTTCCTACGACAACGTTGTTTATTTCCTTTCCGAGAACTTCAAAGCCTTCGACTTTGTAGCCGGTAAGAGTCAGCCTGTCGGAATACTCTTTCGGGTCAAACGATTTGTCAACGTAATCTTTAAGCCAGTTCATCGATAATTTCATTTTCCGCTACCTCCTTAAAACTGTGAAAGAAAACGCGTGTCGTTTTCATATAAAAGACGCATATCGGAAATGCCGTATTTTGTCATAACTA
>JAEESG010000048.1 GCA_016286245.1 Clostridiales bacterium | reverse complement strand
GAGGTGAACGACTAAATTATAGTCGAGGCGGAAAAAAAGGACCTCGACGCCGCGAAAGCCGTACTCAAAGAGGAAATGGAAAACGTCGCCGATTTCGGAATTCCGCTTGAAGTGTCCGTCGGAACGGGCTTTACGTGGGCGCAGGCGCACGAATAAAATGAAAAAAACAAAAGGCTGAAAATTATATTTTCAGCCTTTTTTCATATCAATTTTTCGAAAAGCACGAGGTTTACGTTCGGGATTCCGTTAAACTCACACGGAAAAACCCCCGTTTCACGGTAGCCGAGCTTGTTGTAAAAGGCTCGCGCCCTTTCGTTTTTTTCGTTGGTGTCAAGCCGAAGCGCAACGCACCCTTTTTCTTTTGCGTATTTTTCGTAAAACTCTATAAATGCTCTTCCCACGCCCTTTGACGCGCATTTTTGGTCGACCGTCAGCGTATGTATCACCATGATTTTATCTTTCGGCGCTTTTACGCTCCAGTTTTTACATTTTTCGTAAACCCCGTCCTGAAAGTTATTGATCACGGCGGAGGCGGCGACGTCTCCGTTTTCGTCTTCATACACGAACATTTCGCCTTTTTCCGCCGCTCTTTCTGCCGTTTCTCTTGTGGGATACACGCCGCGAATCCAGCCGGTAGAGAGCTTTCCCGCTTCCTCAAGGTCGTTTATCCCCTCGTAAATCAAGGCGATTTTGTCGATATCCGAAGCTTTTGCTTTTCTTATCATTTTTTGTCCTTATTTTCTCTCGGAAAAACGAGATTTACCCGGAAAACGTCCCCGGAAACCGGCTTTGCTTCAAGTTTTCCGCCGATTTTTTCCGCAATTTTCCGTATACTTTCAAGTCCGATTCCGTGTTTTTTTTCGTCCTTTTTCGTCGTTATTATATTTCCGTTTTCATCGTATTTTACCTTTCCGTCAAACGAATTTTCGCAATTTACAATATACCATTTTTCGCGTATCGACGACGAAAAAGAAATGAATTTTTCGGCGTTTTTAATCTTTGATACCGCCTCGTACGCATTGTCTGCGAGGTTTCCGAAAAGAACGGCGACGTCCCTTTCCGAAAGTCCCGAAAGGAAGTCTCCGACTGCAATGTCGGCGGAAAATTTTATTTCGCCTTCACATCTTTTTTCAAGTTTTTTCATCACGGCGTTTACGATAAGGTTATCGGAACAGCCCTTTTCCTTTGCAAGATTGTCGGCGTCGCCGAGCATGCTTCCAAGGTACTCCGACGCCTTATGCGTTTCCCCCTCGTCGACGAGGATTTTCGCGCCGTAAAGGGAATTTTTCAGGTCATGACGGAATTTCCTGATTTCTTCCTCGCGGCGCGCAAAAGAAATCACGTCGTTTTCGGCTTTTGTTTTATGCGCAATGCGGATAAGCACGCAGATTACGCACGAAGTAAGCAGAGAGGCGAGCAGCGCCGTTTCAGCGATGACGAAAATCTTTTTTTCTTCGAAAATCAGCAGCAGGACAAGGAGAAGCGCAGCAGTAAAGACTTCCGCCGAAAAAAGAATTTTGTCCGTTTTTTCGGTTTTTTCGTATTTTATTATATCGTACGGCCTTTTTACGAAATATACCGTATACAGCGCCGCAGCAAGAAGCAATACGAATTTTATCACGCCTTTCCCCTCCTTTTCGTTACGTTTTCAGGCTTTTTTGCGTTTTTTTAAAAACTTCGACACGTATTTGAACGCAACCGACACCATTACGAGCCCCGCGGCAATTCCTCCGACGGTAAGAAGCGTGTTTTCGCCGTACGTGTCGGCAAGATCCCTGTGGTTTCCGAAAATATACAGAATCGAATAGTAAAGGCCGCTTCCGGGCACGAGAGGTATTATCGACGGAAGAATGAACACCGTTTTCGGCACCTTTCTGATTCTTGCCATAATCTCCGAGTAGCACGCTCCGAATGCGCCCGCGATAACGTTTACAATAAACAGGTTCGCGCAGTACGGTGAAGCGCACAGGTAAATTATCCACGTAAGGCCGCCGCCGAGCATGCCTAAAACCAGATTCGTCTTTTTAACATTATAAATTATCGCAAAGCCGAGCGAGCCGACAAACGCGCTTATTATCTGAATTACCGTTTCTCTCATTTACAGCACGCCTCCAAGGATAAAGAACGCCGTCGCCACGCCGAATGCAATGGACGCCGCGAGCAGCAGGGATTCGAGCGCTTTGAGCGCTCCCGAAATCGTATCTCCGAGAAATATGTCCCGTATCGAGTTTGTGAACATGACTCCCGGTATTTCTATCATGATAAAGCCTATTATAACGGTATCCGACGAGATGCCCATGAATTTACAAAGCACAAGTGCAAAGCATGCCGCCGCAAGCGTCAGAAAATACGTGTAAACCGCCGCGTTTTTGCCTTTTTTCTTGAATATCAGTTCGATGCACGCGACGAGCACCGCGACGACCGCCGACGCGAAAAATTCCTTTAATCTTCCCCCGAAAAACACGGTAAATCCGCCTGCCGCAAGGATATAGGCAATTATTTTTCTTGCCGCTTTTTTGATTTTCGGCTCCTTTTCGGCTTCTTCCTTTATTTCGTTCGTTTTTTGCATTATGATTTCCGGCGACGGCTTTTGCGCGCATATATCGCGGCAAAGCTGGTTTAATTTTGCAAGCACGTCAAAATCGTTTCCCGTTTCGGTTATCCTCTTTGTCTGAGTTATGGGCGCGCACTGCGCAAAGACGACCGTTGCGACAATCGACGGAGTTATGGTGAGTACGTCGGTCTGCACGGCGCCGTAGCTTTCGAAAATCCTCTTTAAGCTGTCTTCGATGCGGCTTACCTCGGCCCCGTTTTTTATCATGGCTTCCGCAAGGTCGAGGCTTGCGGAAACAAGTTGTGTGTTATACGTTTCTGACATTGTCCTTTTCCTTTTCGTTATGTTAATATAATTATATCCTACTTTTGTAAAATAGTAAAGTGTTTTATTTTTTATAAAAAATTAATTAAATATATTGGACAGACGTAAAATTTGTGATATACTATAAAGTAAGAGATTGTATCCTTCAAAGAAAGGAATTTTTTACACAATGCTGTCAGACATCACCCTCGGACAATATTTTCCCGGCAGGTCTGTTATTCACAGACTTGATCCGAGAATTAAAATAATATCGATAATTTTTCTGATTGTCGCCGTTTTTACCGCGAGAAACTATTATTCCCTCGCGCTTATCTGCGCGTTTTCGGCCGCGCTCGTTACGGTTTCCGGAATAGGTATTAAAATGGTGCTCAAAAGCATAAAGCCCGTTTTATTTATCCTCATTTTCACGACGGTCGCAAACCTTTTGTGGACCTCGGGCGAAAACCTCATTTTTCAGCTCGGTCCCGTAAAAATCTACCTTGAAGGCGTCGCTTTTGCGGTTTTCATGGCGCTCAGAATTGTATGCCTTATCATCATAACGTTCGTCATGCTCACCTATACGACGTCTCCCGTGTCGCTTACCGACGCGATAGAAAGACTTCTGTCCCCGCTTGCGAAAATTAAACTGCCCGTGCACGAATTTTCGATGATGATGTCTATTGCTCTTCGGTTTATTCCGACGCTTCTCGAGGAAACCGACAAGATTATCTCGGCGCAGAAGGCGCGCGGCGCGGACTTTGAGACGGGAAGCCTGAAAAAGAGAGTTAAGGCGCTCGTTCCGATTTTCGTACCCCTTTTCGTTTCGGCGTTTCGGCGCGCGGACGAGCTTGCAAACGCGATGGAATGCCGTCTTTACCGCGGAGGCGTAGGAAGAACGCGCATGAAAATACTTAAAATAACTGCTCTCGACGTAATTTTTCTGCTGTGCATGACAGCGCTTCCTGCGCTCGTTATATACGTAAACACGCTCGCCGCGAATGCGATATGACGGAGGGAAAACATGAGTGAAAACGAAAGATTTGCTCTTAACATAACCTTTGACGGCGGGAACTACTGCGGCTGGCAGGTGCAGGACAATGCAAAAAGCGTTCAGGAAAAGCTTCAGGACGCGCTTGAACGCGTTTTCGGCTTTCGCCCCGACGTGCACGGCTGCTCAAGGACCGACTCGGGCGTTCACGCAAACAATTACGTGTGCCATTTTGACCTGCCGCGCGGCGCAATTTCCGAAAGCAGGCTTCCGCTTGCTCTTAACGCGCATTTGAGAGACACGGGAATTTCCGCAAAATACGCGCTCGTAACCGACGAAAGTTTTCACGCGAGATATTCGGTTATAAAAAAGGAATACGTTTACAGAATATGGAACGCGCCGTTTCAAAACCCGTTTTTAGAGGGAAAAGCGCTGTTTTTCCCTCAGAAAATCGACGAAAAAGCGCTTTCGTTCGTCGGGGAGGAATTCGTCGGAAAGCACGACTTTCGCGCATTTATGTCGAAAGGCTCGAAAATTGCCGACGACACGGTAAGAGAGGTTTTTTCGTTTGACGTAAAAAGGTTCGGCGACGAAATAGACCTTTACGTGTGCGCCGACGGATTTTTGTACAACATGGTGCGCATAATGGCGGGAACGTTCATTTCCGCCTTCTACGGAAATATAAAAAAGGGCGGAATTACCGATATAATCAATTCAAAAGACCGCACAAAAGCGGGCGACACCGCTCCTTCGCACGCGCTCTACCTTAACCGCGTATTTTACAACGAAAAGACGAACGACGCGCTTCACTGCGTCTGACAATGCGGTTTCACCTTATTTCAAAGGAGAATTATTATGCCTGAAAGCGTAAACAAAAAAGAATACATAGCTCTTTACCGTAAATGGAGGCCCTCGGTTTTCGCCGACGTCATAGGGCAGGACCACGTAACCAAGGTGCTTTGCGGGGAAATCGAACATTCCTCCGTCTCCCACGCCTACATTTTCTGCGGCTCGAGAGGCACGGGAAAAACCACCTGCGCCAAGATTTTAGCCAAGGCCGTCAACTGCGAAAGCCCCGTAAACGGCGACCCCTGCGGAAAGTGCAAAAACTGCCTTGCGTTTGATTCCTCGTACGATATTCTCGAAATGGACGCCGCTTCCAACAACAGCGTCGAAAACATACGCGACCTGTGCGACAAGGTAGCGTTTATGCCGTTCGAGATGAAAAAAAGAGTTTACATAATCGATGAGGTTCACATGCTCTCGAAAGGTGCGTTCAACGCGCTTTTAAAGACGCTTGAGGAGCCTCCGCCGCATGTCATGTTCATACTCGCGACGACCGAGCTCAACAAAATTCCCGCGACGATTCTGTCGAGGTGCAAGAGATTCGATTTTCACAGAATTTCAGTTCAGGACATGCTCCCGAGACTGAAATATATTGCAAGCGAGGAAAAAATCGGAATTACCGACGACGCGCTGAATCTTATTGCGTTTCTCGCGTCGGGCGCCATGAGAGACGCGCTGTCCATGCTCGAGCTTTTCGTCGGCAAGACGGGAATAGACAGGGATACGGCGGCAAAAGCCCTCGGAATCGTCGGAAGCGGCCCCGTGCTCGGGCTTTTGTCGGATATTGCGAAAAAAGACGGCGCTTCCGCTCTCGAAAAGCTTGCGGAAATATATAAATCGAGCAAGGATATGGGCGTTTTGTGCGCCGAGCTTGCGCGCATGTTCAGAAATCTTCTCATAATGAAATATGCGTCCGACAGCGTGTCGACGCTTATAGACGCCGAAGACGACGTAATCTCGGCGCTCAGAGCCTGTGAGAACGATTTTTCGAAGGAGCGCCTCGTTTATTCCCTCGAAATCACCGAGCAGGCGCAGAATAAACTGACGAGAAACGGGCTTTCCGAGAGAACGGTCATGGAGCTTGCCCTCGTAAAACTGTGCGACGCACGGTTTGACAACTCGTACGAGGCGCTTCTCGAGCGCCTTTCGGAGCTTGAAGCCGACCTTTCGGGAAAGACGGTTTTGCAAAACTCCCCCGCAAAAGCGCAAATGAACGCACCCGAAAAAGCGCCCAAAGCGGCGCCCGCGCCGAAAGAAAAGGCTGAGCCGAAGCCCGAGCCGAAGTCCGAAAAAGAGACTGAAATTACAGAAAAACCGCAAAAGGTTGAAAAAGACGCGGAAAAATCGGAAAAACCGGTGGAAATTACGGAAGAAAAAGCGGTTGAAAAGCCTGCGCAAAGCGAAAGCGCGGTGGAAATGCTTGCCTTCGGCGAGCTTCTCGACGAGCTGAGAAAAAAGGACTTGATTTGTTACTCGATGCTCAAGGATTCGCGCGCCGAAATTATCGGAAACACGCTCAAAATTTACGCAAATTCGGTTGCGCGCTCGTATCTTTCAAATTACAAAGACAAGGCGGAATTTATCGAAAACGCCGCGTCGAAAATTCTCGGAATGAAGGTTTCCGTACTGCTTTGCGAGGAGCCGAAAAAGAATTCTCAATCATCCCTTCCGCAGCTCGACATTTTCGGAGAATAACGAATTCATTTAATAATAAAAACAGCCGTTTTTTTCGGCTGTTTTTTATTTGATTAAACTGTTTTCAAGTTCGTAATCGTCGATTGCCTGCTTTATGAGCCTTTCCGTTTCCCTCACCTCGGCGGCAAACGCCACGGCGCTCACGCGCACCGCCCCGTTTCCTAAGATTATGAGCTGTTCGGAATAGTCGGAGGTTACGACTCTGACCTTATTTTCCTTACTCAGTTTATACGTCGCCTTTTCGATATAGGTATCCGCCGTTTCGGCTTCCTTCGTATAAACTATGCTTATATTATGCATCTTTTCAAGTTCACCCTTACTGCCCTTGACCTTATACGCGTCAAATACGACGATAACCTCGCAGCCGTTATACGCGGCAAAGTTGCACATCGTGTTGATAAGCTCGTTTCTTGCAAGGTCGAGGTCCTTTTCGGACAGCTTTTTCAAAGAATTCCACGCGAAAATCACGTTGTATCCGTCGACAAGCAGGTATTCCTTTCCCGTAAAGGTTTTCTGCGTCGGTTTTTGAGGTTTTTTCGGCTTTTCGTAGTCGAAATCGCGCGATTTTACGGTGTTTTTCTTTTTCTTATGAACGTTTATTTTTCCGTAGGTTCTCTCAAAAATCGCAATCAGTTCCTCGTCGGTCGCAATGCTTTCGGTATATCTTCTTATGCGCTCTTTTTTCTCCTCCTCGGGCGTATCAAGCTCAAGTCCGGCGTCGGTATGTTTGTATTCGTCGACGTTGTTCCACTTTACGACAAAGCCCGCGCCGTGCGAGCAGAACACCGAATCGGCGGTGTTTTCAAGGTCCGCGTCGGGATTATATCCTACGCTTTGCACGACTTCGTCGGAATTGTGGCACTTTTCGTATCCGGAGAAGAAAAAGGCGCATTTTCCCCTGCCTTTGGTATAGCCTGCGATTTCCGACGCGTACGAGCGCATTTCCGACACCGGCGCGCTTCCCGTGAGAACGGCGTATCCGTCCTTTATGTCGGGATTGAACAGCCTTGCGCCCATTTTCTGAAGGTCGGTCATGGCGCGTCCCGTACATTCCTCGGGAACCTCTACCGTATAGTCGTAATACGGCTCAAGAAGCTCCGTTCCCGCTTTTCTCAGCGCGCATCTGAGCGCCCTGTAAGTCGCTTCTCTGAAATCTCCGCCCTCGGTATGCTTTACGTGCGCCCTTCCTGCGACGAGCGTTATTTTGATATCGGTTATCGGAAAGCCGCAAAGCGTGCCTATATGCGTTTTTTCGGCAAGATGCGTCATAACGAGGTTCTGGAAATTCTTTTCGAGCATATTTTCGGGGCAGTCGCGCGCAAGCACAATTCCCGCGCCCCTCTTTAGCGGCTCTACCAGAAGCTGCACCTCGGCGTAATGCCGCAGCGGCTCGTAATGTCCCGTACCGACGGCGCTTTTCTTTACCGTTTCGTAATACGCGATATTTGCGAAAGAAAACGAAACGTTTATACCGAATCTTTCAAAAAACACTCTCGAAAGCACTTCAAGCTGTATTTCTCCCATTATCCGCACGTTTATTTCCTGCAGTTTTTCGTTCCAGAGCACTTTAAGCTCCGGCATTTCCTCCGCAAGCTCGTAAAATGCCGGGAGCACCTGCCTTGCGCTCGCGTTTTCGGGGACGTTGACCTTGTAATTGATTATCGGGTCGAGCAGTTTGTTTCCGTCGTTTTCCTCGTCGCCGAGCCCCTGTCCCGCAAACGTTCCCGTAAGACCGGTTACGGCGCACACGTCGCCGCAAAGTGCTTCGGAAACGGCGTTTTGCTTATCGCCCGACATTATTCTTACGGAATTGACCTTTTCCCTCTTTTTTTCGCCGTTCGGAAGCGCATATTCGATTTCGTCCTTAACGAGCAGCCTTCCGCCCGTGATTTTCATGTGTGTGAGCCGATTTCCCTTTTCGTCCTTCGTTATCTTGAAAACCTTTGCCGAAAAGACGTCTTTCCGCGGTTTTTCTGTGGAAAAATCGAGTAAATCGCGCAAAAATTCGTTCGTTCCGTAGCCTTTGAGCGCCGAGCCGAAGCGGCAGGGAAACAGTTTTCTTTCGGAAACGGCGGCGGCAATATCGTTTTTATCAAAATCCTCGTTTTTGTCAAAGGAAGCCATGAGTTTTTCGGAGCAGAGCGCGACTTCCTCGCAAAAAAGAGCGTCGTCCTTTCGAGTAAAATCGACGATATTTCCGTCAAGCTTCGTTTTGAGCTCCTTTATGATTTCCTTGTTCGTTCTCTGACAGATATCGGTTTTGTTTACGAAAACAAACGTCGGAATATTGTACGCGCAAAGCAGCTTCCACAGCGTTTCGGTGTGGCTCTGCACGCCCGAGGGCGCGCTTATAAGGAGCACCGCCGCGTCAAGAACGCACAGTGTTCTTTCCGTTTCGGGCGAAAAATCGGCGTGTCCGGGCGTGTCTATAAGGTACACGTCGGTATCTTCAAACGTCATTTTCGCGCTGCTCGAATATATGGTTATTCCGCGTTCTCTTTCGATTTTATCGCTGTCAAGATACGCGTCTTTGTTGTCGACTCTGCCGATTTTGCGGATAACCCCGGATAAGTAAAGCAGGTTTTCCGAAAGCGTCGTTTTTCCCGAATCGACGTGCGCAAGTATTCCGATAGTGATTTTTTTCATTCTTTCTCTCGTTTTCCGAAATTATAAAGCAAAACGGCTGCCGCAAGGCAGCCGTTTTGAAAACTTCAATTATTTGAGGTTGTTTACCATGCCGACGGCGATTTTGAGAGCTTCCTCCCTCGTTGCAAGGCCGTAGCTTTCAGCCTCTTCCGAGGATACGCCGTGCTTGGGAGCAAACTTGTTGTCTCCCACGCCGTTGATGATTTCCTTTGCCTTCATGAAGTAAACGCTGTCCTTTGCCCACGAGTCGATGTCCGCGTCGTCCGCAAACGCCTCGGGCATTGTGAAGGTCGCCTTGAACACCTCGTCAAAGGCTCTGTCCGTCTTTAACGTCCAGCCCTGTATCGCGTACTTCTTGTAAACGCGCGTGAGCATTGTCGCCGCTTCCTGACGGGTAAGTCCCTTTTCGGGTGAAAATTCGCCCTCTCCTGTTCCGTCGGTGATGCCTACGTTATACGCTTTGAGCACTTCGACGTCGTCGCAGTCAGAAAACGGATTCTGTGCTATCGGCTCCGTCTTTATCTGTGCGAGCGCTTCGTAAACCTTAACCGCAATCGAAGCAAATTCCCTGCGATTTATACGTCCGGTCATATCCGCGCCCTTTAAGCAGTCGGGTATAAGTCCGAGTTTGTCCGCCGTTTTGAGCCATTCTTCAGCCCATTCGGAAGCCTTTTCCCACGCTTCCGTCTCTCCGAACGCTGAAAAGTCGATGTCGGGCGTGCTTTCGCCTTCGTTAAGATAAACTTCGGGTTTCCACTCCGTATCGGAGTCGAGAACTATGCCGAATGCATAGCCCTCTTCGTATCCGCTCTTGGACGCGCGGATTGCGTTGAGTCCGGGAACCGCCTTGAATTCAAAGCCGCCCGTTTCGTCGGTCGTAATCGTCGTAGACGTTCCGAGAAGTCTTACTGCAGCGCCGGGAGTGGTCTTTCCGGAAAACGTTCCGGTAAACACGTTTTCATCGTAGTTTACAAGCAGTTTTACGAAATCCACGGCATATCCGTCGCCGATACCCGTCGTTTCGTCGATTTCCGCTTCAAGCTTTCCCGACGCGATTTCCTCGAAAAAGCCCGACGGGATTATGGCCGAAACGATATACGACGTGGGGCCCGTCTGGTCAACGTGGTTGAGCAGCTCCGAAATGAACGGAGCGTCTTTTCCGTTGAGTTTAACCGAATAACCGCTTTCAAAGCTTACCGCCTGGAAGTCGTCTATGCAAATCTGAAGCAGTGCGTTTTTGATTTCAATGCCCTTTGCGTCGTATTCGAGAGTTACCTTGAGCGCGCCTTTGCCGTACGCGTTTTCGGTGTCGCTTCCCGAATTGAAGTCATTGTAGCCGCTTGCATATCCGTCGCACGCTTCGCCTTTATAGGACGCGCCCACGAATATTCTGTCGGTGCCTTCGGCGTCTTCGTCTTCCTTTATCCACGGATAGCCGTGCGCGTACTGATTCTTTGC
>JAEESG010000145.1 GCA_016286245.1 Clostridiales bacterium | reverse complement strand
AAAAGCGTGAAAATAGTGTTTCTTGACGCGGCAACCGCCGGAAAAGATATGGATATGAGTATCTTTTCAAAATACGGAGACGCCGAAATTTACGATACGACGCCCGAAGAAAAGCTCTGCGAAAGACTGAAAAACGCCGATATTGCAATAACGAATAAGTGTAAGATTTCGGCAAGAGTCATGGAAAGCGCGAAAAATTTAAAGCTTGTGTGCATAATTGCGACCGGCTACGATAACGTTGACACGAAATATGCGGGAAAACACAATATCGCCGTCTGCAACGTGAAAGGTTATTCCACCGACTGCGTCGCGCAGCTGACCGTAAGCCTTGTTCTCTCACTCGCATGCCATATAAGAGAGTACGACGACTACTGCAAAAGCGGAGAGTACGCGTCAAGCGGGCTTATGAACTGCCTTGAACCCGTTTATTACGAACTGAAAGGCAAAACGTGGGGGCTTTACGGCTGCGGAAACATAGGAAAAAAGGTTGCGCAGACCGCAAAAGCACTCGGATGCAGCGTAATAACGTGCAGAAAGAACAAATCGGACGAAATCGAGTGCGTAAGCCTTGAAGAACTGTTCGAGAGAAGCGATATTGTTTCGCTTCACGTGCCGCTCAACGAAGAAACGGAAAAAAGCGTAAATAAGGAGATTCTTGAGAGGGCGAAAAGAAACCTCATTTTCGTCAACGTCGCACGCGGCGGAGTTACGGACGAAAAAGCCGTGGCTGAGGCGGTAAAAAGCGGAAAAATCGCAGGTTTTGCAACGGACGTGTATTCAAAGGAGCCGATGGACGAAAAATCGCCGTTTTATGAGCTTTTGGACCTCAAAAACGTGATTTTCACACCTCACATGGCGTGGGGAGCGTATGAGACGAGGGTAAGGCTTCTCGACGAAACCTGTAAAAACATAGATTCTTTTCTTGCCGGAGAAAAAAGAAACAGAATTGAATGCGCACGGTAAAATTTATTGTAATTTGAAACAGCATATAGTATAATATTTTCGTAATAAAATTATTTTTTGGAGACGTTTATGAACGATATAGCGATTGATCTCGGTACCGCAACGGTACTCGTGTACGTAAAAGGAAAAGGCGTTGTCTATGAGGAGCCGTCCGTCGTCGCCGTTGACAGAGCGAGCGGAAAAGTCCTTAAAATCGGAAAAGAAGCGCAGCTTATGCTCGGAAGAACGCCGGGCAACATACTTGCGATACGTCCTTTGCAGGACGGAGTCATTTCGCAGTACGAGGTTACGATGAAAATGCTTAAGCACTTCATCCGCAAGGCGACGGGGCCGAGTATTCTGAAACCTCGCGTAATGGTGTGCGTTCCGAGCGGAATAACCGAGGTCGAGGAGAGGGCGGTTTACGACGCAACGATAGCGGCGGGTGCAAAAAAGACGTATCTCATCGAAGAGCCGATAGCCGCGGCGATAGGAGCGGGAATAGATATATCAAAGCCGGAGGGACACATGATAGTCGACATAGGCGGAGGAACGACCGACGTTGCTGTAATTTCCCTGGGCTCAATAGTCGTGTCCGACTCGCTTAAACTCGCGGGGAACAAAATCGACGAAGCGATCATCAAATATATACGGCGCAAATATAACGTTCTCATAGGCGAAGTTACCGCCGAGGAAATAAAAAAGAAGCTCGGCGCGGCCATTCCGTACGATAATCAGTACATTATGGAAGTCAAGGGAAGATGCTTGAAAGAAGGCCTGCCGAAGATGATAACGATCTCGTCCGACGAGGTTGCGGACGCCGTGGCGCCTACGGCGCGCGCCATTGCCGACGCGGTTTGCCACGTAATAGAACGCACTCCGCCGGAGCTTGTCGGTGATATTGCCGCAAACGGAATTATAATGACCGGCGGCGGAAGCCTGCTTTACGGTATGGACAAACTCATCGAAAAGGCTTGCGGGATAAAGACGTATATAGCCGATAACCCGACAACCTGCGTGGTTATCGGAACCGGAAGATCGCTCGATAATCTTCAGGTGCTCCCCGAGGGAATAATCAATATTTCGAGACAGCGCCAGGAAAGATTGTAAAAATAGCAAAAAAGCAAAAAAAATAATATATTAATTATTG
>JAEESG010000144.1 GCA_016286245.1 Clostridiales bacterium | reverse complement strand
GCTTATAATTCTTCTGTCGGTGTACGCGATAGAAATTCTGACTTCCTACCTGCAAAGCAGAACTATGCTCGTTGTATCACAGGGAGCCGTTGAAAACATAAGAAACGAACTGTTTACAAAGCTTCAGAAGCTTCCCATAAGATATTTTGACAACAACCCCACGGGCGAAATCATGAGCCGCTTTACGAACGACGTCGACAATATAGGAACGATGCTCGACAACTCGCTTGTTTCTCTTATTTCGGGTACGGTAACGCTCATAGGCACGCTTGTTTTTATGATTACGACAAATATATATCTTACGCTTATTACCGTAATTTTCGTCCCGATTTTCGCAAAGCTCGGAGCCGTAATCGGTAAAAAGAGCAGAAAATATTATTCCGGGCAGCAGGCGGCTTTGGGTGCCGTAAACGGTTATATTGAAGAAACCGTAACGGGACAGAAAGTTATCAAGATGTTCAACCACGAAAGCGATTCCATCGAAGAAATGTCGCTTCTCAACGACGACCTCAGGGAAAAGCAGTTCAAAGCAAACTTTTACGGCGGAATTTTAGGTCCCATAATGAGCAACACGTCGCAAATCAGTTACGCGCTTACAGTCGGATTCGGCGGCGTACTCATCTGCACGACGGGTATGCTTCCGGGCGCTCTTACGGTATTTGCGAATTATTCGAGAAGATTTTCTTTCCCGATTAATAATATTTCTCAGCAGATGAATACCGTATTTTCCGCTCTTGCTGGCGCGGAAAGAGTCTTCGACATCATTGACCGCGACGAAGAAGTAAGTTTTATCGGAGAAAAAGAAGAACCCGAAAAGTTTTCGGGTTACGTTGAGCTCAACAACGTTACTTTCGGATACATTCCCGGCAAAACGGTTCTCAAAAACATATCTCTGTACGCAAAACCCGGTCAGAGAATTGCTTTTGTAGGCTCGACGGGTGCAGGAAAAACGACGATTACGAATCTGCTTAACAGATTTTACGATATTGAGTCAGGAGAAATCAAAATCGACGGCGTTAATATCAAAAACATTCCCATTAAAACACTCAGAAGTAATATTGCAATGGTTTTGCAGGATACTCATCTGTTCAGCGGCAGTATAAAAGAAAATATACGATACGGAAGACTTGACGCAACGGACGAAGAGGTTATAGATGCCGCAAAAACCGCAAATGCGCACAGTTTTATCACAAAGCTTGAAAACGGATACGATACGATAATCGAAGGAGACGGCGCAAATCTCTCGCAGGGACAACGCCAGCTTCTGAATATCGCACGCGCCGCAATAAGCAAAGCGCCCATTCTCGTTCTCGATGAAGCAACGAGCTCGGTTGACACGAGAACGGAAAAGAACATCGAAAAAGGAATGGACACCATAATGAGCACAAGAACCACGTTTGTAATCGCGCACCGACTTTCGACGGTCAGAAACGCAAATGCAATCATGGTTCTTGAACACGGTGAAATTATTGAGCGCGGAGACCACGCCGATTTACTTGAACAAAAGGGAAGATACTACGAACTTTATACGGGAAAAACGGAACTGTCTTAATTACAGCTCGTCAGCGATTTTATAAATCAGCTTTTCCGTTTTTTCCCAGCCGAGACAAGGGTCTGTGATTGATTGACCGAACGTGCAGCCGTCGACTTTTTGTGCGCCGTCCACGAGATAGCTTTCAATCATAAGGCCCTTGCACAGTTTTCTGATGGAATTGTTCTGCTTCATGGAATGAATTACGTCAGACGCAATTCTCGGCTGTTCGAGGTATTTCTTGCCCGAATTTGCATGGTTTGTGTCAACCACAACCGACGGATTCTGAAGACAGTATTTTTTGTATAACTCGTAAACCGAAAGCAGGTCCTCATAATGATAATTCGGAATCGTTCTGCCGTCTACCGTCTGATACCCTCTCATTATAGCGTGAGCAAGCAGATTTCCGGTGCTTTCAACCTCCCAGCCTCTGTATATGAACGTGTGCGGATGCTGAGCCGCCGTAATCGCATTCATCATAACGGAAAGGTCGCCCTCCGTGGGATTTTTGAGCCCTACGGGGATATCAAGCCCGCTTGCCGTCAGTCTGTGCTGCTGGTTTTCAACGCTTC
>JAEESG010000047.1 GCA_016286245.1 Clostridiales bacterium | reverse complement strand
AAGCAGACGCAAAAGCGTCTGCTTTTCTTTTGTTTTTGAATTATACCACACCGTGAGCGAGCATTGCGTTTGCAACCTTCAAGAAGCCCGCAATGTTGGCGCCCGCAACGAGATTGCCGGGCATGCCGTATTCCGCCGCCGCGGAAGAAGCGTTGTGATAGATGTTGACCATGATGTCCTTGAGTTTTGCGTCAACCTCTTCAAACGTCCAGGAGTATCTCATGGAATTCTGGCTCATTTCGAGGGCGCTCGTCGCAACGCCGCCCGCGTTTGCCGCCTTTGCCGGACCGAACAGAACGCCCGCGCTCTGGAACGCCGAGATTGCTTCGGGAGTGGAGGGCATGTTCGCGCCTTCGCATACTGCCTTTACGCCGTTTGCAACAAGGGCTTTCGCACTGTTTTCGTCAATTTCGTTCTGCGTTGCGCAGGGAAGCGCGATGTCGCACTTGATGGTCCAGATTCCGCTGCATCCTTCGTGATATTCCGCTTCGGGATGGTAAACGAGGTATTCCTTTATTCTCTTGCGCTCAACTTCCTTGATCTTCTTTACGCAGTCAAGGTCGATGCCGTTCTTGTCGAAAACGTAGCCGTTGGAGTCGGACATTGCGACAACCTTCGCACCAAGCGTCGTTGCCTTTTCAACCGCGTAAATCGCAACGTTGCCCGAGCCTGAAACGACAACCGTCTTTCCGTCGAACGAAAGTCCGTTGTCCTTCAGCATTTCTTCGGTGAAGTAGCACAGACCGTAGCCCGTCGCTTCCTTGCGCGCAAGGCTTCCGCCGTAGGGGATGCCCTTTCCGGTGAGAACGCCCGTAAATTCGTCGCGCAGTCTCTTGTACTGACCGAACATGTAGCCGATTTCTCTTGCACCCACGCCGATATCTCCTGCGGGAACGTCGGTGTCGGCGCCTATGTATTTGGAGAGCTCCGTCATAAAGCTCTGGCAGAATCTCATAACCTCCATGTCGCTCTTGCCCTTGGGGTCAAAGTCGCTTCCGCCCTTGCCGCCGCCTATGGGAAGACCTGTGAGGGAGTTCTTGAATATCTGTTCAAAACCGAGGAACTTTATAATGCCCTCGTAAACCGAGGGATGAAAACGCAGACCGCCCTTGTAGGGACCGATTGCGCTGTTGAACTGAATACGGAAGCCTCTGTTGACTCTGACGTTTCCGTTGTCGTCAACCCACGGAACACGGAATTTTATAATTCTTTCGGGTTCCACAAGACTTTCTATAACGCCGTTTTTAACGAATTCGGGGTGTTTTTCGATAACGGGTTCAAGGCTTTCGAGAACCTCTCTTACCGCCTGATGAAACTCTTTTTCGCCGGCGTTTCTCGCTTCAACCCTTTCCATAAGCTCGTTCAGAAATGCGCTCTTAAAACTCATATTTATTCCTCCTTGTACGGTTTTGAGCAAACCGATTCTGCTTAATTTTTTCAAATTATAACATAGTAAAAAAGCGATGTCAATATAAAAAACAAATTTTTTTTGAAAAAACTTGCAAAAATTAATGATTTTTTTGTTTTTTTTAATGAAAATCGACAAATTTTGCATATTTTGACATCAAAATATTCATTTTTGCATAAAATCTGCAAAATTTCACCGCAATTTTGCCGAAAAAAATGAAAATTTTTAAAAAAACCTTGCGCCGGGTTCACTTTTGTGTTATAATCAATACATTATAGAATAAATGAAAGGATTTATGATTATGGCTTCTTCACAGATTATCATGCTTGTTTCGATAGCGGCATACCTTCTTATGATGCTTGTAATAGGCTATATTTATTCAAAGAAAAACAAGGATTCAAGCGATTTCTACCTCGGCGGAAGAAAACTGTCTCCGCTCGTTGCGGCAATGAGCGCGGAAGCGTCGGATATGAGCTCATGGCTTCTTATGGGACTTCCGGGCGTTGCGCTTGCGGGAAGTATCGCGGAAGCGTCCTGGACGGCGATAGGGCTTGCGATAGGCACGTACTTGAACTGGCTTATCGTTGCAAAACGCATAAGAGTTTATACGTCGAAATGCGGCGCTATAACGATACCCGAATTCTTCCATAAAAGATATAACGATAACTCGAAAATCCTGCGCTCGGTTGCGGCGCTTGCGATAATAATATTCTTCATTCCGTATACCGCGTCGGGCTTTTCCGCCTGCGGAAAACTGTTCTCAACACTCTTCGGCGCAGATTACGTAACGACGATGATTATTTCGGCAGTCGTAATAGTCGCATATACGACGATGGGCGGATTCCTCGCGGCGTCCACCACCGACCTTATCCAGAGTGTGGTAATGACCGTGGCGCTCGTGTTTGTGCTCGGATTCGGCGTCGTTAAAGCGGGCGGCATGGGTGCCGTTGTCGAAAACGCAAAATCGCTTGAAGGATACTTCACCCTCTTCAAGCAGAACGTCGGCGGCGTAATAAGCCCGTACGGCGGACTTACAATCGCGTCAACGCTCGCATGGGGACTCGGATACTTCGGTATGCCTCATATCCTCCTCAGATTTATGGCGATAAACGACGAAAAGAAGGTTAAGACCTCCAGAAGAGTCGCATCCGTCTGGGTTGTAATCGCAATGGCGGTAGCAATTCTTATAGGCGTCGTAGGCTTCAGCCTCGAAAAGAACGGAACGGTTGCGGGTCTTGTGGATAAAGAAAGAATAATTATTCTTCTTGCAAACGTAATAAGCGAATACGGCGTGTTCTTTGCAATTCTCGGCGGCGTGGTTCTTTCGGGAATACTTGCGTCGACAATGTCGACGGCAGACTCGCAGCTTCTCACGGCAGCGTCGGGAATATCGGAAGATATCGCCAAAGGCGTCTTCGGAATAAAGCTTTCGAGTAAAAAGTCGATGATAATCGCAAGATGCACGGTTATACTTATTTCGATAATCGCCATAATACTTGCCCTCAACGAAAACTCGTCGGTATTCAGAATAGTATCGTTCGCATGGGCGGGCTTTGGCGCGTCGTTCGGACCGGTAATACTCCTTGCGCTGTTCTGGAAGCGTTCGAATAAATACGGCGCAATCGCCGGTATGATTGCGGGCGCGGTAATGATATTCGTATGGAAATTCGTAATTGCAAATCTCGGCGGAATATTCGCAATATATGAGCTTCTCCCGGCGTTTGTCATAGGACTTGTCGTAAACGTTATAGTCAGCCTGCTTACCAAAGCTCCCGAAAAGGAAGTTACCGACGTGTATGACGAAGTAAACGCGCAAATGGCAAGATAAGAAAAAAATAAAAAACGTGCGGCGAAGCGTAAGCTTCGCCGCTTTTTATTGTTTAACCGTATATAATGCTCTCAAGCTCTTTTACACTGTCCGCCGTGATGTCGGGGGAATACCCGTCAAAACTGTGTTTTCCGCCGAAACCCCACGTAACGCCCACGCACTTTAATTCCGAATTTCTCGCAGTCATCACGTCAACACTCGAATCCCCGACGTAAAGCACCGAATCGGGCGGTACTTTAAGATAATCGAGCGCACGCCTTATGCACTCTTTGTCGGGCTTTCTCGGAAGATTTTCACCCGTTCCCGAACAGTAGTCGAAAACGCCTTTTCCAAAGCATAAATCAAGAAGCGTGCGTACGTGCCTTTCCGGCTTGTTCGATACGACGGCAAGCTTGATACCGTCGCTTTTCAGCTTGCTTATCAGCTCGGGAATATCTTTGTAAGGACGCGTCTTTTCGCAGACGTGCTTTGCGTATACTTCAACGTAATCTGCAAGTACGGCCTTTACGTTTTCGTCGGAACGCGCGTTTTCGGGAAGCGCTTTGAAAATCAACTGATACGCGCCGTTGTTTATGTAAGATTTTACCTCGGCAAGCGACCTTTCCGGATATCCGAATTTTTCAAGCGTAACGTTTACGGAATTCTTTATGTCCTCTATCGTGTCGAGAAGCGTGCCGTCAAGATCGAAAATAACGCAGGAATATTTTGAGTTCATATAATTGCCTTTCAAATATCAGAGTTCGTCAATCGGCCGCTCAAATTCGCACAGCAGATTGTCGATAAAGTACCTCAGCGCCTCGCAGCTTTCGGCAAGCTTTTCGACGGCGGCGCGGTTCGCTTCAAGCGCCTTGGAAAATTCGCCGTTTCCGATTTTCTGCTCCTGTATGCACTTTATGAGCGCGCAAAGCTTGTCCGCTGCTTTTATAATGATTTTTTCATCTCCGCTTTCATGGTCGAGAGCCAAAGAATAAGCGCCTTTCAGGTCTTGCGGAAGCTTTTCGAGAAGACTTTCGCGCGCGCTGTTCTCAATTTCCTTGTAGCTTGCGGAAATGTGCGCGTCGTGATATTTTACGGGAGTCGGCAGGTCGCCGGTGTAAATCTCGCTTATATCGTGGTAAAGCGCCTTGGTTACGATGCTTCCCACGTCGTAGTTTTTGCCGAACTTTTCGTTTGCGATAGTTGCGAGCGCGTGCGCAAGCATCGCGCATTCCGCGCTGTGCTCGAGCAGATTTTCGGGAACCGAATTTCTCATAAGCCCCCAGCGGTTAATGTATTTCATTCTGAAAGCAAGCGGGAAAAAAGTGTAACGCTCCATTTTTGACCTCCGTATAAAAATAAAATACCGATCGGTAATATTGTACTACATATCGGTATAAAAAGCAATAACCAAAAGTAAGCGCCGCGTAAAAACGCGGGGACGGGAGATAATAGAAGTGCGTGGCGGCGCGTAATTTGTTAAATTTTTCCGTAAAATATTTACATATATAAGATATTGATGTATAATAACTATGTATAAGTTTTTGTTGAAAGGAATTCAATTATGTCAGTATTTACCAAGATTTTCGGCACGAGAAGCGAAAGAGAAATCAAGAAAATGATGCCGATTGTCAGTGAAATAGAGGCTCTCTCCGATAAATACGAAAAAATGAGCGAAACGGAGCTCAGAGGGGTAACGGGCGCGTTAAAGGAAAGACTTAGTAACGGCGAAACGCTCGACGATATACTCCCCGACGCGTTTGCGGCGGTAAGGGAAGCCGCGTGGAGAGTGCTCGGCAAAAAGCATTACAGGGTACAGCTCATAGGCGGAATAGTAATACACGAGGGAAGAATCGCCGAAATGAAGACGGGCGAAGGAAAAACGCTTATGGCGACGCTTCCCGCATACCTCAACGCGCTGACGGGCAGCGGCGTTCATATAGTAACCGTAAACGACTATCTTGCGCGCCGCGACAGCGAGTGGATGGGAAAAATATATAATTATCTCGGTCTGACTGTCGGACTTATAGTTAACGGACTTACGCAGGAAGAGCGTAAAAAGGCGTATAACGCCGATATAACGTACGGAACGAATAACGAGTTCGGCTTTGACTACCTGCGCGATAATATGGTTACCGAAAAGAAAAACCTCTCCCAGAGGGGACACGTCTTCGCAATAGTCGACGAGGTCGACTCGATACTGATAGATGAGGCGAGAACTCCGCTTATCATATCCGGCCCCGGCGACGAGTCGAGCGAGATGTATAAAAAGGCGGATAAACTTGCTTCTTCAATGAGGGCGCACGTCATAAAGGAACTTGACAGCAAGGAATCCCACGAGGACATAGACGGCGACTATATCGTCGACGAAAAGGCGAGAACCGCAACGCTGACTGCCGAGGGCATAAGAAAAGCCGAAAAGTATTTCGGAATAGAAAACCTCTCGGAGCCCGAAAACGTAACGATAGCCGACCACGTAAACCTTGCGATAAAGGCGAGAGGCACCATGAAGCGCGATATCGACTACGTCGTAAAGGACGGAGAGGTGCTTATAGTCGACGCTTTTACGGGAAGAATAATGCTCGGAAGACGCTATTCCAACGGACTTCACCAGGCGATAGAAGCAAAAGAGGGCGTAAGCATAAGAAGCGAGTCCAAAACTCTTGCAACAATAACGTTCCAGAATTATTTCAGACTGTACGAAAAGCTTTCGGGAATGACCGGAACGGCGCTCACCGAGGAAGACGAATTCAGAGAGATATATAACCTCGACGTAATCGAAATACCCACGAATAAACCGATGATAAGACAAGACCTGCCCGACGTGGTTTACAGGACCAGAAAGGGCAAGTATAACGCGATAGTCGAGCAGATAAAGGAATGCCACGCAAAAGGACAGCCCGTGCTTGTCGGTACGGTGTCCATAGAAAAGAGCGAGGAGCTCTCGTCGCTGCTTAACAGAAACGGAATTGCGCATACCGTGCTCAACGCGAAATTCCACGAAAAAGAGGCCGAAATCGTCGCACAGGCGGGTAAATTCGGCGCCGTTACCATTTCCACGAATATGGCGGGCAGAGGAACGGATATAACCCTCGGCGGAAACGCGGAGTTCCTTGCCAAAAACGAGATGAAGAAACTCGGATATACACCCGAGCAGATAAACGACGCCACAAGTTATTTCGAGACCGATAACGAGGAAATCTTAAAACTCAGGGAACAGTACGCGCAGATATTGAAGAAGTACGAGGAGGAAATAAAGCCGGAGGCGCAGAAAGTAGTCGAGGCGGGCGGCCTTTATATCCTCGGTACCGAAAGACACGAAAGCAGACGTATAGATAACCAGCTTCGCGGCCGTTCGGGACGTCAGGGCGACCCGGGCGTTTCGAGATTTTTCCTTTCTCTCGAAGACGACCTGTTAAGGCTTTTCGGAAGCGAGAGAATCCAGGGCGTAGTCGAAAGACTCGGACTTGACGAAAATACGCCGATAGAAGCGGCAATCCTTTCGAATACCATTCAGAACGCGCAGAAAAACCTCGAGGGCAGAAACTTCGGCATAAGAAAGAACGTTCTTATGTACGATAACGTGATGAATAAACAGAGAGAGGTCATATATAACCAGAGACGCGAGGTGCTCGACGGCGAAAACGTGCACGATAAGATTCTCGGCATGATAGACGGATACGTAAACGGCGCGTGCGACAGCTTCCTTTCGGGCGACGCGCCGGAGGAATGGAACCTCGAATCGCTCAAAAGTTATTTTCTCGGCATTCTTACGACACCGAACGACTTCAACTATAAAAAGGACGAGCTTTCGGGCGTTTCGAAAGACGATATAAGAAACGAGCTTCTCGAACGGGCGCATAAAAAGTACGAGGAGAAAGAAAAACTGTTCGATAAGGAACAGCTTTACCATATCGAAAGAATTGTCCTTCTGCGTAACGTTGACAGCCACTGGGTAAACCATATAGACGCAATGGAAGACCTCGAGGACGGCATAGGACTTCAGGCTTACGCACAGAAAGACCCGCTTAGCCTTTATACAACGGAAGCCGCGGATATGTTCGACGAAATGATAGACTCCGTAAGGGAACAGACCGCGAAAATGCTGCTTATGGTAATGCCCACGTCGCAGATAAAGACGTCCTCCGCACCAAGAGAGACGTCCGCCGGCTTGAAGAGCGGCCCTCAGGCAAGAGCAAAGGCTGACCTCGGAAAGAGCGTTTACGGAAACAGCGCAAAACCCGAAGCCAGAAAAGAGCCGATAAGAAAGACGGCGGCGGAAAAGGTCGGAAGAAACGACCCCTGCCCGTGCGGAAGCGGGAAAAAGTATAAAAAGTGCCACGGAGCGGGAATGCCGTTCGTAGAAGAGGACGCGGATAAATAATGGGACTCGGACTTCTTTTTTCGGGATATATAACGCTGCTGACCTTCAAGGTGCTGCCGCCCGTGCTCGTCGTAGGCGCGTACCTTATGTACGCGGCGCTGAAAAAATTAAGCATCTACGGCAAAGATTTCGTAAACGCAAAAATAAGCGCGATAGTTTTCGGCATATACTGCGCCGCATACAGCACTTTGCAGATAGCCGACGCCGCGCTTCTTAAAAACCCGGTCCTCGGAAACGGAATTTTTGCGTTTTGCGAAAGTATAGCGTATACCGCGCTTCTCGTGTACCTGAATACCATGATTATAAAGGCGGTAACGGGGCTGTGTAAGTACTGCGGATACGAAAAAGGCATAAAAAGAGCGAATTTCGCAAAGACGCTCATGGCAACCTTTGCGGTTTTCGCGATTATTTCCGCGGTTATGACCAAACTCGGTATAAAATCGTACCTGCCGCTCGCACAACTTATCGCGCAGACGGCATGGCTCTTGTATACTGCGGTATTCCTTTACGGATGCTATATGCATATTGCAACGGACGAAATGATAGAGCAGGATGAAAAGGCGGAAAAGGAAAGAATAAGAAAACTGTCGGAAAAAGCGGCAGGAAAGAATAAAGGCGGTAAATGAAATGATAAAAATCGGACTTGTCGGAAAAGAAGAGGCAATAGTGAGCCTCAGTAAATGCGCGCGCAGGATGGGAAGCGGAGAACTCGACATTTTCGCAACGCCGGCGCTTGTTGCGCTTATGGAAGCGTCCGCGATAAACAGCTTAAGCGGAAAACTCGGCATAAATCAGACGACGGTCGGAATATCCATGGGCGTAAAGCATACGTCCCCGACGCCTACGGGAATGACCGTGTTTGCGGAAAGCGAACTTGTCGAAATCGACGGCAGAAGACTCGTCTTCAAAATCACGGCGTACGATAAATCGGGAGTCATAGGAAGCGCCGTGCACGAGAGAATGATAGTCGATAAGGATAAAATTCTCGAAAAAGCAAACGAAAAAATGAAAAAATAATGAAATTCAACGAGAAATTTTCAAAAAAAACCGATAAAAAGACGCCGTCCACTCTGCCGCAAAAGAAAAAGGCGCTCAAAAAGGCGGCGGTAATCGTTGCCTGCGTTCTTGCCTCTCTTGCGGTTTTGTGCGCTTTGCTGTACTTTGTCGAGGGCGCACTCAAAAAGGGAAGAAAACAGGATGAAAACGCCGAAAAAAGCCATATAAACTACTATAATCCCGATTACGACGAAAATATATTCGACGACGCGCAGTATCTGGAAAAAAACAGAAATATTTACTATGAAATCCCCAATTCCACGGGAAGCGTAAAGATAGTGCTCGACGAATATGAAAAAACAGAGCTCGACGCGGGACAAAAGTTTTTCAAAGAGTATTTCGATATAGTGATAGGCGGAAAATACGAGGAATACCGTAAACTTTTTGCGGAGGAATACGTAAAAAATCCGGACGGCTTTGAAAAACACCCGACCGATAAAGTGTTTTCCATGCAGAGAATTTACGATATAAACGTAAAGGAACTCGCAAAAACGCCCGAAAACGACGAAAATTATACCTATAACGGCAAAGCGGCGGTTTTCGGCGTGTACGAGCTTTCCTATAAAATAATGAAAAACGACGGCGAATTCAGAACCGACGTCGAGTCGGATATGGCTCTTCCCGTAATTGTCGAAACCGTAACGACGGACGTCGGAACGGAAAAAGAAACCACGCTCATAAAGAATATTTACAGATATAAAGATATTTCATAAACCGGGGAAAAATATATGGAGAAAGACGAAACAAAAATCAAAAGAATAAATATAAAAACCGAATACGTGCTTATCGCGGCGGGACTTGCGTTTTTCTTCAACCCGAACGTAAATATAATCGACGTGCTTCCCGACGCGCTCGGCGCATTGCTTGTATACGCGGGGCTCGATAAACTCGGCGATATTGACGGATATTTTGAAAGCGCAAAAAAGCTGTCGTTTTATATGATATGGCTGTATGCGCTTAAATTCGCGCTCTCGCTTACCGTGTTTTCAAATACGTCGAATACGCTGCCGCTCACTTTTTTCTCGTCGGTGCTCGAAATAATAATTCTTTGCGCATTTTTCGGACTTTTTTATTCCGGCTTTGAATATACGCTCATGCGCAAGGGTAACGGGCAGAGCGTAAAGGCGGTCGCAAACGCCAAAACGTATACACTGTTTTTCGTTGCGGCAAAGAGTGTTCTTTCTTTCATGCCCGAAATTCTCGAGCTTTTCAGACAGAAGGAACAGTTCGATTTCAGCGCGCAGGCGGAGTACAGCTTCCGCATAAGCACGCTCAAACCGTACGTCGTGCTGTTCTGTGCGGTGCTGAGCCTCATTTTGGGCGTAATATATCTCGTAAGAACGTTTCTTTTCATAAATACCGTAAGAAAAGACGAAATTTATAACGAAAATCTGACAAACGAATTGTCCGGAATAAGAGCGGAAAATAAGGGTAAATTTGTAAAAAAACGCATAAATCTTAGCTGCTTCTGCTTCGGCTGCGCCGCGCTTTTCAGTACCGACGCGGTGTTTGAGGGAAAAGACTTTCTGCCGGGCATAATATGCGGTATTGCGCTTGCACTTGCAGTTTCGGCGTTTTCCGCTTATGAAAAATCAAGCGTCAAAGATAAGATAATATGCGCTTTTTTGATAGTTTTCACATCTCTCGATACGGTATTGCTTTTCTACCTCGAACCGCTGTATATGCGCGTCTTCTCGCTTGAAGAGACATCGGAGATAAACGGCGCGCAGTTTATAAAATCGGGGCTCGGCACGGCTTTGATAATTGCGTTCGAAATCGCGCTTGCGGCTTTGATGATAGTCGGAATAAAACTTTGGACGGATAAGTGCGCAAAGCTCTTGAAGGACGAGTTCGGTGCAAAATACGAAAGAAGCCTTTTTACGATAAAACTTGTTTTCGGCGCTTCCGTGTTGATAAAGGCATTAAGATCGGCGTTAAACGCGTATATTACGCATACGGCGTTTTCAGACGAGGTGTCGGCGTACCTCAAAGCAAGATCCACGCTGACGCTGCAGTCGTCCGTCGAATTTTTTGAAAATAACCCCAAGGCCGCGCTTTTTGAAAGACTTGACAGCGCATACTCGCTTATAGCAATTGTCGGAATCGTCGTCGCGGTGTTCGCGGCGGTAAACGTTCTTTCCTTCAAATCGCGCGTAAACGGAGAGGGATGACGTTATGGCGGAGAATAAAAAATTTAGCGCGGGCGATACGCTTATCATGAAGAAAAACCACGCGTGCGC
>JAEESG010000046.1 GCA_016286245.1 Clostridiales bacterium | reverse complement strand
CCTTTCGATGGTGCTTCGCTTTGTGCCGCAGTTTATTTCGCGCTTAAAGGAAGTATCCGACGCACACAAGTGCGTACATGGAAACGCAAACCAAAAAGGCGTAACAGGCAAAATCAAGAACGGGCTTTCGATACTGTCCGTTATGGTAACGTGGAGTCTTGAAAACGCAATAGATACGGCTGACTCAATGAAATCGCGCGGCTACGGCTTTTCGGGCAGGACGGCGTTTTCGATATACAAATTTTCAACGCGGGACGCGGCAGCTGTTATATGGATTCTGTCGCTTTCGACTTACGTTATAATCGGCGCTGTTTTGGGAATAATGGACTTTTCGTGCTTTCCCGAAATAAAAACGGCGGACTTTTCTTTCTACGCGTTTACCGTTTTCGCGTCGTATTTTGCGCTGCTTGCAACGCCCGTATTTATCGAGCTTCGGGAGGTGATAAGATGGAAATCTATAAAATCGAAAATTTGAGTTTTTCATATCCCGCAAGTGAAAACAAAGCGATTGACAATATAAACCTGAAAATAAACAAGGGCGAATTCATCACGATCTGCGGAAAATCGGGCTGCGGAAAAACCACGCTTTTCAGGCTTCTCAAAAAGCCCGTCTCCCCTTTCGGAAACATTGACGGAAGCATCTTTTACAAGGGAGAAAATATTTCCGACGTCGACGAAAGAACTCAGGTAAGCGAAATAGGCTTCGTAATGCAGGACGCGGACTCACAGATTGCAACGGACAAGGTATGGCACGAGCTTGCTTTCGGGCTTGAAAGCCTCGGCTTTTCAAACTGGGAAATACGTTCGAGAGTCTCCGAAACAGCGTCGTTTTTCGGCATGGAAAGTCTTTTTTACAAAAAGACTTCGGAGCTTTCGGGAGGTCAGAAACAGCTTCTTGCGCTTGCATCGACAATGGTAATGCGCCCCGAGGTAATTATTCTCGACGAGCCGACAAGCAGGCTTGACCCGATTGCCGCGCACGAATTTCTTTTGGCGCTTAAAAAGATAAACGACGAGCTCGGCACGACGGTCATCCTATCCGAACACCGTCTTGAAGAAGCTTTCCCGCTTTCCGACAGAATTATCGTTATGGAAAACGGAAAAATAATTGCCGACGGCGCTCCGAAGAACATCGGAAAGGTTCTCAAAAGAGAAAACAACGAAATGCTGCGCGCATTACCCGTACCCGTGCGCGTATTCTGCGAAACCACTGATGAATCAGACTGTCCCGTTACGGTACGCGAGGGCAAAAAGTGGCTTGAAAATTACGCTTGTGAGCACAACATTGACAAAAACGTCTCTTTTCCCGACAATGAATATATACAAAGCGGCAGTGCGATTACCGTAAAAGAATTATATTTCAGGTACGAAAAGGAATTACCCGACGTAATAAGGGGGCTTGACCTTGACGTCAAAAAAGGCGAATTTTTCGCGATTCTCGGCGGAAACGGCGCGGGAAAAACGACGGCCCTGTCCCTTATTTCCGGACTCAGAAAGGCGCAGAGAGGCGAAATTTACATAAACGGCGAAAAGATTCCGGAAATACCTGATTTATACGAAAATCTGCTCGGCGTTCTTCCGCAGAATCCGCAGAGCCTTTTTGCGAGAAAAACCGTCTACCTCGATTTATACGACATGACGGACTCCCGTCTTTCAAAAGAAGAGCGAAATGCGAAGGTATCGGAAATATGCGCATTATGCGGTATAGAAAGCCTTCTCTCCCGTCATCCGTACGATCTTTCGGGCGGCGAGCAGCAGAGAACGGCTCTTGCGATGATACTTCTTAAAAATCCGAAAATATTGATTATGGATGAGCCGACGAAGGGCATGGACGCGCATTTCAAGGCGGTTTTCGCAAAAATTCTCGAAAACCTCAAAAAAGGCGGCGCGACCATTCTCATGGTATCCCACGACGTCGAGTTCTGCGCGGAATACGCCGACAGATGCGCCCTTTTCTTCGACGGCTGTATCACTGCCGTCCAGACTCCGAGAAAATTCTTCTGCGCAAACAGTTTTTACACGACGAGCGCAGCCCGAATGGCGAAAACCGTTTTTCCTACGGCTATTACCGCAAGCGACGTACTGTATGCCCTCGGCAAAAAAGAAACTCCCCTTCCCGACGATTACGGTGCGAAAAAAAGCGATGCGGGACATGAATTTTTTGAGAAAAAAAAGAAGAAAATACCGGCAACAAGAATAATAACGGGCGTGCTATTCCTTGCCTTATGCGCGGTATGCTGCGCTTTGCAGCTTATGCATTTCGTAACGCTCGACACAGCTGGATACGTTGCGTTTGAAATATCGGCTATAGTCCTTGCCGCGCTGGGAATCGCATGTTTTTTTCCTCAAAATGAAATAAAATCCGTCGACGTAACATGCGGCAAAAAAGCTTTCTCAAAGCGTTTTATACTTTCGGCGGCTCTTATTCTTTTTGCGATTCCTCTTACAATTTTTTCGGGAATATACTATTTCGGCGACAGGAAATACTATTTTATAAGCCTGCTTATTATTCTTGAAACGCTTATTCCGTTTTTTCTGGTATTTGAAAAAAGGAAGCCGAAAGCGCGTGAAATCGTCATAATCAGCGTTTTATCCGCCATTGCGGTTGCGGGCAGAACGGCGTTTTTCATGCTTCCCGAATTCAAGCCCGTCGCGGCAATCGTCATTATTTCAGGAATATGTTTCGGCTCTGAGTCGGGCTTTATGGTGGGTGCGATTTCGGCGTTCGTATCGAATTATTTTTTCGGGCAGGGTCCATGGACGCCGTGGCAGATGTTTGCGTTCGGAATCATAGGTTTTCTTGCGGGAACTGTTTTCAGAAAAAATCTTATCAAGAAAACGCGCATTTCGCTTACTGTTTTCGGATTTATTACGACGTTTGTGATATACGGCGGAATTATGAATGTTGCGGCTCTTTTAATGATGACCGACGCGTCGTCTCCCGAGATGATAATCGCGTCGTTTGCGTCGGGAATACCCGTCGACTTTGTGCATGCCCTCTCAAGCGCCTTTTTCCTTTGGTTCATATCCGAGCCGATGATTGAAAAGCTTGAACGCGTAAAATTGAAATACGGACTCATATAAAGAGAAATCCGACGCTTTATAGCGTCGGATTTGATTTTAACCTTTTGCTGTATCTCGCTTCTTATTTTCGGCGTTGTTTTCGCCGCCCTTTTTATTTTCTGCCGTGGTCTGCGCGTTGTTTTTACCGTAGTTTTCGCTTTCGTTTTTTCTGTTCTTGTTCTTTGACATAAAAATCAATCTCCTTTTTTGCAAATTTTGCATTGCAAACGTATTTTTGCCAAAAAATCGATTTTTATGCGGAGCAATTACGTTTCATCCGCGAATTTTTCTTCAAACTGCTCCTTTGTTATCGTATAGACTATGATATTTTTGAATTCCCCTTTTATATACATGGAACGTCTGTACATGCCCTCAAACGTCATTCCGCACTTTATCATCACCTTCTGCGACGCGTCGTTGCCCTCCATACATTTGGCGTTATAGCCCGAAAAGCCGAATTTTTCAAAGCCGAACTTCATGACCTCTTTTACCGCCTCGGGCATGAGGTTCTGTCCCCAGTATTTTTTTGAAAGCACGTAGCCGATTTCGGCGGTGTTTTCTTTATAATTTATCGTCGTATATCCGCACGTGCCGATGAATTTACCGTTTTCTCTCAGTACGACTCCGAAATCGTGAAAAACGCCTTCCGCATACTTTTTCTGCAGTATTTTAAGGTAATGCTTCGTTTCGGTTATACTCGAATGCGGATACCACGTAAGATATTTCGTTACCTCGCTGTCCGACGAATATTCGTACATATCCTCAGCGAAATCCTCGGTGATTTTACAGAGCTTCAGCCTTTCGGTATACAAATCGGGCAGCTTTTTGAAGGTTTCCGCAACGAGAGACTCTTTTTTGCTTTTAGTGTTTCCGAATATATTATTCAGTATCGACATTTCTTTTTTCCTTCATCGTTTTTTGTACCATTATTTTATTCTTTATATGCCTTCAAGTCTATAATATTTTGTAAATTATGAAACATATTTGACTTTCCGGCATATTATACATTAAGCGAAAAATAAGGAGTGATTGTTTTGAAAAACATAACCGCCCTTCTCGGTGTGGGCGTCCTGTGCATCGGTTTCGGGATTCTCATTGCATCATTTCTTCCGTCTCTTATCGTCGTTTGCATAGAGGCTGTTCTTCTTATTCTCGCGGGATTTATTGCCTTTAAATGTCAGAGAGGGTGAGTTTATTGAAAATAGTATTATTGAAGCCGCCCGGATTTATAAGGGCTTTTCTCAAATTATTCATTCGCGATAAAAGCTGATGGAATATAGTTTTATTCCTTTGCATATATTGTAACAAGTTTATATGCAAAGGAGTTTTTTTATGGACAAATTCAGTCTTCCCGCTTGTTCGGCAATATTCCGCAGCCGAACGGAATATAAAGATACCTGCGACTTTTCCCTTCCCGACTTTGCTCAGAGTTCCTCGAGAATTTTGGGAGCCGACGGTTTTTCTTTTGTTTCGGACGTTATTTTGCAAGACGGTTTTTTGAAATTTACCGTAAACACGAACGTTAAAATCGCCTATATTTCAGAGCAGAACGGCTACATAAAAAGCGTTTCTTACCCGTTTTCAAAGGAAAAATCCGTTGAAACGAAGGGAATTACCGAAGAAAACGCGCTTCCTTTTGTTTCCGCGGTTTGTACTTTTGTCTCGGCAAAGCAAAAAAACCCGAGGAGCTTTGAAATCACTGTCGGAAACTCGGTCTGCGCCGAAATTTACGCAAAAGACGGCGTTTCTCTCTTTAATCCCGAAGAAATCTCGGACGCACTTTTACATTCCGAAAAGATTTTGCCGTCTGAACACGAGGTTTTCTTTGATTTTCCCGAAAGCCTTTCTTTTGAGTTTACCGTAGATGAAAATATGCCGCCTGTTGCCGAAATCGCCGACAGCAGCCTTAATCTCTGCACGCAAAGCGCCCTCGTTTCGAACGAAATGTTGAAATACCGCGCAAAAGCTGTTTTTAACTGCGTTTACCGCGAGCAAAACCAAAATGATTCTAAAGACGCGGTAAATTACGTCTATTTCTCAAAGGAATTTCCCGTGGAAGGCTCGGTCGAAGCTCCCGGTATTCCCGACAACTCCGCCGTTCTTGCCAAAATGTTTCTTTTGGAATATGACTGCGGCCCGTCCTTCGACCCTTACGGAGAAAGCAGGATAATAAACGTAAATATGAAGTATTCAGCCTCATTCGACGTATTTTTCAGCGTTGAGAAAGAATACGTTGACGACGGTTATTCCCCGCTTTACGACTGCGAAATCAAGAGCGCGCCTTATTTTTATGAAAAGCTTTTTGGCGTATTTGACGAAAAATGCGCAATAAACGGCTCCATTCACTATGATTCGGTTCCTCTTGTAAATATAAACTCTGTTCATGCAAGGATTCTGTCGTCGGGCACCGAAACATCGGAAGACAAACTTTTATTTACGGGAAAGCTCTTCGTTTCGGCAAGCGGCGTCGATGAAAAGGGCGACGTGCGTTACGTATCCGGCTCGGTTCCGATACGCACTCAGATACAAAGCGCAGAACTGCCGTCTTCCGACAGAAAAATTCTTACCGAATGCGAACTTCTCTTCTGCGACGCAATTCTGAAAAACGGTGAAATATCCGTAAACGCCGAAGCAAACGTCAAAGGAGTTATTCTTGAAAAGGATAAAATCAACGCGATAAGCGATTTTTCCGTAAACTACGACGCTCCCAAGCCGCAAAGGAGAAACGAATACGTATTATACTATCCCGATCCCGACGACACGTTATGGGAAATCGGCAAAAAATACGAGGTCCCCGTTTCGGTAATCAAAAGTGAAAACTCCATCGAAAACGAAAGCATCAAGGGCAAAAAGGTTATAAGAATTCCCCTTAAATAATGAAAAAAAGCTCTCACGATGTGAGAGCTTTTTTATTTTACTTTATTATTTCTGTTTTTTATGCTCGGAAAAATACTTTTTCGTTTCCTTTGCAACAACGCCGCTAAGGAGCAGGAGTGCTACGAGGTTAGGTATTGCCATCAGTCCGTTGAAGGTGTCCGAAAGGTCCCACATGAGCGTACCGGAGCCCGTTGCACCGAGAACGCATACTAAAATGAACACTACTTTGAATATCATATCGGCAATTTTATTGTTTTTTGTGAGGTATGCCCAGCAGGTTTCTCCGTAGAAGCACCAGCCGAGAATTGTCGACAGTGCGAAGAACAGTATGCTCAGCTGTATTATAAATCCGCCGAGCGTTCCGGGGAGAATGCTGTTGAACGCGGCTGCCACGGCAACGCCCTTTGACGCGAACGCGCTAAGGCCGCCTTCCGTATTCAGGACGCCTGAGAGAATTACGGCAAGACCGGTAATCGAGCAGATAACTATCGTATCCACAAACACTTCGAACACGCCCCACATTGCCTGTTCAACCGGTTCTTCCGTCGAAGATGACGCGTGAGCTATAGGAGCCGAACCGAGACCTGCTTCGTTTGAGAAAACGCCTCTCGCAAAGCCCTGCTTTATCGCGTTCATTATTACGTATCCGAAAATACCGCCGCCTATCGAGCGAAGTGAGAACGCTTCGGAAAAAATCTGTCCGAATGCCGCGGGAAGATCGCTTATTCGCATAACGATAAGCACAATACCTGCAACAATATAGAAAATCGACATTACCGGAACGAGGTAGGAGGTTACCGTGCCTATTCTCTTTGCTCCGCCTATTACGACTATCGCAACAAGCACGGCGAGCGCAATACCTACGATAAGCTTTATTGTATTTGCTTTGGGATCCGCGGCATCAACGTTTATAAGTCCGAGAACCGCGCCCGAAATTTCGCTCGACTGCGCGATGTTTCCTATGCCGAAGCATGCAAGACCGCCGAGTGCGGCAAATATTACCGACAGCCATTTCCAGCCATTACCGAGGCCGTGCGTTATATAATACATCGGACCGCCGTGGAAAAAGCCTTTTTCATCTTTTTCCCTATATTTCATTGCAAGCGTTATTTCGGAAAATTTGGTGCACATTCCGAAAAATGCGGAAATCCACATCCAGAACAGTGCGCCCGGACCGCCTACGAAAAGCGCTCCCGTAACGCCCGCTATGTTTCCGGTTCCTACCGTGCCCGCAAGAGCGGTGGTTACCGCCTGGAACGGCGAGAGGTTTACTCCGTCGTCCTTAGCCCTTTTCTTGAACAGAGAACCTACGGTGCTTTTGAAAATGTACCCGAATTTCGTTATCTGGATAAATCCGGTTCTTATGCTTAAATAAATTCCCGTGCCTACCAGAAGGACGAGCATTATCGGGCCCCAGGCAAAGCCGTTTACGACTGAGTTTACGTCTTCAATGATTTTTACAAAGTTTTCCATAAATCCTCCATAATGCTTTCAGAACATAACAATTACATATTTATTATTATGTTACAAAGTGCGTTAATATATTATCTCCTTTTTAACAAATTTATTCGAGTTCGAACGCGCCCGTATAAAGCTGGTAGTAAACTCCCTTTTCCGAAAGCAGTTTTTCGTGGTCTCCTCTTTCGATTATCCTGCCGTGGTCGAGTACCATTATTACGTCGGAATTCATTATAGTGGAGAGTCTGTGAGCGATTACGAACACCGTTCTTCCCTCCATGAGCTTATCCATTCCCCTCTGAACAATGGCTTCCGTTCGCGTGTCGATAGACGACGTCGCTTCGTCGAGAATCATTACGGGCGGATCGGCGACGGCAACCCGCGCTATTGCAAGAAGCTGTCTCTGCCCCTGCGAAAGATTTGCGCCGTTATTTGTAAGAACGGTTTCATACCCCTTCGGGAGCCTTAAGATGAAATCGTCGGCGCCCGCAAGCTTCGCCGCGTTTTCGCATTCCTCATCCGTGGCGTCAAGTCTTCCGTAGCGGATATTTTCCATAATCGTGCCGGAAAACAGGTTCGTTTCCTGCAAAACTATTCCCAAAGAGCGTCTCAAATCTGATTTTTTGATTTTATTTATATTTATTCCGTCATATCTTATTTTTCCGTCGGCAATATCGTAGTACCTGTTGAGAAGGTTTGCAATCGTCGTTTTGCCGGCGCCCGTTGCGCCCACGAACGCAACCTTCTGCCCCGGTTTTGCGTATACGGATATATCGTGCAGGACTTCTTTTTCACCGTCATACGAAAAATCGACTTCGTTTACCGTTACGTCCCCGAGCAGCGGCGTATAGGTTACGGTTCCGTCGGAATGCGGGTGCCGCCACGCCCATTTATCCGTTCTTTCCGCGCTTTCCGTTATATTTCCGTTTTCATCGGTTTTCGCGTTGACAAGCGTTACGTATCCGTCGTCGGTTTCGCTCTTCTCGTCCATAAGCGCAAATATACGCTCCGCTCCCGCCATTCCCGTCTCTATCTGGTTTATCTGCTGAGACGCGTTATTTACGTTGCCGGTAAACTGTTTTGTCATGCTCATAAACGGCACAAGCACGTCTATACCGAGTACGCTTATTCCGTAAAACAGGCTTTTTATGCCTATATTCGGCACCTGATTAAGAATGAATATTCCGCCCGCCGTCGCGCAGAGCACGTAAAGCACGTTTCCGATATTGAGTATTATGGGTGCGAGCACGCTTGCGAACGCGTGAGCCCTAAAGCTTACCTTATACCATTCGCCGTTTACCTCGTCAAAGTCCTTTTTGACGTTTTCTTCGCGGTTGAAGACCTTTACGACCTTTTCGCCGTTCATTATTTCCTGTATGTAGCCCTCGATTCTGCCCATGGCCTTCTGCTGCGCCCTGAAATACTTTGACGCGCCGTTGGTTACCGTTTTGGATATAAGCAGCATGGCTGCAATTCCGAGCGCCACGACAAGCGTCATCCACACGCTGAACCACAGCATCAGGAACAGCACCGTCGATATTATCACGGCCGACTGTATTATCGCGGGAAACGCGCTCATCATAAGTTCTCTGAGCGTATCTATATCGTTTGTATAATGGCTCATTATATCGCCGTGCTTATGAGTGTCGAAATATCTTATCGGAAGATTCTGCATTCCGTTGAACATTTTTACCCTGAGCGCCGATATGAATTTCTGAGTCATTATTACGCCCAGCTGATTATAAAGCGTAACAAATATAATCGAAATGAAATACAACGACGCAAGTATTATAAGAAGCGGCACTATCTGCGTTTTCGCCGCGTTCCAGTCGATTGCCGACAAGTCGTAAGACGCGCCTTCAAGGCTGTCGGTTACGACTTTAAGCACCTTCTGCACGAATATCGACGGTATCGACGACACGAACGCCGACAGCACTATGAACAGCAAAACCACGGTCGCTCTTGCGGGCTGAAATTTGAACAAAAGCGATATGAGTCTTGCAAGCGTCTTGAAGCTGAACTTCGGATTTTCGGAACGTTCATCTTTTTTCAATGATTGAGTATTCTTATTCAACGTTCTTTCCTCCGTTTGTCTGCTGGAAATAAATTTCCTTATAGATATCGCATCTTTCAAGCAATTCCTTATGCGTTCCCGTATCGGTTATTCTTCCGTTATCCATGACGATTATCATATCCGCTTTTTCAACAGACGACACACGCTGAGCGATTATTATTTTCGTAGTTTCGGGTATGTACTTTTCAAAGCTGTCGCGCAGTTTTGCGTCGGTTTTGGTGTCAATGGCGCTTGTCGAGTCGTCAAGAATGAGTATTTTCGGCTTTTTGAGCAGCGCTCTTGCAATACACAGTCTCTGTTTCTGACCGCCCGACACGTTTGTGCCTCCCTGCTCTATTTTCGTATCGTATCCGTCGGGAAAGCTCCTTATAAATTCATCCGCCTGCGCAAGTCTGCACGCCTCGAATATCTCCTCATCCGTTGCATTTTCGTTGCCCCATTTGAGATTTTCCTTTATCGTGCCCGAAAACAGCAGATTTTTCTGCAAAACTACCGCGACGGACTCACGAAGGACGTCAAGGTCGTAATCCTTTACGTCAACGCCCCCTACCGACACTTTTCCGCCAAGGGTATCGTAAAGACGCGGAATTAACTGCACGAGAATTGATTTTCCCGCGCCCGTGCCGCCGAGAATTCCGACCGTCATGCCGGAATCGATATGCAGATTTACGTCGGAAAGCGTTGCTTTTCTCGCGCCTTTGGAATATTTGAAGCTTACGTTTTCAAAGTCAACCGAGCCGTCGGCAACGGTTTTCACCGAATTTTCCGCGCTGACTATGGTCGGCACTGCCGAAAGCACTTCAACAATACGCTTTGCGGATTCTCTTGCTATCGTTATCATAACGAACACAAAAGACATTGCCATAAGCTGCATGAGCACCATAATTCCGTAATTGAGCATGGCTGATATTTCTCCGACTCCGATTATGTTTCCGCCGCTCGTTATAATAAGTTTTGAGCCGACGAAAAGCACGAAAATCATATTGAAATATATGCAGATCTGCATCATCGGGCCGTTAAGTGCCACGATTCTTTCGGCTTTGGTGAAGTTTTTGCGTATATCCTCCGCCGCGTTAAAAAACTTCTTTTTTTCGTATTCTTCTCTCGAAAAACCCTTTACGACGCGCATTCCCCTGACGTTTTCTTCAATGGATTCGTTGAGTTTATCATATTTTTTGAAAACGCGCGAAAAAGCGGGCATTGCAAATTTTGCGACCAGAATAAGCCCCGTCGCAAGAAACGGCACGATTACCACAAACGAAAGCGCAAGCTTTCCGCCCATGATAAACGCCATGATTATCGAAAAAGTAAGCAGCAGCGGCGAGCGTACCGCGATGCGTATCGTAAACATGAACGCCATCTGCACGTTGGTAACGTCGGTCGTCATTCTCGTAACAAGCGACGTGGACGAGAAATTATCTATATTTTCAAACGAAAAAGTTTGTATTTTACTGAAAATATCGTGCCTTAAATTCTTTGCAAAGCCGGCGGACGCTTTTGCG
>JAEESG010000143.1 GCA_016286245.1 Clostridiales bacterium | reverse complement strand
GACTCTGTAATGCCATCTATGAACGATTTCATTTCCGGATCGACATTTTTCTCCGCGTTTTTGCGCGTTACGGACTCAAAAGCGGTATCAGGGGACGACGGCACGGTATCCACAAGCGTTTCTTCAATGCGGCCGTCTTTATAGATTATCATCTGTCCTATATTCTGCATCTTCGTACCGGTCTGGGCAATCGGAATCATTTTTCCGTCTTTATCCGGGACGGTCGTGCTGTAGGTTTCATGGGAATGGGCGTCGATCACCGCGTCGATTCCCGAAAGTTTTGCCACAATTTTATCGCTTGCGAAGGGCGAGTCGTTCTTTGTACTGCTTCCCAGGTGCGTTATAAGAATTACGTAATCCGCGCCGTTTTCGCGGGTTTCATCGATTCTTTTCTGCAGCGTTTCGCTCAGTCTGTCTCCGGTCATATCCGCAAGAAAATCATAAACCGGGTCGCCTGCGTCGTTCTTGACGTCTTTTATCGCCGTTTTGGTGAAGGTATCCGGCGTTACCGCGCCTACAAAGCCGATTTTTATATCTCCGACTTCAAGAATTTTAAAAGGGCTGAACACAGGCTTTCCGTCCGACGTGCAGAAGTTTGCGCAGGTATAACCGCAGGAAAGCTCTTTTGAGCGTTCGTCCAGAATATCGAAGCCGAAATCGAATTCATGATTTCCGGGTACCGCAATATCGTATCCGAGGCGGTTCATCATCTTTATGATTTCCGCGCCTTTTGAAACCGCGCCGAGCGCCGCGCCCTGAATGGCGTCCCCGGCGTCTACGAGAAGAACGTGCTCATACTGAGATTCTAGTTCTTTTTTATAAAGCGCAAGTCCGTCATATCCGATATTGTCCTGAAATCCCACGTGGACGTCGTTGGTATGCAGAATTACCGCCGCGACCTCTTTGGAGTCCTCCGGCGGAAGTGCCGTATCCGTTTCTTCTATGGGATTTTCTTCATTCAAGGGTTTTCTTGCAAAAAACACAAAGGCAGCAACCGCCGCCAAGATGAGCAGCACTATTGCAGGTATCAGATAAATTTTCTTTTTCATGGATTATTCCTCCTGACTTATTTTATTACAAACGCCGCTGTGTGAAAATAATCTCTATTTTGCCTTTGATTCGCAGTAGATACAGCGGTAAACGCGGTTTTCCCTGTCGGTGAGTTTGAAAACCTGGTCGAGCTCCTGCTCCGTCGTTGTAATACAGCGCGGATTTTTACATTTAAGCACGCCGCGCACCTGTGCGGGAAGTTCAAGATGCTTTTTTTCGACGAGTTTTCCGTTTTTTATCACGTTTACGGTAATTCCCGGGTCGATAAAGCCGAGCACGTCGAGGTCGAGCGGAACTTCGGCGTCTATTTTTATGATGTCCTTACGTCCCATGCGGCGGCTGAGTGCGTTTTTGATTATCGCGACGGGGCAGTTCAGCTCCGCAAGTCCGAGAATTCCGTATATCTCCATGCTCTGTCCGGCACGGATATGGTCTAAAACGATACCGTTTGTAATGGAATCAACGTACATTTTTATCTCCCTCCAAAAGTTTCAGAATAAGCGCCATCCGTATGAATTTTCCGTATTCAACCTGTTTGAAATAGCAGGCGCGCGGGTCGTCGTCCACCCGAACGGAAATCTCGTTTACGCGGGGCAGCGGATGTAAAATCTTAAGGTCTTCCCTTGCCGATTCAAGCTTCTCGGGAGTGAGTATATAGCTGTCCCTCAGTCTCATATAATCGTCCTCGCCTATGAAGCGTTCGCGCTGAACGCGCGTCATATACAATATATCAAGCTTCGGCAGCGCTGCCGTAAGATCCGTCGTTTCGGAGAACGATACGCCGTTTTTATTCAGAACGCCGTCGACAAGATAGCCCGGAATCCGCAGTTCGTCGGGTGATATGAACACCATTCTTATGCCGTTTCGGCGTGCAAGCTCGGTAACGAGCGAGTGGACGGTACGTCCGAATTTCAGGTCGCCGCAAAAGCCGATGGTAAAGTTTTCGAGCCGTCCGAGTTCTTTTTTTACGGTAAGCAGGTCGGTAAGCGTCTGCGTGGGGTGGTTATGACCGCCGTCTCCCGCATTTATTATCGGTACGACGCTTCTTACGCTTGCGGCGAGCGGTGCGCCCTCTTTCGGGTGGCGCATGGCGATTATGTCGGCGTA
>JAEESG010000142.1 GCA_016286245.1 Clostridiales bacterium | reverse complement strand
ATAGTTTTTTACGTCGGGCTCGAACGCGGTAACAATAGAAGCGCCCTTTGCGTATGACAGATATTCTCTTATAGTATCCCCGTTGTATGCGCCTATATCGACGTATGCAAAATCTTTTTTCGGCTTTATTATTGTCGAATACGCTTCGCTTGCGGAAGTTTCACATTCTTTCAGATAATTAATTTTCCCTGTCAGCTTGTATTTTATTATGTTTAGATAAGCCTCTTTTGAAATATCGTCCGAAAGAAGCGAAAAAACCTTTTCGAATTTGTCAAAATTTTCCTTGAAAAACGCGCTGTCAAACAATCCCTCTCCGAAAACGGGAACATCGGGTGCATACAGCTCGTCTGTTTCACATAGATTATATATTTTATTCATAACACTGTCAAGCCTTGTGGCAAACGACACAAGAATGACGGGGTTTTCGTACTCGACTTTAATGTCTGCGTATTTTTTTACGGTAAAGCCGCGGAATTTTTTGTATTTTGCAAATTCATCGCTTGCAAAAATTCCAGAAACTTTAATTCCTTTCTTATCGCATACGTCAAGTATCTTGTCGGTGCCGTCGCCCATGCCGTACAGCACTATTTTTTTGTCGGTTTTATTGAGATATGACCACAAATCTGTAATTTGAAGCAAATCTTCCAAATTTTTCATTTATTCTCTCACAATATTTACAATTAAATAATACGTATAAAACATATATTTTTTATCATTATATCATAAAGTATCAAATATATCAAGCAAACTGTTTTCGCGCCTTCCTTCAAAACGGAGTGATTTTACATGAAAAAAATTAAAATTACAATCACATTGTTTTTAATATTATCCCTTTTTTCCGCCGTCGTACTTGCAAAAGACGATTCGTCGGAAAGGCTTTTCCGCGACGTCTATACGGTGTCTTACGAAATTTCCGACGGACTGTCCTTTACTCGCACGATTCTCGATAACGAAAAAGCGGGCAACAACAGGGAATACGTTCTCGAATATGAGCCGGGCGAAAATACGCAAATAGCGTTTGTTTCGGGAAAATATCTTTATTCTACCGATTACATAAGAAATCTTGCAAAATACGAAGCGCCCGATAAAAACTACGTTGCAGGCATAAACGCCGACTTTTTCAATATGTCGACCGGCGTGCCCGAATCGGCGTTCATTAAGGACGGGGAACTTTATACTTCTGATATTGATACGTTTTGCCTTGCGAAAAATGAGAATAACGATTTTTTCATCGATAAGCCGTCGACGGATATTACGCTTGTCGGGGATAAAGACGGAGTGGAGTACCATATTTTAAGGTTAAATAAGGACTTTACAAGGTACGGAATATATCTTTATAACGCAAGATATTCCGACAATACGCATACCGGAAAAAAGCCGACTACAAGCGTCGTCATGAAAAAATACGATTTTTTCTTTGAACTTGATGATATAGACGAATATATCGATATCTCGGATAACGATGAACTTGTTGAGTTTATTGACAAATATAATGCGCAAGACGAAGAAATAACCGAAAACGCCGAAGAGGAAGAAACGGAAGACGAAACGAACTATTTTGATTTGATATTATCTGAAATCAAGGATAAATATTCATGCGAATACATAAACGGAAAATTTTATAAAATATCGGAAATAAAGCCGAAAATCAACGGTAAAGAAAATCTTGTCGTATGCTCGGTCGATACAAACAGCATAAACGCGCCTATTGAGGAAAACGCATACGTTTTCTGCGCTGACAACGAAACTTACGGATATATACTTATGTCGTTTGCGCCGGGGGATACGTTTGTGCTTGAAATTGACGGAAACGAAAAATTTGACGGCGTCCAAAGCGCAATAGGTACGGGCGCGGTAATCGTCGAAAACTCCGAAATAATCGAGGACAACACTCTTTCGCATTATGCGTACGACAACCCGCGAAGCGCCGTCGGCATAAGGGAAGACGGAACGCTTGTGTTCTATGCGGTTGACGGACGGCAAGCTCCGAAAAGCTCGGGCTTCACGCTTAAAAATCTTGCGCTGAGAATGAAAGAACTCGGCTGCGTTTATGCGGCAAACTTTGACGGCGGGGGATCAACCGAGGTAAACGCTTCGCTGTAAGGCTTCGATACGGCGGGCACGCAGACTTTCCCGTCGGTTCGTTCGGAAAGAAAAATATCAAAC
>JAEESG010000141.1 GCA_016286245.1 Clostridiales bacterium | reverse complement strand
TATTGCTGATAGTTCTCGGCGTCGTTTTTGCACTGATTTTACTGCTTCTGCTGATTAAATATACGGTTGTTGCGGCGTACAGCAGCGATTTTTACGTATATCTGAAAATAGGATTTGTAAAAATAAATATCAAAAGATTCGTTTTCGGAAAAAAGAAAAAGAAAGCAAAAATAATAAAATTCGACGGAAATTTCGATTTGCTTGACGGAAAAATCGAAAATAAAGAAAAAAATAAGGCAAAACATAAATTCAAAACCGAAAAAAAGACGCAGATTCCCGCAAAAACAGAGGGAGAACCGCAGAAAAAGCAGTCGGTAAAAGAGGTCGTGCAGACATACGTCGATTTGTTTTCGGAAACCTTCGCGGTTTTTGCAAAATACGCAAAAATAAAGATTACAAAGCTTAAAATCGTAATTTCATCTCCCGAACCCGACAAAACGGCGCTTATGTTCGGCAACGCAAATACGGCGCTCGGCACTTTTATTTACGTTTGCAGAAAATATCGTTTTTTGGAAATAAAGGGAGAAAACGTAGGCGTATATACCGATTTTACAAAGGACAAACCGGAAGCGTCCGGCGAGGTTTTGCTTTGCGTTCGGGGCTATCAGGCGCTGATCTGCGCCATGGAAGCGTTCAAAGCTTATAATAAAATGAAAAATAAAGGAGGAGACAAATATGGAAAAACAGTCAATGAGCGAAATCATAAAGCAAACGTTGAAACAAGTAAATGATATCGCCGACACCAAAACGGTAATAGGCGATCCTATAACACTTCTTGACGGCGTAACCATAATTCCCGTTTCCAGAATATCGGTAGGAACCGCGCTCGGCGGAGGAGAGTACGGCGAGAAGAAGCATAATAAAAAAGAAAACGAGATAAAAACCGTAAACGACAATTTCGCCGGCGGCGGAGGAACGGGTATATCCATTACACCCGTGGCTTTCCTGATTATTACCGCCGACGGAGAAGCAAAACTTCTCAACGTGGGCGAAAATACGGGTTATTTCAGCTCGGCAATAGTAGGGGCTGCAAACGGAATTGATTCGGCGCTCGATAAAGCCCCCGATATTATTGCGAAAGTCAAGGATTTATTCAAAGGAAAAAATAAAAATAAAAATACGCCGGAGGAATCCGATGAGGATGATGACGACGGAAACGATGATGACGAGGACGATCAAGGAAAATTATGAACAGAGGATTTGACAGAGGAATAGAAAGAAATTACGACGCTAAGAAAAAAAGAGATAAAAACGCCGACCGCAAGTCGCTCAAATGGATACTTCAGACGATAAAGCCCATGATACCGCTTATCGTATTCATTATTATCGGCGAAGCGGTGTGGGCGTTGTTCGGAACGGTAACGGCGCTGTTTTCAAAGGAAATAGTAAACAGCGCGGTTGACAGAAACAGAGACAGAATGCTTCTGTTTCTCGCCATATATATTGCGGTAGCGCTTTTTCTCCTCGGAGCAAACGCGCTTATGCAGTATCTCAATGAGAGATGCCGCTCAAAAATAGAAATATTGCTGAGAAACAGAGTTTTCCGCGATATGATGACGAAAAGCTACCCGAAGCTCAAAGCGTATCATACCGGAGAGCTAATAAACAGACTTACCGGCGACGTTACCGTAATTTCGGACGCCGCAACGTCGATAGTCCCGCAGGTAGTAATGATGACCGTACGCCTCGTTTTTGCAATGACGGTGCTGATAATTATGAAATGGCAGTTCGGCGTATTCTTCACGGTAGGCGGAATCGGCGTATTTATAATTTCAAAGATGGTAAAGGCGAAGGTTCAGTATTACCACAGAACGATGCAGCAGGCGGACGGCAGAATGAGGTCGTTCTGGCAGGAGGTTCTTGAAAATCTGATGGTAATCAAATCGTTTGCCTGCGAGGAAAACTCGGAAGCAAAGTCGGAAAAACTGATGAACGAGCACTTTAAACTCAGAATGTCAAGGTCCCGTCTCGGAGTGCTGCAGATGTTCGGTACCAGAATGATAATAAGAATAGGCCACATTTTCGCGATAGGCTACGGAGCAATCTGCCTCTTTAACGGAACGATGGACTTTGGTACCATGACGGCTCTCACACAGCTCGTAAACCAGGTTCAGCAGCCGTTTGCGAATATGTCCGGCATTATGCCGAGATATTATTCGGCGCTCTCGTC
>JAEESG010000140.1 GCA_016286245.1 Clostridiales bacterium | reverse complement strand
TCTTACTGCATTATTCCGCGCGGAAACGACGGAAGAGGCATTAAAGTAAATAATGAAATATCTTACATATTGGTTAGGGGGGACTACTACATTGGCTAAAAAAGACAGCAAAAAGGCAAAAACGTGGGCTATACGCATTCTCGTTTTTGTTCTTGCGGCTATGTTCATCGTAATGACTCTTATTCAGGTCATTCCCGCACTTTTCGCATAACGGGCAAAAAGCAATGAGGTTATCCGGTCTTTTTTCAAAATTAACGGCGGCGGCACTTGTTTTTACAATAAGCGCCTTCGCTTATAATGCCTTTTCGCAGGAACTGCCCAAACAAAGCGACGCAATATGCGTTGGTATAAGTTACGGCTCGTCTGCGCCGGAAAGTATAGAAATAAAATCGGAATGCGGATTTGAAATTGCCGTTTTCGGAGATACACAGACAGAATTTACGCACTATGACCTGTCTTCCGTTACGGCAAAAGCGTCAGGTGCTTCCGTTTCTCTTTCAACAAAGCTCGGCGGAAGCATTTTAAGCGCCGGAAAAGGCAAAAAGATAATAATCTCAAACGAAAACTCGCTTCTTAAAGTCGGAAATTCGTCTTATCGCGGAAAAATACAGCTTTTTATCAATTCAAACGGCAAAATATCCGTCGTAAACGAATTATCTCTTGACGACTACGTTAAAGGCGTTTTGCCATACGAAGTTTTTTCGTCATGGAATACGGAAATTTTAAAAGCAATGGCGGTCGTTGCAAGAACGTACGCCGTAAGAACCAAACTTTCCGGCACGCATGCTTCGGACGGATTTGACATCTGCGCAACAACGCACTGCCAGACCTACGGTGGAACGACAAGAGAAACGGAAAGCACAAATAACGCCGTTTCCGAAACGTCGGGATTTATTATTACCTATAACGGAGACGTTGCGACAACGCCTTATCACGGCTCGTCGGGATACTTCACCGAAAGCGTTTCTTCAGGCTGGGGCAGCAATGCGGAGCTGTTCCCCTACCTTACCTCGGCATACAATCCTTACGAGGATTACAGAAGTATTTCAAACGGAAAATGGGAAAACGTCGTGCCAAAAAACGATATTATAAACCACGTTTCCTCCTATTACAAGAGCAAAATCTCGGGAAACATAACTGATATAAGTTATGAAAGACAGGAAAACGGATACGTGAATTCCATGACGGTTACCGATTCTTCGGGAAACGTATTCAAATTCAATACCTCGTCTTCCGTGCGGTCGTTTTTCGGCGACCTTGTAAAAAGCGCAAACTTCGGAATTGCCGAGACGTATATTCCGTCCGAGCGCGCAACTCCCGCAATTACGGTGATTTCGGCTGACGGAACGTACGAGACAACAAACATAAATGGCTACACCTACGTTGACGCGCAGGGAGAAAAAACGTGCAGCGGATTTGAAAGCGTATGCGTTTTCGACGGCATAGGCAACGGACACGGCATAGGTCTCAGCCAGTACGGCGCGAAATTCATGGCTGACGCGGGATTTACGTACGACGAGATTATAAGCACCTATTTTCCCGGCACGGAAATTACGATTTTAGAGTAGACATCGGAGGGCTCAATGCATATACCGTCTGTCGCCGACACAAAAGAACTGAATATTTATTCGTTTGAAAAGGCGCTTGAAAAATCACTTGTTCCGAAAAGCGAATACGATATTGAAAAATGGATTTACGTTCCCGACAGATATTACGAATACAGATACATACTCGGCACAAGGGGAAAAAATCCGCTTATCTGCATCGGCATAAACCCGTCGACCGCGGAACCCGACAATCTTGACAACACGTTGAAGTCGGCACAGCGCATTTCAATGCACAACGGATACGACAGCTTCATAATGTTCAACGTGTACGCTCAGCGTGCGACAAATCCCGACGATATGGAGAAAAATCTCAACGAACTTCTCCATGCGGAAAATATGAAGGCGTTTGAATATATATTAAAACAGATAAAAACAGGCGGCAAGTCCCCTTCCGTTTGGGCGTCCTGGGGCGCGATTATCGAAAAGCGCGACTATCTGTTCGGATGCCTTTCTGATATGGCGAAAATCGGCAAAAAATACGGCTCGGCGTGGTATTCCTCGGGCAAAATATCAAAAAAGGGACATCCGCACCATCCGCTGTATCTGCCTGAGGATTCAAAACTTGATTTGT
>JAEESG010000045.1 GCA_016286245.1 Clostridiales bacterium | reverse complement strand
AAACCGACAGAAGAATTATAAGCGCCGACGCTATATACACAAGTATTCCCGAATATTCGGCATTGCCGGCGAGAACCGACAGCGGTTCATTCAAAACGCCCGATACGGACGTTATAATTCCGTCGGAGAACTTTTCCATAATACTGTATGACGCGTTAAGGTTCGGATTAACGTATAATGCGATTTTGTTGATTATAGGCGCCATCATGAATGAACCTATAAGATTTGTAACCGTTCCGATAAGCATCAGGAAAAGCACGAATAAAATGCGGAATTTGTACGGGCCTATATATGCAAACATTCTTTTTATTGCATGCATTGTATTTTTAGGCTTTCCGCCCATCATGTTGTTACCGCGTCTTCTTCCGGGACCCGGCATAAATGAAAGTCTTTTTTCGGGATTTGCGGATGCGTTATACTGCTTTTGCAGTTCAGTTAATGTTCTTGCCATACGTCATCTGCCCTCCCCGTCTTCTTTTTCATTTTGCGAATAATAGATTTCGTTGTATTCGGTGTTATTTGCAAGGAGGGACTCGTGATTTCCGATACCTGTTATCTTGCCGTCGTTCATAACGATAATTACGTCGGCGTCTTTGACGGATGAAATTCTCTGCGCAATAATAATTTTGGTTGAATTTTTAAGGGAGGTTCTGAAAGCTTCTCTGATTTTTGCTTCCGTCGCGGTGTCAACCGCACTTGTAGAGTCGTCTAAAATCAGTATTTTAGGCTCTTTAAGCAGCGCTCTTGCAATACAGAGTCTTTGTTTCTGTCCGCCCGAAACGTTTACGCCGCCTTGTTCAAGTATGGTTTTGTAGCCTTCCGAAAAAGATTTTATGAAACTGTCCGCCTGAGCGCTTCTTGCCGCAGACTCTACTTCTTCAACCGTTGCAAACTCATTTCCCCATTTCAAGTTATCCTCGATACTTCCCGAAAACAGAATATTCTTTTGAAGTACCATTCCGACGCCTTCCCTTAGGTTTTTAAGTTTATAGTCCTTTACGTTTATTCCGTCAACGAGAATTTCACCCTCGTCGGCGTCATAAAGTCGCGGAATCATTGAAACAAGCGTCGTTTTACCACAGCCGGTGGAACCGATAATACCCACGGTGCTGCCTGCTTTTATCGAAAGATTGATGTTTTTAAGCACGCTGTCTTCGCTGTTTTTGTAATATCTGAAACTTACGTTTCTAAATTCGATATCGCCGTTTTTAACAACCGCGTCAGGCATTGAAGCGTCATCGTCGGTTATATCGACGTCTTCGTCAAGCACTTCTGCAATACGCTTTGCGCTTGCGATGGCACGTGAAGACATAACGAACATCATAGTAAGCATCATAAGCGACATAAGTATCTGATTTATGTAGCTTACAAACTGCGAAAGGTCGCCGACCTGCATGGGAGGCTCCGCGCCTCCGAGAATGATTTTTGAGCCGACCCATATTACGAGCGCCGTCGTAATGTTCATGAACAGCGACATAAAAGGGCCCATGAGTATCATTACTTTATAAGCGCTTAAGCCCGCATTTTTCAAATCCTTATTTGCCGAAATGAATTTATCGTTTTCAAAATCTTCTCTTACGAAAGATTTCACAACTCTTGCGTTAGTAACGTTTTCCTGAATCGTGGAGTTTAGACTGTCGATTTTTTCCTGCATAGTCGAAAATCTCGGGAAACTCGTTTTTACTATAAACGCAATGGTGATTGCAAGAAGCGGGATCGTAACGAGAAGCACGAGGGAAAGCGACGGCCGCAGGCGTATTGCCATAAATAAAGCGCCTATAAATATTCCCGGAGAACGAAGGCACATTCTGAGAAGCGTGTTTACGAAATCACGAAGCTTCGTAACATCGTTTGTAAGTCTTGTAACGAGCGAACCCGTCGAAAACTTGTCAATATTTGCAAAAGAAAACCTCTGTATTTTTTTATACATGTCTTCCCTGACGTCGGCCGCATAGTTGATTGAGGCTTTTGCGCCGTAATATGCGCCGCCTATTCCGCCCGCCATCATGAGAAGCGCAGTTAAAATCATAAGACCTGAATATCCGAGGCTCGTTTGTACGGTAAGAGTACCCGATTCGGCTCTGTTTATAAGATGTCCCATAAACATCGGCATGAGAACTTCGCCTATTACTTCAACTATCATGGATAACGGCCCTAAAATGAAGTATAGTTTATAGGGCTTAACGTAGTGGAACCATCTTTTCACTGTAGTTTATTCCAAGCCTTTCTTTAACGAATCGTTTATTCTGCTCAAATAATTGATGAAGGTGTTGAGTTCTTCATCGGAAAATTCGGAAAAAGCAATTTCATCAAGTTCGTTGAAACATTCAAACGTTTGATTGATTATATTCTTTGCTTTATCTGTAAGCTCAATGTTGTTGATTCTGGAATCGTCGGCATAAACAGACCTTGATATGTAGCCCTGATTTTCCAATTTTTTTAGCGTAACGGCAGCCGCGGGAGGACTTATGCCGAGCTTTTCCGCCAAATCCTTCTGCGAATGGAAAAATCCGTTGTTTCTGTGCAGATACATAAGCATTTTGTGCTGACTGGAATATAATCCCGTTTTCTCGACCATTTTTTCGAATATGCTTCTTCTCTTTCTCTGAATGGAACGTACCAAAAACATTGCAGCTTCCTTTTTGTTATCGTTAAAGTCACACATAGTTATGCCTCCATATTGATTAATTAACTAACTTTTTATATTTTATACTTTTTGGCAAAATTTGTCAATAGATAAAGCGTGAAAATTAATAATTATTTAATAAAAAAGAGAAGATATTATCTTCTCTTTTCAAAACTGTTTTTGTAATATTCAATTAAATCAGGCTTGTTGTTCCGGCATCGGTTAAGTATAACGCTTTCCAGAAGAAAATGCAGAATTTCCGATACTTTTTCGCCGGATATGCCGAGCAAATTCAAGTCGTTTCCGTTTATATCGAGTTGTTTTAACGAAATACATTCGTGTAAAATCAGATTTTTAACCGTTTTTGCATATCTTTCCCCGCCCTTTTCGGCGTCGATTATTTTTGAAGCATAAAGCGCGGCATTTTCGCCGTATTTTGCGGCGGAAAGCGCAAAATCCGTTTTGAGAAGTTCGGTTTTTTTCAGATATTCAAGTGCAAGTACGGTCAATTTCGTGTTATTTTTGATTGATTTTTCAAATTTTAAATCCGACATGCGTTTATCGTCGAGTTTAAGAATCGACGCGATATATACAAGGCAAAGTTTAGCGTCTCCCGAAAGGAGAGAAACCGCAGATGAAAAATCTCTGTATTCCCTATCTGAAAAATCCGAAAATTCAGGATAAATCACTTCAAAAACAGGTCTGCATTCCAAAAAAATCAAATTAATTCTTTTTTGATTTTTTACTTCAAACATTTTATATATTTCTGTATAAATACGTTCCGCGGCAATGTTTTTTAGCAGAAATGCGTTTTTGTTCAGCGATTTTTTTGTGTTTTCCTCTATCGAAAAATCGAGTTTTGCCGAAAATCTCAACGCGCGAAGAATTCTGAGCGCGTCCTCGCCGAACCTGTCGTCCGGATTTCCTATACAGCGGATAATTTTATTCTTTATATCTTCTTTTCCGTTAAAATAGTCGACAAGACCCGTTCTGCCGCAATATGCGAGCGCGTTTACGGTAAAATCACGTCTTGAAAGGTCGAGCTTCAGATTTGACGTAAATTCGATTTTTTCGGGGCGTCTGTAATCCGAATAGTCGGCTTCCGTTCTGAAAGTCGTAATTTCCACGGGATTTCCTTCGGAAATTACGGTAACCGTGCCGAATTTAATACCCGTATCGATAATTTTACACGTTTTTTCGAATATCTCGTGAACCTGCATGGGACTTGCATTGGTCGTAATATCATAATCGTGAGGAGTACTTGTCATAACACTGTCCCTCACGCTTCCGCCGACAACGTAGCCCTCAAAGCCCTTTTTTTCGAGTTCTGATATTATAAATTCGATATAATCAGGCAAAATAATGATATAATCATTCATTTTCATTTTATATACCCACGTTATTCATCATTTTTTTCTTCGATTTTATGAATTGTTCTTGATATTATACCGTATTTTTTTCTGTCCGACGCACGCATTTTCGCAATCTGCTCGTCAAAATATTTCTTATTGTATTTGTCGACAGTATAAAACCATTCGGTCGCGGAAAAAGTATTGTCCGCGGTTTTATAAACTTTCAGAAGCTTTGCAAAAGAACCGTGTTTTGCGCATTTTCCCGTTACAATATAGGAAAACAGTCCTTTTTTCGCCTTATTTGTAATTTTAAGCGGAAAAGAGCATTCGGGACACACGGGCGCCATAATACCTGTTTTTGCAATAATATTATTGTATCCGTGAATTGCCTTATAGGATTTCTTATAAATTATTCTTTTCATATGCTCGGGGATGGATTTATCCTTGAACACCATTACGTTATAATCCTTTATTCCCCGTTTTATATTCATTTTTTTTGCAATAAGGGACGTTATGTAAGCATCGGTAAGCGCATTGTGAAGCGGCTTGTCAACCTTTATACTGAAATATTGCGACGCAAAGGACAGCGAATACTGCTTGTTTTCGTTTTTATTCTGGCGACAGAACATTATCTGCAAATTGTAAAATTCCGGAAGCCACGACGTGTCCATCTTGAAATACTGCAGATTGTTTCCGAGCACGTTTATATCGTCATATCCCCACGTAAAAAAAACGTAGTCTGTCCCGCACCAGCATTTGAATTTTTCAATCACTTCACCAAGTGTTTTTGCGCTTTGCAGGTCGGCGTCCGAAATGCCTGTAAGATTTTTTACCGATTTATTGAATTTTTTGAGTATCTTCGGCTTTATTTTGGCGTCGAAACTGTCAATAAATTCGCACCTGTCGTCGGTTTTAACGGCGCCAATCTGTATTATTTCGGCATTTAAGCAAAGCCCGTCTTTGAATTTGAGTTTTTCAAACGAAGTGGGTTGATTCCACTCGAGATCTAAAAATATATAGTTCATATTTTTTCCTTAATATACAGTCTTTACATAATAATACCATATTAGTCGAAAACAGTCAATAAATACATTTTGAGCGCACTTGACACATTTGCAAAAAAAAGTTATAATAAATTTGCCGTGCCGGACAGCTGCGCGCAATACGCCGAAAGGTATTTGCGTGAGGAAAGTCCGGGCTTCATACGGGCGGGATAACAGATAACGTCTGCCGAGGGAAACCTCAGGGAAAGTGCAACAGAAAAGAACCGCTGCTTTTGCAGTAAGGATGAAAAGGCGAGGTAAAAGCTCACCGGCGCACTGGCAACTTTGCGGCCGTGTAAACCCTATCCGAAGCAACGCCTGCGGAGCGTCATTCATTTGACAATGCTGCCCCGCATATCCGCTGGCGGCACAGAGCTTTATGGCGACATAAAGTCAAGATAGATAGCTGTCTAAAACAGAACCCGGCTTACAGGCACGGTATTTTTATTATGGAGAAGTTATGAGAGTTTTGGGAATTGATTACGGCGACGCGAGAATCGGACTTGCTCTGTCCGACGTTTCGGGCTTTCTTGCCGGCGGAATCGGAAAACTTGATATTGCGGGCATGAACGATGCGCTCAAAAAAATCGCGCCCGTAATAGAAGAAAACGAAATAGACACGGTCGTAATCGGGCTTCCGCATAACATGGACGGAACGTGCGGTGCTTCCGCTTCCAAAATTAAGGTTTTTGCCGGAAAACTTTCGGAAAAGTTTCCGAACATTAAAATTGAATTCATCGACGAGCGCAGGACGACAATTCTTGCGTCGGAATACATGAACATCACGGGAACGCACGGAAAATCGCGTAAAAGCAAAATCGACACCCTTTCCGCTCAGATTATTCTGCAGACGTATCTTGATTTACGGAAAAACAAGGAAAAATAAATGAAATATATTTCAAAAAAAGTATTTGATTTTTGCAAAAACAATAAAATAATCTGTTCCTCGGACACAGCCGAAAAATTCGATATTCTTTACGATATGTTAATAGAATTCAACGAGCACACGAACATCACGTCTCTCAAATCGGAAGATGAAATATGTACAAAGCATTTTATCGATTCGCTTTACCCCCTTTCGTATTCGCTTATCGGCAATAAAGCTGACGTTATAGATATCGGCTGCGGAGGCGGATTTCCGGGACTTCCGCTTAAAATCGTAAGAAACGATATAAATATGACTTTCGTTGACAGCACCGAAAAAAAGCTTAATTTTGCCAAAAGCGTTTGTGAAAAGTTCGGTTTTGAGTGTAATTTTTACCCCGAACGCGCCGAAGAACTCATAAAAGACGGACACAGGGAAAAATACGACGTCGTAGTATCAAGAGCTGTCGCTTCCCTTCCGATTTTATCGGAGCTTTGCATTCCTTATATAAAAGAAGGCGGAATATTCATTGCGTACAAAAGCTTGAAAGAATGCGACAAAACAAATCCCGCAAGCGAGATTTCAATTTCGGAAAAAGCGGTAACGGCGCTGGGCGCAAAAATCGAAAAAGTATTACCCGCCTATCTCAATTTGCAGGACAAATCGGTTTTCGAGCACGCGCTTGTCGTAATAAGAAAAATTAAACCAACAAATCAGATATTTCCGAGACGTTATTCGGCAATGTTAAAAAAGCCGTTATAAGAAAAAGAGCAGTTATTACTGCTCTTTTTTCATATATATAATTTTGTCTCCGACGTAGTTCGCCTCGTCCTTGTCATGCGTTACCCAGATTACCGTTTTGCCCTTTGTGTTATTCCTTATATAGTCGAGTACGTTCTTTTTATTGTTGTCGTCAAGGCCTTTTGTGGGCTCGTCAAACAAATATACGTCGCCGTTAAAAAGAATTGCACATATTATTGATATTCTGCGCTTCATGCCGCCGCTTAAGTTTGAAATCTTTTCATAAAGGACGTCGCCTGACAGTCCGACCTCCCCGAGAGCAAACAGTATATCATTTTTCTGTGCTTTTTCACAAAGCAATCTTACGTTTCTGTGAACGGTATGCGTGTCTATCAGTCTGTCGTTTTGAAAAACGACGGATTTTTTAACATTTTCAAGACTTGTAACTTCCCCGCCGTCGTATTCAAGCGTACCGTCAAGAATTTTAAGCAGCGTTGTCTTTCCGCAGCCCGACTCCCCCATAACGCATGTGGTAAGCCCGTCGGGAAATACCTCCGAAAAGTTGTTTATTACGTTGTTGTCTCCGAAGGATTTGGTCAAATTCGTAATTTTAATTTCCATTTAATCAAATCCTCTCATACAGCTTTGTCAGAAGCTCCAGCACGTACATAAAAAGCTTTTCGAAAAGAACGCTTATAAGTATGATTACGAGAGTCCATGCAAAAAGGTCAGACGTCTGAAAATAAACCTTTGAAAAATAGAGCTGTTCGCCCACAGAGCCGGTCGGAATACCGATAAGCTCCGCGGCAACCCCCGCTTTCCAGCAAAGACCGAGCGCGATTTTGCATCCCGACTTGAAATAAGGAACAGCATACGGCATGAAAACGTAAAGCGCCTTTTTCAGCGGTTTAATTTCGTACATTTTAGCCATTTCCTTCATCTCTGAGGGCGTTGATTCAATTCCCGAAAGCAAATTTATATACAGCACCGGAAGCACCATAACGAAGCTTATAAACGCCGACAGATACGACGAGCTTATCCATATAAGCGCAAGTATTACGAACGACGCCACCGGTACCGATTTGAGAGCCGTAAGAAAAGGCGTAATCACCGTTTTTGCAAAATCAGAAACTGAAGAAATTATAACCAGAACTATCGACGCTAAAAGCGCCGCAAAGAAGCCGGAGAGAATTTTGCCGACGGTAAAGCCTGCCGCAGTTAAGAATTTTGCGGTAAACAAAAGTGTAAAGAAGCTTTTTAACGCGTCCAAAGGCGACGGTAAAAGTATCTTTTGTCCTACTATTATCGAAAGTATCTGCCACACTGCAATCCAAAAGACCGCTGAGGCAAATATTTTTAAATACTTATTGCGCATTATAATAGAAGTCGTCTGCCGGAACCTTTCCGCCTACGGATGCGGGATTCTGAGAATAGAGTTCTTCCAGATATTCGCTGAGCGCCTCTTTCATTTCAGCTTTGTCGATAAATACGATATTGCAGTAAGGAAGCGCCTTTTTAGCAACAGCCGCTTTGAAAATATCGAATTTTTCAATGAGTTCCGCCGCTTCGTCAACGTTGCTGTTTACATATTCGACGGACGCCTTGTATTTTTCGAGAAAAGCGTTGAGTTCGTCGGGATGCTCTTCGGCAAACTGCTTTCTTGCTACCATAACGCCGGTAATGAGCGTCTTTTCGGAAGCATTCTGCCATTCAGCCGAGAGGTCGAGCGCGATTCTTATGTTTTCGTTTGACATCTGAGCCGTCGTAACGAAAGGCTGAGGCAGCATTGCAACCGCATTTTCGTCTGCAAGTATTGCGGCAACGCATTCCGCGTGTTCAGCCTTGTATTCTACCGTAACGTCGGTGCCGACCGTAAGGCCGTTCGATTCAAGCATGTAATTCAGCGCATATTCGGGAGTTGAGCCCTTGCCGCTTGCGTAAATCGTCTTTCCTCTCAGATCCTCAACGCTGTTTACCGTGTTTCCGTTTTCAACGATATACAGCACGCCAAGCGTGTTGATGTTTACGACAACGATCTGACCGTCGGTGTTGTTATAAAGAACCGACGCGAGATTTGCGGGAACAGCCGCAACGTCGAGTTCTCCCTTTATAAGCTTCGGTGAAATGGCGTCGGGAGCCGCTTCGATTACAAAATCGTACGCGACGTTTCCGGAAGCGTTTGTCGCTTCGTCGTCCATAAGCTTTACAAGTCCCATTGCCGTAGGTCCTTTAAGCGCGCCTGCATTAATAACGAGCACGCTTTCGGTATTATCTTCGGTTTCGGTATTTTCCGTGTTGTCGGCGTTTTCATTATTTTCAACGTCTGTAATATCAGTGTTGTCGGGTTTTTGCGTTTCTTTGCTTTCGCATGAAGAAAAGATTATAAGAACACTTAAGATTAAAGCTAAAAATACGATAAATTTTTTCATAACAGATACTCCTTTTTCAGTTTGTTCCCGGAATTATCATGTCAAAATCGATAATTCTTGCGAGAATGTAGTTTGATACGTACATACCGTCAAGCGAAAACGCATATCCGTTTTTTGTTTTTACGATATGTCCGGAATTGATATAAGGTAAGATGCGGTCATAATATATGTCGTTGAAATTCTGACCGAACTGCTTTCTGAACGCCTGACAGTCGATTCCTAAGTTAAGCCTGAAATTCAGCATGACGTATTCCGCAATCCGCGATGAGTACGGAATATCGATGTATTCGTCAACAAGCTGCTCAACCGTTGTTTTTGAAGGGTCAAAGCTGTCAAGGTATAAAGAAATGCTTTTTTTGAACGAAAATCTTTTTCCTGCAAAATATGAATGGGCCCCGGGCCCAAGCCCTAAGTATTCGCTTGCGCGCCAATATTTCAGATTGTGTCGGCAGGCCTTGTTCCTTTTTGCGAAATTCGATATTTCATACTGTCTGAAGCCGGAATGCTCAAGCAAGCCCACGGCGGTAAAATACATATTTCTTTCCGTTTCCTCGTCGGGCAGCATGAGCTTGTGTCGGTTAAACCAGAACGGCGTTCCCTCCTCTATTTTCAAGCCGTACAAAGAAACGTGGTCGACTTCGAGTCCCGACGCGGTATTGACGTTGTCCACAACCGACTGAAGCGTCTGATTCGGCAGTCCGTACATAAGATCTATGCTCACGTTGCCGAATTTTGCTTTTCGTGCGTCGTTTATGGCTTTGTACGCGTCTTCGGAAGAGTGTATTCTGCCTGCTGCTTTAAGGTCGTCGTCGACAAACGACTGTACGCCTATGCTTAATCTGTTTATTCCGCACTTTCGGAATGACGAAAGCTTTTCGGCGTCAACAGTGCCGGGATTGACCTCCATCGAGGTTTCGCAAATCGGGCTTATATTGAAGCACGATTTTATGTTTTTCATTATGAATTTTAGTTGTTTTTCGTTTAAAAGGGACGGAGTTCCGCCTCCGAAGTAAATTGAGTTTATAACGTAGTCGCGGGCCTGAGGCCCGTATTCCTTCATATGGGCTGCAAGCGCGTTTATATACCTGTCTTTAAGACTTTCCGAATTGTTTGCGACAGAATAAAAGTCGCAGTATTCGCATTTGCTCATACAAAACGGTATATGAATATATAAACCGAGTGTTTTCATTATTGTTTCCTTTCAATCGGGGTTATTCGTCGTTGAATTTCAGCACTGCCATAAAGGCTTCCTGCGGGACCTCCACGCTTCCGAAAGAACGCATTCTCTTTTTGCCCTCTTTTTGCTTTTCAAGAAGCTTTTTCTTTCTCGTTATGTCGCCGCCGTAGCATTTTGCGAGTACGTCTTTCCTGAGCGCCTTTACCGTTTCGCGCGCAATGATTTTTCCGCCTATCGCCGCTTGAATCGGTATTTCAAAAAGCTGCTTCGGTATGTTTTCCTTGAGCTTTTCGGCAATTCTGCGCGCTCTCTGGTATGCCTTGTCCGCATGAATAATAAACGAAAGCGCGTCAATAAGCTCACCGTTGAGAAGAATATCGAGTTTTACGAGTTTTGACGGCTCGTATCCCGCAATATCATAGTCAAGCGACGCGTATCCCTTGCTCTTTGATTTGAGCGCGTCAAAGAAGTCGTAAACTATTTCGTTTAACGGCAGCGTATAATGAAGCTCCGCTCTGTTTGCGTCGAGATATTTCATATCAATATACGTTCCGCGCCTGTCCTGGCACAACTCCATAATAGCGCCTATATATTCCGTCGGAGAAATTATAGCCGCCTTTACAACCGGCTCGCACACTTCCTCAACCTCGTCGCCGGTCGGAAAATTCGTCGGATTATCAATAAAATACTCTTTTCCGTTTTTGAGCTTTATTTTGTAAATTACGCTCGGAGCGGTCGTAATGAGGTCGAGATTGAATTCCCGATCAAGACGTTCTTCAAGGATTTCCATGTGAAGCAGTCCCAAAAATCCGCACCTGAATCCGAAGCCGAGCGCAACCGACGTTTCCGGTTCAAATGAAAGAGCGGCATCGTTCAGGGACAGCTTTTCGAGCGCGTCCCTAAGATCTCCGTATTTTGCACCGTCTGCGGGATAAATTCCGCTGAAAAC
>JAEESG010000139.1 GCA_016286245.1 Clostridiales bacterium | reverse complement strand
ATTCCGTCGCAGCAGAAAAACGCGTAATTGATGTTCTTTTCTGCAAGAAGCGGCATCTGTTTTGTCTTGCTTGTGTCGCCCGAAACGTAAACGGAAATACCGCTTGGAAGCGTGAGCACGTATCCCACACAGTTATTTACGTCGTGGTTGCGGTTATATCCCGCCTCAACGGCTTCGACAGTTACAAAACCGAGGTCGAACGTTCTGTGCGTTCCGCCTTCAAGGGCTTCCTTCCACGTTATAACGCGGCAGTCGGGATTGCGTTTTTCTATTCTTTCGGTATTTGTGTGGTCGGAATGTCCGTGCGTGATAAGGATAAGATCCGCCGCGGCGTCATATCCGTTTCCCGCGTGTGGGTCAATATATATAACTTTTCCGCTTGCCGTCGTCATTCTTAAACTTCCGTGTCCCTGATACAGAATTTTATCAACTTCTTTACACATTTCTGTCCCTCCCTGACATAAATAATCTTTCATTTATTTTATCATAAAAGTGTGAAAAAGTAAAGGAAAAGCGTCTCGTTCGCATGAACGGGACGCTTTGTATGTAGTCTGTTCAATGTTTTCTTCTGTCAATACCGCGGGTTAAGTAGTAGTTGCGTTTATTTTCGTACATGTTGCGGTCCGCTTCGGAAACGATGGCTTTAATATCGCTTTTATTGCTGTTTGATGCGGCACCTGTTGAAAAAGAGATGCTGCCGATATAGCGGCCTTTCCTTTTTGACGTCAGTTCTTCAAGACGCGTAAGGCAAAGCTGTGTTTTTTCCATGGTGCCCGTCATAATTACGCAGAATTCGTCGCCGCCGATTCTGTAGATGGAGTCGGTTTCCTCAAAAGCGTCGGACAGACATTTCGCAGCACCGGTGATCAATTCGTCTCCGGCATCGTGGCCGAGGGTGTCGTTTATATCTTTTAACCCGTTGATGTCCGCCATGACGACGCATAATTCAGCCGGCGGGTCTTCCGCAAGACTGAGCAGCTTTTCTTCATAAGCGCGTCTGTTTTTCAGCCCCGTCATCTGGTCATAATAGGCGTAACGCATCTGTAATTCCGTCATTTTTTTCTCGATTTCACTGTAAACGTAACGTTCGAATCGCTGTTTGTTTATCGCATTTCCGATAATAAGTCCGAAAATGGAAAACAAGATATAATTCTGCAGTCCCCAGTAATATATTTCGGGTGAAATGGTGTTTCTTCCGAAGATTATGTAAACAACAAGCGCGGATAAGTGCACGATAATGGACGACAGCGTGCTGTCGATGAATATGGAAGGCGAAACAATTGCCACGGCAAACATTGTGAGCGAGCGCATATTCCATTGACATACTGCGATTCCGATTCCGCCGCCGAGTAAAGAAAGCCTGAAAATGAATTTGAACAGAAAAAGAGTGTTCGGAAAGCGTGTTACGACAAATTGCGAACACAGTAAAATTACAATGCATGCAATGAGTGCGTATGTATAGGCGGGACGGCACATACGGTAGTCTTCGGCATTCAGCGACACAACGAGACAATAGATCCAAAATATGCTGACAACGATTGACCAGTATGTCAAAGTCTTTTGAGTGTCCTCCGATACATCTTTCTTAATCTGTTCGTAATCTTCTTTGTTGATCCCGCCGTAAAGCAGGATATTTTTAATCTTGACAAAAACAGAATGTAATTTGTCTTTTATCATTTTTTCTTTTAATTCTCCTTTTTTTCGGAGTATGTCAGGTTAAAAAACAACAGACAGGATAAACCTATCTGTTGTTTTTGGCGGACAGGGTGGGATTCGAACCCACGAGCCCGTTAGGACTACCTGATTTCGAGTCAGGGCCGTTATGACCACTTCGATACCTGTCCGTAAAATGTATATCGCAGTCAACGCATAGTATTATATAATATAAACCCGATTTTGTCAATAAAAAATTATAAATTACCTGAAAATTTCTTAATATAGGCGTCTATATCGAACAAATCAAGCTCCGAATCCTTAGGTAAATACAGCGGATGGTGCGGATGTCCTTTTTTTGATATTTTCCCCGAAGAATACCACGCCGCGCCGTATTTTTTACCGATTTTCGCCATATCAGAAAGGCATCCGAACAGATAGTCGCGCTTTTCGATAATTGCACCCCAGGATGCCCAAACGGAAGGGGACTTGCCGCCTGATTTTATCTGGTTTAATATATATTCAAACGCCTTCATATTTTCCACATGGAGAAGTTCGT
>JAEESG010000138.1 GCA_016286245.1 Clostridiales bacterium | reverse complement strand
AGATACTTTATCGACGAGCTTCCCGCGTTAATAACCAATATCTTCATGTTTTTCTTCCTTTTCTGTTTCTATATTATTTTATTTTTTCTTTGCGTCAATCGCCTGTTTTGCCTTTTGCGCGATAACTTCGGGAGTAAAGCCGAATTCTACGAGCAAATCGGTCGCTTTTCCGGATTTTCCGAAAACGTCGTTCATTCCGTGGCGAACGACGGGCACGGGGCACGCTTCGCAAACCGTCTCGCAGACTGCGCTTCCGAGGCCGCCTATAACGGTATGTTCCTCAACCGTCAGAATTGCGCCGGTTTTTGCGGCACTGTCAAGTACAAGCTCCTTATCGATAGGCTTAATGGACGCCATATTTACAAGTCTTGCGCTTATTCCCTGCTCTTTCAGCAGTTTTACCGCTTCGACGGATATTGACGTCGCAAGTCCCGTGGCGATTATCGTAACGTCGGTTCCTTCCGTCAGAACCTGACCCTTGCCTATTTCGAATTTGAAGCTTTCTTTATCGAAAATCGATTCAACGGCAAGTCTGCCGAATCTCATATACACGGGGCCTTTATGTTCGATTGCCGCTTTAACTACGGCTCTCGTTTCAACAGCGTCGGCGGGGTTAAGCACTACCATGCCGGGAATTGAGCGCATAAGCGCAATATCTTCGTTGCACTGGTGAGTTGCTCCGTCTTCTCCGACGGAAATTCCGGCGTGCGTTGCGCCGATTTTTACGTTGAGATGCGGATAGCCTATGCTGTTTCTGACCTGTTCAAACGCTCTTCCCGCCGCGAACATTGCAAACGAGCTTGCAAAAACCGTTTTTCCGGTTGTGGCGATACCTGCCGCAACGGACATCATATTTCCTTCGGCAATACCGCAGTCGAAAAATCTTGACGGATATTCCTTTTTGAAAATTCCCGTTTTTGTTGCTTCCGCGAGGTCGGCGTCGAGAACCACAAAATCATAATCCTTTGCAAATTCGGCAAGCGCCTTGCCGTATGCTTCTCTTGTTGCTGTTTTTTCAGACATTTATGACACCCACCCTTCTTATGCGTTGACTTTAAGAGCGTTTTGCGCTTCTTCAAGTTCTTTCATTGCCTGTTCGTACTGTTCTGCATTAGGCGCTTTTCCGTGCCAGCCGCACTGGTTTTCCATATATGAAACGCCCTTGCCTTTTACTGTTTTGCATATTACCGCCGTAGGCTTTGACGACAATTTTGCGTTTTTGGCAGCCATATCTATTTGGTCGAGATCGTTTCCGTCAATTACGATAACGTTCCAGCCGAATGCCTTGAATTTTTCGTCAATCGGCGTGGGATTCATTACTTCCGCTATAGGACCGTCTATCTGCAGTCCGTTGAAATCGACGAACGCGCACAGATTATTGAGTCCGTAGTGAGAAGCGAACATTGCGGCTTCCCAGACCTGTCCTTCTTCGCATTCTCCGTCGCCCAAAATTGCCCAAACGCGGTATTTCTTTTCGGAAATCTTTGCCGAGAGCGCCATTCCGCAGGCTGCGGATATTCCCTGCCCCAAAGAGCCCGACGACATATCAACGCCGGGAATATGCTTCATATCGGGGTGTCCCTGCAAAATGCTGTCCTTATGTCTGAACGTCTTCAAAAGCTCAGTCGGAAAATAGCCTCTGAGAGCAAGCGTTGCGTACAGCGCCGGAGCCGCATGTCCCTTTGAGAGAACGAATCTGTCTCTGTCGGGATCTTCCGGGTTTTCCGGGTTTACGTTCATTTCTTCAAAAAACAAATAAGCAAGTATATCGGCTATACTCAGCGAGCCGCCCGGATGTCCCGAGCTTGCGCTGAACACTTCCGTTACAATTCCTTTTCTGATTTCGAGCGCGGCTTGTTTCAATTTTGTTTTATCCATGCAAAACCTTTCCTTTCAATGTATATAAAATTAATTGTTTTCTTTTCTGAGCTTTTCAAGCGTCATTTCGAAATATTCGGGAAGATTGCTTTCAAATTCCATGTATTCATGCGTTTTCGGATGCTCTATGCCTATTTTTTTCGCGTGCAGGCACTGTCCTGAAAGTCCGAATTTATTTTTACCCATGTTCGGCGAATAAAGTACGTCGCCGAGGATCGGGTGCCCCATGTATGAAGCGTGAACTCGTATCTGATGTGTTCTTCCCGTTTCAAGCGTAAACTCGCAAAGCGAATAGCCGCGAAATTCTTCAAGCGTTTTATAATTTGTTACGGTGTGTCTTGAATTCCTAGCCGTTACCG
>JAEESG010000044.1 GCA_016286245.1 Clostridiales bacterium | reverse complement strand
AATCCGCTTCGCAGGTTATGTTTTCGAGTTCTTTCGCCTTTTCGGTGAGCTTTTCTATTCCGAGCGCTTCCTTTAATTCCTTTACGTCGGAAAAAAGCGAGGATATTTTTTGTTTTGCTTCTTCAAGTTCTACAATCATATCTTACTCCTGAATTTATTATTTATTTTCCCACGCAGAAGTGAGAAAAAATGCTGTTTACAACCGTTTCCGAGACCTTTCTGCCGTCCGCCTCGCAAAGCGCCGAAAGCGCGTCTTCAAGGTCGAGTCCCGCCATGTCCCGTGTTAAAGTGTCGAGCGCGGTTTTTGCTCTGTCTACGGCTTCCTTTGCCGAGCTTACCGCCGCGTACTGTCTTGCGTTTGTCAGCACGCGTCCGCTGTCAAAGGCTTCTTTTGAAATGCCGTAAATTTCGGACACCGCGCGCGCGACATCCTCTTTTCCCTCTTGCTTTTCGGACGACACTATACATATTTTTTCAAGACCGAGCGATTTGAAAAATTCCTTCATTTTTTCGGTTTCGCTCCGGTTTTCGGCGATATCCGATTTATTGAGAATCACAATTACGTTTTTACCGAGTTTTGCAAGCTCCTTTGCAAAAGCCTTGTCTTCCGCCGACAGTTCCTTTGACGCGTCGAAAAGCGCAAAGACGAGTTCGCACTCCCCGAGCGCTTCCTTTGAGCGCTCTACGCCGATTTTTTCTATCTTGTCGTCGGTTTCTCTTATTCCCGCGGTGTCCGACACCAAAAGTTTTACGTCGCCGAGCATTAAACTTTCGCTGACGACGTCTCTCGTCGTACCCGCAACGTCTGTTACTATCGCCCTGTCAAAGCCTGAAAGCATATTGAAAAAAGTGGATTTTCCCGTGTTGGGAAGTCCCGCGATTACGGTTTTTATGCCTTTTGTAACCGCAAGTCCCGATGAATACGTGCTTTCGAGTCTTTGCAGTTTTTCCTTTATCTTTGTGAGTTTTTCCCTTATTTCATCGTCGGACAAATCGCTCATGTCCTCGTCGGGATAGTCGATATATGCGTACACCGCCGCAAGAATATCGGTTATTTCGTCGGATATTTCCCTTATGCTTTTTCCGAGTCCGCCGTCAAGCTTTGCGCCCGAAAGCCTCAGCGCCGAAACGCTGTCGGCGTCGAGCAGTTCCGATACCGCCTCCGCCTGCGTAAGATCGAGCTTTCCGTTTACAAACGCCCTTTTGGTAAATTCTCCGGCAAGCGCGGGTTTTGCGCCCGCCGCAAAGAGCTGCGCCAGAATTGCCGACACGCCGACGGGGCTTCCGTGGCAGCTTATTTCAACGGTATTTTCCCCTGTATACGAATGCGGTGCGTAAAAGCAAACCGCGATTCCCGTATCTATTTTTTCGTTGTCCGTCGACCGTATTTCGCCGTAAACGGCTTTATTTGCGGGGATTTCCGAAAGTTTTTTCCCGTTTGCGGGGAAAAAGACCTTTGAGGCGATCTCAAACGCGTCGTCTCCCGACAGTCTTATAACCGAAATTCCCGCTTTTCCGTGCGCGCTCGACAGAGCGCAGCAGGTATGTGTCAAGACTTTATCCCCCTTTTATCACACGTCGGCAAAGTCGATATATTTTGCGCCGTTTGCCGCAATATACTCTTTTCTTGCGTTTATATCGTCGCCGAGCAGGGTGTTGAACATTATGAACGTTGCGTTTTCGTCCTCGGGAAGTATCCTTATGAGCCTTCTCGTCGCGGGATTCATGGTCGTTTTGCTCATCATGTCGGCCTCGTTTTCGCCGAGTCCCTTGGAACGCATTATCCTATACTTTTCGCCGCCGATTTTACTCAAAATTTCCGCTTTTTCACGCTCGTTGTAAGCAAACTGCGTGCCGAATTTTTTCGATTCTATCTCATACAGCGGCGATTCCGCGATATACACCTTTCCCTCTCGTATGAGCGTCGGGAGAAGTCTGTAAAACATGGTCAGAATAAGGGTTCTTATCTGATATCCGTCCTCGTCGGCGTCGGTGCAGATGATTATCTTGTTCCATTTGAGCGAATTCATGTCAAACTGCGTGAGATTCTTGCTCTTTCCCTTTGAGGTGCCGAGTTCCACGCCGCAGCCGATTACTTTTAACAAATCGACGATTATATCGCTCTTGAAAATCTTATCGTAGCTGCTCTTTAAGCAGTTGAGCGTCTTTCCTCTGACGGGGATCACCGCCTGATACTCGGGGTTTCTCGCAAGCTTTACGGATCCCAGCGCGCTGTCGCCCTCGACTATATAGAGCTCCCTTTTGGACGCGTCTTTCGAGCGGCAGTTTACGAATTTTTCGACTCGGTTTACGATATCTATGCTCTTTTCGAGCTTTTTCTTTATATTTATTCTCGCGCTTTCGGCGTTTTCCCTGCTTCTCTTATTGATGAGCACCTGAGACGCCGCCTTTTCCGCTTGCTTGGGATTTTCGGCGAAAAACGCCTCGAGAGAGCGGTAAAAGAATTCCGTCATCGCTTCCGCGATAAACGTATTGGTTATCGCTTTTTTTGTCTGGTTTTCGTAGCTCGTTCTCGTGGAATGGGAGTTTACGACAAATATAAGGCAGTCCTCGACGTCGGCAAACGATATTTTGCTCTCGTTTTTGGAATACTTGTTATTATTTTTCAGGTAGTTGTCGAACGCCTTCACGAACGCGCTTCTCGTTGCCTTATCGGGCGAGCCGCCGTATTCGAGAAAGCTTGAATTATGGTAATACTCGATTTTATTAATCAGATTCGAAAAGCAGAATACCATCTCGATTTTCAGCTTATAGTCGTTCATATCGTTGCGGTCTCTGCCCCGGCACTCGGTCTTGAAATATGCGGGCTTTGTCAGCGCATACGTCCTCGATTCGCCGTCGGTCTCGTATTCGGAATTTTCTTCGGATTCCGTGTTTTCCCCGGTTTCTTCCGTTTCTTTCTCTGTATCTTCGGTTTCTGTTTCCGCTTCCCCGTCGGGTTCCTCGTCCTTTGAAAGCATATAGTTTCCGTCAACGCTGATAAGCTCGTTTACGTAGTCGACGATTCCGTTTTTATAAAGGTATTCGGAAGTTTTATGCGTTCCGTCGGCGCACTCGTAATCAAGCGTCAGCGTCAGTCCCGCGTTTGCGACCGCCTGCTTCTTTATAACTTCGTCAAAGTACTCGAACGGCATGCTTATATCGGTGAAAACCTCGATATCGGGCTTCCATTCGATTACCGTTCCCGTTTTCCTCTTTACCGGGTCCTCCTTAACAAGCTCCGTTACGGGAAATCCTTTTTTGAAGCTTATGGAATATTTACAGTCCTTCGTGTAGCTCACGACGTTCATATATTCAGACGAAAACTGCGTTGCGCATGCGCCGAGTCCGTTAAGTCCCAGCGAGTATTCGTAAACGTTTCCCGTCTCGTTATCGTATTTTCCGCCGGCGTACATCTCGCAGAAAACGAGCTCCCAGTTGAATCTCTGTTCCTTTTCGTTCCAGTCGAGAGGGATTCCTCTTCCGCAGTCCTCGACCACTATCGAGAAATCTTTTCTTACTTTTACGTCTATTTTATTTCCGAAGCCTTCCCTCGCTTCGTCAACGGAGTTTGCAAGTATTTCGAAAAACGAGTGCTCGCAGCCCTCAAGTCCGTCGGAGCCGAAAATTACCGCGGGTCTCAGTCTTACTTTATCCGGACCCTTGAGCATTGAAATACTGTTGTTATCATAACTGCTCTGCTGTTTTGCCATCTCGCATCTCCTTAAAAAATCCAATAATCCTCAATTTTAAGTTTCCTATGATATTTTAGCATAAAACGCAATCTTTGTCAATTATCGCGCCGCGTGCGCGCAAAAAAATGCGACGCGGAATTTTTAAAGTTATCTTTGAATCTATTGACAAAAATTTCGTACGGTATATAATATTTTCAGGAGGTCTTTTATGAAAATAAAGGTATTATATAATAATTATTGCCGTTTTTTCGTAAAAAGACGCTCTGTTTTTTTATAAAGTGAAAAAATCACACCGGAACGGAGAAAAAACATGTTAAAAAACGTAAGATTGAAACCGCCCTTTTTTGAAATAGGCCCAAAAGCCTATCTTTACGGCGAAGAAATGCTCAAACTTGCAAAGGTTATCGACAAAACCGCGATGAAATACGACCTGGACGTCATGGTAACCCCGCAGTACACCGATATAAAACTGCTTGCCGACAACACCGAAAGAATCTGGGTATTCGCTCAGCACATGGACTGCCTGTATCCCGGAAGGGGCTTGGGCAGCGTGCTTCCCGAAGCGGTTAAGGCGGCGGGTGCGAAGGGCGTTATGCTCAACCACGCGGAGAAGCCGATTTCACTTGAAACGATAGAAAAAACGATACGCCGCGCAGAAGAAAACGAGCTTTTGACCATAGTCTGCGCAAACACCGTCGAAGACGTAAAGACCATTGCGAAAATGTCGCCGGACATGATTGTCGCGGAGCCCACGGAGCTTATCGGAACGGGCACGACGAGCGACTCCAACTACGTTATCGAAACGATAAGGACGGTAAGGGAGATAAATCCCGACATCATGGTGCTTCAGGGTGCGGGAATCTCAAACGGAAAAGACGTTTACGACACGATAAAGCTCGGCGCCGAAGCTACCGGCACGACGAGCGGTATAATGAAGTCGGACAGGCCGTACGAAATGGTTGAGGAAATGCTTTACAACCTCAGAAAAGCCTGGGACGAGCTTCATCCTTGAGGTGCTTTATGAAAAAAGAAACGTTGTCTCAGGTTAAAAACGCGTATCTCATCGAAAGCGAATGCATAAAAACCATGCTCGACTATTTTGACGAGGACGCCTTTTCAAAGGCGGTTGAGCTTTTGAAAAACGCCGAAAGAATCGGCGCTTCGGGCTGCGGACATTCGGGCATAATCTGTCAGCATTTCGTTCATCTCATGAACTGCATAGAGCAGCCGGCAAAATTCATTTCCCCCGCCGAAGCGGTCCACGGAGGACTCGGATTTCTGCAGGCACACGACGTGATTATCTTCGCTTCGCGCGGCGGAAAGACCAAAGAGCTTCTCCCCATGCTTGAAATATGCAGATCGAAAAAGGTAAACGTTATTACGGTTACCGAAAACCTCGAATCTCCGCTTGCAAAGGGCGCGGACGTCGTACTCAAACAGTACGTCAACCGCGAGACCGACAAATACAACTGTCAGGGCACGACCTCGTCGACGGCGCTGTGCATGATTTTCCATGCGCTTCAGACGGCGCTCATTGAGGAGACCGGCTACAAAAACGAGCAGTTCGCGCTCATTCACCCCGGCGGCGCTGTCGGAGAACGGCTCAACAAACGTGAAAAACAATAAAAAATATATATTTTCAGGAGGATTTTATCATGGAATTCAAAGTTTTTCAGAAAGAGTTGGAACTTCAGTCAAGAGGCTGGATACCCACGTTTCACGACATTTCAAAGGAAGTAAACGAAATAGTTGAGGCATCGGGAATCAAAAACGGCACGGTAAGCATCGTTTCCCACCACACCACCTGCTCCGTTATGGTTCAGGAGTGCTCGCACGACATAGATTCGTTTGACCTTGAATATTTACAGCACGACCTTCTCGACATTATGAGAAAGTTCATTCCCGATTTCACGGAAGAGCATCAGTACCGCCATCCCGGCCCGATCCACGCGCAGTACGGCAGATACGTTGACGAGCCCGGCGACTTTTCGAGCATGAACACAGACGGTCATTTAAGATCGGTTTTCTTCGGAAGAAGCGAGACCATGACCATTAAAGACGGCGTACTTGACGGCGGAAAATTCGCTCACATCTACTTTATCGACTGGGACCACGTTCTCGCACGCCGCAGACAGGTAAACATCACGGTTATGGGAACGGCGGAGGACGTCGGCGACCGCAAGTGGAACGACGGCAAGGTTATCGACACCAAGCACAAGTTCACCGAGGAAGAAAAAGCATACGACATTCATTACGATTTTCAGCTTAAAAGATAACGGAGCTCATTATGAAATGTTTGGGTATTGATTACGGCACAACCTCCGTAAAAGCCGCCCTTTTCGACGAAAACCTAAATCAGCTTTCGGCGTCCTCGAAGGACTACACCCTTATCACGAAGGGCGACACGGTTGAATTTCCCGCCGAAAACTATGTGAACATATTAAAAGAGCTTTTATCGGAGATGAAGGGCGCGGACTGTCTTGCGATAGACACGCAGTGCGAAACGCTTATTCTTGCGGACGAAGACGGAAAGCCTGTCAGAAACGCTATCGTGTGGCTTGACAACAGGGCGGAAAAAGAGGCGCGCGAAATTGAAGCTCATTTCGGCAGAAAAAAGGTTTACGAAATTACGGGACAGCCCGAAATTACGGCGACCTGGCCTGCCTGCAAGCTTTTGTGGGTAAAGAGAAACGAGCCGGAAGTCTGGGCGAAAACCAAAAAGATTTTCTTACTCGAGGACTATCTTCTCTATAATCTCACGGGCAGATTCGCAACCGAAAAGACGCTCCAGTCGTCGACCATTTATTTTGACATTCACAAAAGCGTATGGTGGAAGGAAATGCTCGACTATATCGGCGTTTCGGAGGACATGCTGCCCGCTCTTTACGACAGCGCATCCGTCGTCGGGGAATATAACGGAACAAAAGTGGTAACCTCGGCGATAGACCAGATAGCAGGCGCTATCGGCGCGGGCGTTATCAAAAAAGGAATAATAAGCGAGATGACGGGAACGACCATGGTCGTTTTCGTGCCCACCGACAAGGTGCCGGAATACAACGAAAACAGCATCGTGCCGTGCCACTACAACTATGACGGCTCGTACGTGCTTCTTTCGTGGAGTCCGACCGCGGGAATGGCGCTCAAATGGTTCAAAAATGCCTTTCTGCCGAATTTATCCTTTGCCGACATAGACGTTCTCGCAAAGGATATCGCAATCGGCTCGGACGGCGTTACGTTCTTACCCTATCTGTGCGGCTCGACCATGCCGAAATACAACCCCGACGCGAGAGCGAGCTTTACCGGCATTACGGCGGAGCACACCCCCGCCCATTTTGCGAGAAGCATTATGGAAGCCATTTCCTGCATGCTCAAAAGCAGCCTTGACTATCTCGGCATAGAAGCAAGCGAAATAAGGTCGATGGGCGGCGGCGCAAACAGCGCGCTGTGGTGTCAGATGAAGTCGGACATCACCGGCAAAAAGCTTCTCACGCTCAAAAACAAGGAGACGGCGTGTCTCGGCTCGGCAATACTTGCTTCCGTCGGCAGCGGTTATTTCGAATCGGTCGAAAGTGCTGCCGGAATGATACAGACCGACAAAATTTACACCCCGTCGGGCGCGGACTACTCAAACGTTTATAAGGCGTTCTTAAAATACGACGACATTCTCAACGTTAAAAAATAAAAAACGAAAAAGGAAGTGTTATAATGATAAAAGCGGCTTTCGTCGGATTCGGCGAAGTAAACACCCCTATCGACATTATTATCGGAAAATGCAAAGCGGCTGAGGAAAACCTCAAAAAAGAGGGACTTGACCTCATAAGCGTATATCCCGTAACCGACGACTACGAGGAAAAGGACATAAAAAAGGCCGTTGACGCTCTTTCGGGCAAGGATTTCGACCTGCTCATCTGCTGCGTTGCCGGCTGGATTCCCACCCATGCGGTAGTAAAGGTTACGGAACATTTCAGGGAAAAACCGATGGTTTTATGGGGACTCTGCGGCTGGGTTGAGGGCGACAGGCTCGTTACGACCGCCGACCAGGCGGGAACAACCGCTCTGCGCAAGACGTTCTCCGACCTCGGTTACACCTTCAAATACGTATACGACATCGTCGGTCTTCCCTCGAAGACAAAGACGGTTTACAACTACGCCGTTGCGGCAAGCGCGGCAAAGAAGCTCAGATTTGCGAAAGCCGGCATGGCGGGCTACCGCGACATGAACCTTTACGGAACGCTTTACGACGGCGGCTCTCTCAAGCGCGAAATAGGTCCCGAAATCGAGACCTTCGAGATGCTTGAAATTGAACAGAGATACCAAAAAATCACCGACGAGCAGAAGCAGGCCGTTATCGACAATGCAATGTCGAAATGGAACTTCTTGAAGCCCGCAAATCCCGAAAGTCTCAAAAAGGCGGCGGGATACTATCTTGCGGTTAAAGAAATATGCGATGAGAGAGGCTACGGCGCGATTTCCCTTAAAGACGTCGACGGTATGAAAAAACTGCTCGGCTTCCCGCCCGCACCTATATTTATGCTTCTTGCGGACGAGGAAAATCTCTGCACGATTCCCGAAAACGACTCGCTCGGAAGCGTAACCCAGCTTATCGTAAAGGCTCTTACGGGACAGTGCGCGTTTTATCTTGAATTTTACGAGTTCTTCACCGACAGAGTGCTTGCAGGCGTGCCCGACTACATTCCTGCGGAAGCTGCGCTTGACGGAATTACCGTTATGCCCGCGGCGTTCGGCGAGCTTTCGGAGGGAATACTCAACGTAAGCAAGGTAAAGCCCGGAAAACTCACCATGTGCCGTCTTACGTACGACGACGGTCTGTATTACATGCACATGGTTACCGGAGAGGGCGTTACTCCGCGCAAATGGGAGGAAGCCGGCTGGACTCAGCCCGCGCCTCAGCTTCCCGGACTTGAAATTCTGATGGACGACGTTGAAAGGTTCGCGCAGAACGTAATGTGCCAGCACTACATCATTTCATACGGGGACAACACGGAGGTAATAGAAAACTTATGCGATATTCTCGGAATCGAGATTATCAGATAAGGAGAAGAAAAAATGTTACTTATTCTCGATACCGCAAACGTCGACGCCATAAAGCATGCGATGGAGTACTATCCCATCGACGGCGTTACGACAAATCCCTCTATTATTGCAAGAAGGCACTCGGATTTCTGGGGGCTGCTCAAGGAAATAAGACAGATTATCGGCGAAGACAAAATGCTTCACGTTCAGACGACGCAGAAAACCGCAGAAAAAATCGTCGAGGAAGCGCTTCTTCTGAAAAAGGAACTCAAAGGCAGTATTTACGTTAAAATTCCGATTTCGGAAGAGGGCTTAAAAGCGACGATGCAGCTCAAAAAGCTCGGCGTATGCGTTACCATGACCGCAATTTTTACTCCAGCTCAGGCGCTTATCGCCGCAAAAGCGGGCGCCGATTTCGTGGCTCCCTACGTAAACAGGCTTGACAACATTCTCGGCGACGGCACCGAGGTCGTAGCGCAGATAGTAAAGCTCTTCAAGCTTCACGGCATTTCCTCAAAGGTGCTTGCCGCAAGCTTCCAAAACGCCGAACAGGTTCACAAGTGTGCTATGTACGGCTGCGACAGCGTTACCATAAGCGAAGACATCCCGAAAACCTTAATTTCCCACCCTATGACCGACAAGGCTGTGGAAGGCTTCAACAAGGACTGGAATTCGGCATACGGTGAAAAAACCATACTTGATTTTTAGGAGGAACATCACAAAATGAGCAAATTCTTAATCGGCTGGGACGAACAAAGCATCGTGCCCGACAAAAAAGTAAACCTTTTCGGTCAGTTTTACGAAAGAATCTCGCAATACGTGGAAACCGACATCACGGCGACCGCCATGGCGATAGAATGCGGAAGCGACCAGGCGATAATCATCTCGCTCGACATCGTTCAAGTACAAGATTTCCTCGTAAAATTGGTAAGAGAAAAACTGCAGACGCTTATTCCCGATTTTAATTCCGAAAAACTCATTATCGGCGCAACGCACTCCCACACGTCGCTCGGTTACGGCATGATGCCGAGCGGAAAACCGCGCGGCGGCGGAAAATCGATCCTTGCGGAATTCGCTCCCGCGGGTGCAAAATACAAATCTCTCGTAAAACCCACGAAAGACGTTCTCTCTCCTTTTGAAGCGACGGAAATTCTCGTCGAAAAGCTGACGGCGGCGGCTGTAAACGCATGGAAATCAAGAAAAGAAGCCTTTTATGCAAACGAATTCGGAAGAGCGCCGGTCGGCATGTGCAGACGCGTTGAATACGACGACGGCACGGCTCAGATGTGGGGCGACGTAAACACCGCGAACTTCACCTGCCTTGAAGGCGGAAACGATTCCGGAATAGAACTTCTTTATATGTACAATAAGAACAGAAAACTCACGGGAATCGTTGCAAACATCGCGTGTCCCGCGCAGGTGCTCGAGCACAGAAGTTTTATTTCGGCGGACTACTGGGGCTACGTCAAGGAAAACCTCAGAGCAAAGCTCGGCAAGAACATTTATCTGCTCGCTCTTTGCGGCGCGGGCGGCGACCAGTGCCCGAGAGACCTTATACGCTGGGTAAACGGCGAAACGCCGATAAACGACCCCAACATTCACAGACCCAACTACATTGAAAGAAAAGCGGACCCGTCGATGTTCGACGTAAAGGGCTGCAAGCTTATCGGAAAGCGCGTTGCAAACGAAATTCTCTCGGTTTACGAGGAAATCGAGGACATCAAGAGCGACATAGAATTTGCTCACAAGACCATGACGGTTGATCTGCCTTTGAGGCGCGCGACAATGAAGCAGTACAACGAAGCGGTAAGGGAAATCGAATACTATTTCGCAAAGAATTCCGACTCCAAGACCTTCAATTACGAGGACACCGCGAAGCTCCACGTTTACGAGGGCACGATAAGAAGATTCCGCGAGCAGCAGAACAAGGAAATCGTTCCGACGGAAGTACATATCATCCGTTTCGGCGACGTTGCGATTGCGACCAACCCGTTCGAGCTCTTCCTCGACTACGGAAATCAGATTAAAGCGAGAAGTTATGCAAAGCAGACCTTCATTATGCAGCTGACAAACGGAGCATACGGTTATCTGCCGACGGAAAAAGCCGAAAATCACGGCCATTACAGCGCTTACATTTCGAGCGGACGCGTCGGCCACGAGGGCGGCGACCTTCTCGTAAGGGAAAGCATCACCGAAATCAACAAGATGTTCAAAGAATAATTTTCCTTTTATAACGAACTCCGCTTGCGCTTCCGCGCAAGCGGAGTTTATATCTTTCGGGAGCCTGTCGAAAAAAGCCGAAAAAAATTTTCAAAAATTTCAAATTTTTTCAAATAATCTATTGACAAAACGTTTTCGCTGTGATAAAATATATGCAAGATTAATTGGCAAACTTTGCGAAAGCAAGGGACGCAAAGCCTTGAGTCTAAGGAAACGGTTGTTAAAAACAGGACGTTTCTATGACAGTCAGGTTGCAGTTCTGGAGTTTGTACAATTGTCTTTTTTTTATGCTTTTTACAGCAACTCAAGGAGGATTACCATGAAAAAGACTATTCTTATCACCATCGCATCGTTTCTGGCGGTTGTGTTCTGCCTTTCGGCATCCGTTTTTGCAGGTGCCGCTTCGGGACATCCCGCAGTAATTTCAAACGGAAACGTTTCGCTTGGCGGAGCTTACTACATTGAAGGCACCGTTGCTTCGGCAAACGGCGACATCGCTTTCGGCGCAGGCTCTTTTGATTCGTGCA
>JAEESG010000043.1 GCA_016286245.1 Clostridiales bacterium | reverse complement strand
ACTGACTGAGAAAAAATGCACATGAAACAGCAATTTTTTATAAGGGAAGTTCTTTGCCAAGCTTTCTTTCAAGAAAGCGGGAAAGAGGGAGTACTTTTGGTACTTTTTTTGCGGGAGAAAAGTACGGAAAAAACAGTCTTTGCTCCTTTCTCTAAGGCAAGAGAAAGGAACCCAAAGAGAGCTAATACTTAAAAAGGCTTATAACCGCACTTTAGCAGAAAATTGCACCCAAAACAAATCCAAAAAATTAAAGTTCTTTGCCCCGCTTTCTGCGGGGAAAGCGGGAAAGCGGGAAAAACGCTTCCATTTAAAAACCCCGCCCGTGTTCTGCGGGCGGGGTTTTTATTATATGATTTTTATTCGTTCCGATACGCTTTTGCTTCAAGCTGCGGTTTATATATTCTGTTGAATCTTCTTCTTTGTATGATATACAAAATGTAAAATGCAACTATCGCTCCTACCCACGTTATCGGCCACGATATATAAAGAGCCTGCAAAGTATGATATTTGCGGAACACCGTCATTATCCACACGATTCTTATTCCGACGATGGAAAAGACGGCTATCACCATTGAAATGAACGTCTTTCCGGCACCTTTGAACACGTAGCTTATCGTATCCATTATTCCGCACAGAAAATACGTCGAGCCGATAATGGAGTTTCTTATAAGTCCGTACTTTACCGCTTCAAGGTTATTCGGCTGATATATTTTCAACAGCGGTTCGGCAAAAATTACCGCCGTTCCGCCGACAAGCACCCACACTGCAAGCACGAGCGCCGTTCCGTATCCGAGTATCTGTCCTATACGGTCATATTTTTTTGCGCCGTAATTCTGTGCAGTAAAATTGAGCGCAGTATTTGCGGTCGAATTCATTGCTGTATATATAAAGCCTTCTATATTCGACGCCGCTGAGTTGCCCGCGATAACGGCGATACTTTCAAACGAGTTTACCGACGCCTGTATGAGCACGTTTGACGCGGAAAACACGAGGCTTTGTACTCCGAGCGGTATACCGTTTGCAAATATCATTTTCATTTTATCTTTTGATATTTTGAGGTTTTTAAGCGAAACCTTTATCATATCGTCGGTCTTGAAAAGAAGTATTCCGCCGAGCACGGCGTTAATGACCGAACCTATTCCCGTCGCAAGTGCGACGCCCTCGACGGACATGTGAAACACCAGCACGAACAGAAGGTTCAGACCCACGTTTGCAATACCCGAAAAAACGAGTATCCAGAACGGTCTTTTGGTATCTCCGGCGGCTTTGAGTATGCCCGCCGCAAAATTATAAAACAGTGTAAACGGGAAAAATGCCATTACTATTTTGAGATAAAGCGCCGAAAGCTTTATTATATCCTCATGCGTGCCCATTATGCGAAGCAGGTCTTCGACGAAAATTATACCCATCGTGCTTACGAATATTCCGAATATTATCGATATGAGTATTCCCGTATGCACCGCTTCTGTTACGTTTTTGACGTCTCTTGCGCCGTAATACTGGCCGACGCATATACATCCGCCGATGGAAAGCCCGATAAAGAACGTTACGAACATGGCGTTGAGGGACGGCGTCGCTCCGACTGCGGCAAACGCCTTTTCTTCGGCAAACTGTCCTATTACGACGAGGTCCGCCGCATTATAAAGCAGCTGCAAAAGCCCGGTCAGAATAACGGGGATTGTATACACAATCATTTTTTTCATAAGCGGGCCGTTTATCATGTCAACGTTTTTGCTCTTCATCGGTAAACCCTTTCTGTTTCGTTTAAATAAATTATACTATCACAAACGACAAAAGTCAACCGAAAACGAGCATTTTTTTCGCGTTATTCCTTTTTTTCCGGGATACCTTTTTCCTTGAATTTTCTCTTTGTGGCATTCCCTCCCCTTATATGTCTTTCGGCTTTGTTTACGTCGAGTATTTCCCTTACCTTTCCGAAAAGATCCGCGTCTATTTTTTCAAGTCTCGTTACCATATCCTTATGAACGGTGGATTTACTGAGTCCGAACCTCTTTGCCGCGTTTCTTACCGTTGTTCTTCTTTCATTTATGTATTCGGCGACCCTTTGCGTTCTTTCGTTTATACTCTCCTTTTTATCAGTCAAAGTCATTTTATTTCCTCCGATACATTTTTATCGTCATTTGATTTATATTCCGCGTTTCAGTTTTTAATTACACGCGTTTTTTATAAAAATTGAATTATTTATTAAATTTTTAAAAAGCCCTTGAAATGCTTGAATTTTGTGATATAATATATAATGAGATGGGATTTTTGGCTTTTTTTGGAAGGTACCGATTTTTTTCCCGTTTTTATTCAATTTTTTATTATTCCGGAGGCATTTTTATGACTGAAAACAAATTTGTGAAAAACTGGGTTTCCGACATGGCGGAACTTACATCTCCCGACGCTGTGGTATGGATTACAGGCGACGAGGAACAGACGGAGAAACTCCGCAGGCAGGCTGTTGCCGGCGGTGAACTTATAAAACTCAACGAGGAGAAGCTCCCTAACTGCTATCTCCACAGAACAGCGATAAACGACGTCGCGCGCGTTGAGGACAGAACATTTATCGTTACGTCCGACCGCAAGGACGCGGGTCCCACGAACAACTGGATGGACCCGAAAGAATGCAAAGAAAAGCTGACGAAGCTGTTTCGCGGAAGCATGCGCGGAAGAACCATGTATGTTATCCCCTATTCGATGGGCGTACTCGGCTCCGATTTTTCAAAAATAGGAATTGAACTTACCGACTCGATATACGTCGTACTTAACATGCTCATTATGACGAGAGCCGGACAGAAATGCCTCGATCAGTTAGGAGACAGCGGTGAGTTCATAAAAGGTCTTCACTCGAAAGCAGATCTTGACGAGAGCAACAGATACATCGTTCATTTTCCCGAAGAAGACACTATCTGGTCGATAAACTCCGGTTACGGCGGAAACGTGCTTCTCGGCAAAAAGTGCTTTGCACTCAGAATCGCGTCGTATCTCGGCAGAAAAGAAGGCTGGATGGCTGAACACATGCTCATTCTCGGCGTTGAATATCCGAACGGTGAGACGAAATACATCTCCGCCGCTTTTCCGTCCGCATGCGGAAAAACAAATCTTGCAATGCTTATTCCGCCTGAAATATTCAAAAAACGCGGATACAAGGTTTGGTGCGTTGGCGACGACATCGCGTGGATAAGAATCGGAAAAGACGGCAGACTTTACGCCGTAAATCCCGAAAACGGTTTCTTCGGCGTTGCTCCCGGCACAAACGAACATTCCAATCCCAATGCGCTTGCTTCCGTTCAGCGCGACTCCATTTTCACGAACGTCGTTCACAACCTTGACGACAACACGGTTTGGTGGGAAGGTCTTAACGACAATCCTCCGAAAAACGCGATTGACTGGAAAGGCAACAAGTGGGATTACACAAAATATGACAAAAACGACAAGAGTACCTGCGGCGCTCATCCCAATTCGAGATTTACGGCTCCGGCAAAGAACTGTCCGTGCGTTTCGGATCAGTTTGACAGCGTAACCGGCGTTCCTCTCGAAGCTATCGTTTTCGGCGGCAGACGCGCGAAAACCGCGCCCCTCGTTTACGAGTCGCGTTCATGGCAGCACGGCACTTTCGTCGGCTCGATAATGGCGTCGGAAACCACCGCTGCGGCGGCGGGAAAAGTCGGCGTAGTTCGCCGCGACCCGATGGCAATGCTTCCTTTCTGCGGATACAACATGGGCGATTATTTCGCTCACTGGCTTGAAATGGGCAAAAAAACATCGAAAGCTCCTAAAATTTTCCACGTAAACTGGTTCAGAACAGATGAGAACGGACACTTCATCTGGCCGGGATTCGGCGACAATTTAAGAGTAGTTTTATGGATTCTCGACAGATGCGCCGGAAAAGCTGACGCGGTTGATTCTCCTATCGGTTTTCTTCCGAGGCCCGAAGACATCGACCTTGAAGGTCTTGACATCTCGTACGACACGATGAAAGATCTTCTTTCGGTCGACAAAGAAAGCTGGATAGAAGACCTTGACAGCATAAAGGCGTTTTACGCGAAAATCGGCGACACAATGCCGAAAGAGCTTCTCGATGAGCTCGATACGCTCGAAAAAAATCTCAAAAAATAATAAAAATGAACATAAAAAACGCAGGAACGGCAGTTCCCGCGTTTTTTCATAACTAAAGCCCTGCCTTTCGGCAGGGCTTTTTTCAAAGTCAATCAGTCAATTTTCGGAAGCTTTGCGGCATAAGATGCAAGTTCTTCATCTGTCGGGATATAGTCGTTCATTCTGCCTTCGTGATAGCTTTCATAAGCCGTCATATCAAAGTAACCGGTACCCGTAAGTCCGAACAGAATGGTCTTTTCCTCGCCCGTTTCCTTGCATTTAAGCGCTTCGTCTATCGCAGCGCGGATTGCGTGCGAGCTTTCGGGTGCGGGAAGGATTCCTTCGACTCTGGCAAATTCTTCCGCGGCCTCGAAAACTTTTGTCTGTTCAACCGCAACGGCTTCCATAAGACCGTCTGCATAAAGCTGTGAAAGCACGGGGCTCATGCCGTGGTATCTGAGGCCGCCGGCGTGGTTTGCGGAAGGAATGAAGTCGGAGCCGAGCGTATACATCTTTGCGAGCGGGCACACCATACCGGTATCGCAGAAGTCGTACGCGAATTTTCCTCTTGTAAAGCTCGGGCAGGATGCAGGTTCAACGGCGATAATGCGGTAATCCGCCTCGCCTCTTAATTTTTCGCCCATAAACGGCGCGATAAGGCCGCCGAGATTTGAACCGCCGCCGGCGCATCCGATGATTATGTCGGGCTTTACGTTATACTTATCAAGCGCGGCTTTTGCTTCAAGACCTATTACGGACTGATGAAGAAGTACCTGGTTTAAAACGGAGCCGAGAACGTATCTGTAATCGGGGTTCTTTACCGCAACTTCCACTGCTTCGGATATTGCGCAGCCGAGAGAGCCGGTCGTTCCCGGATGTTCGGCGTTTATTTTTCTGCCGATTTCCGTTTCCATTGACGGCGACGGTGTTACCGACGCACCGTATACTCTCATAACCTCGCGTCTGAACGGTTTCTGCTCGTAGCTTACCTTAACCATATATACTTTACAGTCAAGTCCGAGGTAAGAGCACGCCATTGAAAGCGCCGTTCCCCACTGGCCTGCGCCGGTCTCGGTAGTAACGCCCTTGAGACCCTGCTTTTTGGCATAATATGCCTGCGCTATTGCCGAATTGAGTTTATGCGAGCCGGACGTATTGTTTCCCTCAAATTTATAATAAATTTTTGCGGGCGTCTGAAGCTTTTCTTCAAGGCAATATGCGCGCACAAGCGGCGACGGGCGGTACATCTTATAGAAATCCTGAATTTCCTTCGGAATTTCTATAAAACGCGTTTCATTGTCAAGTTCCTGCGCTACGAGTTCCGAGCAGAATATGCCGCTCATTTCCTCTGCGGTAAGAGGTTTGTGCGTACCGGGGTTGAGAAGCGGCGCCGGCTTATTTTTCATGTCCGCGCGGACGTTATACCACTTCTGCGGGATTTCGCTTTCGCTAAGGTAAATTTTGTAAGGGATTTTCGTTTCAGCCATGGTTTTACTCCTGTCTTTCTTTTTTATTTTATGATAAAGACAGATATGCTGTCGCAAGCTTTCTCATATCCTCATCAATAATTTTTTTGTTTTTCAGGCGTTTTCCGATATTTTTTTGAGATTTTTAATAATATTCAGGTGCTGGGGGCAAATGCTCTCGCACTGTCCGCACTGTATACAGTCGCGCGCGTCGGCGTGCGTTTTTGCAAGTTCCTTATATCCTTTTATGAATTCATCCTTATTTTCATTTTGCTTAAATGAATTATAAAGCGAAAAATACTCGGGTATCGGTATTCCCGCAGGGCAGCCGTCCTTGCAGTAAGCGCAGCCGGTACATGGAATTTCGATATTGTTTTCCATCATTTTTACTGCAAGCTCGAGCGTATTTCTCTCCTCTTTTGTCAAAGGCTTGAAATCCGACATATATTCCGTATTATCGAGCACCTGCTTCATATTGCTCATGCCGCTGAGCACCATAAACACGTTTTCTAAACTTGCCGAAAATCTTATTGCCCAGGAAGCCGGCGACGCGTCGGGATTTATGGTTTTCAGCATTTTTTCGACGTTTTCGGGAACGTTTGCGAGTTTTCCGCCTTTTACGGGTTCCATTACCACGACTTTTTTGCCGTGTTTTACCGCCGTTTCATAGCATTTTCTTGACTGCACCCTCTCGCTCTCCCAGTCAAGATAATTTATCTGAAGTTGAACGAACTCGAATTCGGGGTGTTCGGTAAGCACCTTATCGAGAAATTCTGCGCTGTCGTGGAAGGAAAAGCCGATTTTCTTTACAAGTCCCTTTTCCTTTTTATCCTTTATCCAGTTGAAGCAGTCGAATTTATTGAACGTCTCGTAATGCGGAACTTCGATATCGTGTATGAGATAATAGTCGAAAAAATCCACGCCCGTCTTCTGAAGCTGGGTATTGAAAATCATATCCCTGTCTTCCTTGCTTTTCACAAAGCCTGCGTGAATTTTCGTCGCAAGCGTATACTTATCCCTCGGGTATCTCGACGTAAGCACTTCTTTTATCGCGTTTTCGCTCTGGAAGCCGCAGTACATCCAGGCGGTGTCGAAATAGGTAAAGCCTCTTTCGATAAAAGCGTCCACCATTTTTTTCGTCTGTTCGATATCAATACTTTGATTATTGTTCGGGTCCGTCAGGGGAAGTCTCATCATTCCAAATCCGAGTTTTTTTGCCGGTATCATAAAACAACTCCTTTTAAATCAAGTCAAGCGGACGCAGTGCGTCCGCTTTTTTGCTTCTATTTTTTAATATTAACCGTTTCGTATTTTATCGTGCCGTCCTCAAAAACCGCGGCAAGTTCAACCGACGCGATATCGGACACTTTTACGTCGGAAACGGTAACCGACCTTGTGATTTCAGCGATTCCGTCAACGGTAAAAAATACGTTGCCGTTTGTTTCTCTGAATCTCAAAACGTATTTTTTTACGCCTTTTTCGGCTTTATTGTTCCACAACGCTCTTATTCTGTTGGAATAAACACGCAGTTCAAGTCCCAATTTTGCCTGAGGCGTGCCGTCCGTCTCGTCAGTTTCGTCAGTTTCGTCAGTTTCGTCTTTACCGTTACCGGTTTCGTCATTATTATCTTCTTGGTTTCCGTTATTTTCGTCTTTTTCGTCCGTTTCGCCGTCATTTTCTTTATCCTCGGGCGCAAAAACCACGTTTGTTTTCAAAACCGTTTTTTCATCGTCGGAAAGCGAGGAATACACGTCGTTTTCAGAGTTTATGACTATTATTCCCTTGCTCCAGTCGGAAAGATGGGCGCATTCGTTTGCCGTGATGGGCGCAATATCCCCGTTTCCGAGTTCACCGTACTTTGCGTCCTTTAGTTTGAATAATACTTGCGCGATTTTACCTCCGTTTTCATCGGGGTTTACGGAGTCTATGTTCATCGTGGCGTACCAGCCGAAAAGAACGTATCCGGAGGAGGTATTTATAAAATCCGACGACTTATTTGCTTCGGTTGTAACGATGATATCTTTTGAAAGTGTTTTTACAACGCTTTGAATATAACTTTTTCCCGCTTCGTTTTTTTCGGGTATTACGTCGGGCAGTTTGTTTCCGCTTTCGTCGACAAGTTCAAGCTTTTCCGTGTTGTATTTTATCCCGAAATGACCTACTATGGCGTCTCCTTTGCTTACCGATATTTCCACCTTCACAAGCCCGGAATCGCTGTCCTGTGCAACGTTTACCGTATGTTCCGACGCGTCTGCGGCGAATACCGAAACCGACATCAAAAAAGAAAGCGCCAACACAAACAACATCTTTTTCATATTACACCCTCCGTTCTTATACTATTATAATACAATACTTTTCGCGTTTTTTCAATAGTTTTGTTATATTTTTTATAATCCGGAGCAAAATATATTTATTAAAAAGACTGATTCTTTTCAATCTACAAAAAGAAAGGTGATTTTATGAATCATAACGTCTGTTCGGTAATACTTGCCGGAGGCAAAGGCACGCGCCTTGCTCCGCTCACGCAGGACACCCCGAAACCCATGATTAACGTGCTCGGAAAGCCCGTCATAGAATACGTTTTCGACAGGCTTTGCAAGACGTCCGTTACAAAAGCGTACGTTACCACCATGTATCTGCCGTGGCAGATTGAAGCTATCGGACGCCGTTACAAAAATCTCGACATCACTTACGTCAGGGAGCAAAACCCACTCGGCACGGCGGGCGCCGTAAAAAACGCGCTTGCCGATTCACCCGCAGCCGACGCTTATATTATTCTCTCGGGCGACGGATTATTCGACTTTGATTTACAAAAAGCCATTGATTTTCATTTTGAAAAAAACGCCGACGTAACCATCGTTTCCTACAAAACCGAAAATCCGCTCTCTTACGGTGTAATTCTTTACGATTCCGAAGGAAAAATCAGCCGTTTTGCCGAAAAGCCGCCGTGGTCGCAGGTCGTTTCAGGCACGGTAAACACGGGGATTTATATCGTAAACAAGGATATTATCGACATTATCCCGAAAGACACGGAATTTGACTTCGCAAATCAGCTCTTTCCCCTGCTTCTCGCCGAAAAACGCGCGCTTTTCGCATACGAATCGCAAGGCACGTGGCATGACATCGGAAATCTCGACGAGTATTTCGCCGCGAACCGTTCGTGTCTTGACGGTGTTATCTCCGGCGTGCAAAACGACGGTTACACGCAAAAGGAGTTATCCGAAAAGGGCGTCGACGCCGACAGCCCGCTTTACGTTTCAAAAAACGCGATTATCGGCAAAAACGTCAAAATCGGCGCTTACAGCGTGATCGAAAGCGGAGCCGTCATTTCCGACGGCTGCGACATAAGCTGTTCGGTTATAGGCGAGCACACGTCGTGCGGAATGGGCTGCGGAATATACGGCGCGATTATCGGAAAAAAGGTTAAAATCGGTGAAAACTGCGTTATTTCCGAAGGCTGTGCAATCGGCGGAAACGCCGAGATAAACGACTGTGTGATTTTGCCGAAATATTCATTTATAAACAGCGCAGCTCATATAGATACCAAAGACTTTTTATCGAGAAAGGCTGTTTCGAAGGACAAAAACCTTTTCGGAAACAGTGGAATAGACTGTGACGGCAAAAAAAAGAGTCCCGAATTCTTAATGCGCGTCGGTTACAGCTGCGCCGAGGCGTTAAAAGCTATCAAAAAGGCGGGAAGCTCGCGAATAGGCGTTATGTGCGACGACAATCCGCAGTCTGACGGCATCGTGAGCGCAATTTTATGCGGTATACGTTCAGCCGGCATAAGAAGCTATAATTTCGGGCACGGGTTTGATTCAATGGCAAGGTTCGCCTCCTTAAGTTTCATCACCGACGTTGTGATTTTCGTGCACAGAAAGCCAAACGGAGATTACAATATAAAAATGTTTGACGAATTCGGGCTCCCCGTTTCCGACAAATACGAGCGTGAGACGGAACGTGTTTTTTTCGGTTCGGACGAATTATCCGTGCCCGAAAAATTCTATGCGACGGACAAATTCGACAATTTATGGACTCTTTATTACAGCGAGCTTGTCAAAAGCTGCCGCGCGCGCTGTAAGGACAGCGCGCTGTTCGGGTTTTCCTGCGCTTTTTCGCACACCGAGGAAATTTCCGCATTTTCGCCCGTGTACACCGCAATATGTGCGATAAGCGAGCTCGGAGGCAGGGTTATGAAAAGCGCGGAAAACGCGAAATTCGTTTTCGATATCGAAAACGACGGCGGCAGCGCGAAAGCCTCTTCCGAGGGCTACACCGCCGACGATTTTCATATAAACGCCCTGCTTATTGACCGCTTCATGGACGATTCCGACAGCTGTCTGTATATCCCATACACCGCGCCCGACGCATATAAAACCGTTGCCGAAAGGCGAAAGATACTGTATTCGGAATACGCGCAGAGCACGATGAGAGAACGGAGTCTGTCCCTTTCAAGAGAACAGATGTACCGCCAGCTGTGGCTGTGCGACGGAGTTTTCAAGATTTTAAATCTTGCGATTATTCTACACGAATCGCACTCGTCGCTCAAAGGTCTTACAAGCGCGCTTCCCGACTTTGAAATATATTCGGAAGACTTTGACGGCGGGACGGACAGGGCAAGCATAATGCAGAATCTTGCGAAAATGTCGGCAAATTCCGAATCGTTAGACGATTTTGCGGATAAAAACGCCGAACGCGAAGGCATAAGGCTCGTTATGGCAAACGGCAGCATAAAGGTCATTCCCGGGAAAATAAAGGGCTTTAAAATAATAAGCGAGGCGCGCAGCATAGAGGCGGCAAAGGAATTGTGCGAAAAAGCCGAGGGCTTTTTGAAATAAAAGGAAAAGCACGGGCGCGCCCGTGCTTTTTTTTAAAAAATAAAACGTTATAAGTTAAAAAGGTATTGACAATTTGAATTGCATTTGATATAATATTTTTCGGCGCAAGTTCGGCGCCTTACGGCGGAATAGCTCAGCTGGCTAGAGCATCCGGTTCATACCCGGCAGGTCGTTGGTTCAAATCCGACTTCCGCTACCATCGGCCCGTTGGTCAAGTGGTTAAGACACGGCCCTTTCACGGCTGTAACATGGGTTCGAATCCCGTACGGGTCACCATTACAATATTATCCGAACCGCTGATGTTCGTGATAACAAAAAAGATCCCGCAGTAAATACTGCGGGATCTTTTTGGAAATCTTTTTTATAAAAATATTTGTAAAAAGCCTTGACAAATAATTTTTTTTGGATATAATGTTATATGTTATATAACATAGAACAAAAAGGAGGTGAGGCGTAATTGAAAGCAAAAAAAGTTGATAAAACTGTTGAAAGGAATAAGAAAAAACTTGGCAAAAAAATATGTTTCTTACGAGGGAAAATGTCACAGCGCGAATTAGCAAAACAAATTAAACTGTCAAATTCAAATCTTAAGTATATAGAAGACGGAGTAAATGCACCGACTCATGAAGTTTATGAAAGTATAATAAAGGCTTTATCTCCATCCTCTAAAGAACGAAATGAAATGGATAAATTGTTTTCTTCAATACGAAAAACGCCTCCCCCTGATGTATGTAACATCATTATTAGAACAGAAGGAATGAATGACGTTATTAGACTCATTGACGGAATACCGCTTGATAATAAACAGCTTGAACAAGTCAAAACGCTATTCATGTCTTTCAAAGAAAAAGCAAAGGAGTAATGAAAAATGGCTGATAATAAATACGTTGATGTAATACTTGATAATAAAACCGTTGATGTAAGTAAAGAGGTTGGATTAGTCTGGTCTATAGCCAACTCTTTAAGAGGTGCTTATACATCTGACAAATATAAGGATGTCATTATTCCTATGGTGATTATCCGCCGCTTTGAATGTGCGCTTGAGGATAAAAAGGAAAAGGTGTGTGCGAAGTATAACGAAAACAAAGCTTATCCTTCGGCTATATTATGTCAGGTTTCAGGTTATCCATTTTATAATGTGAGCGGATTTGATTTAAAGAAACTGTTGAATGACAGTGATAATATTGCAGGAAACTTTAAGGAATATATAGAGGGTTTTTCGGCTAATATTCAGAAAATCCTTAAAAACCTTGAGTTCTCTAAACAAATTGAAAAAATGGATAAAAATAATCGGTTGTTTGGCGTTGTCAAAAAGTTTTCTGAACTTGATTTATATCCAAACAGCATTGATAGCATAAAAATGGGT
>JAEESG010000137.1 GCA_016286245.1 Clostridiales bacterium | reverse complement strand
ATACCGGAAATGCCGTATTTTGTCATAACTAGTCTTTCAATGCCCATGCCGAACGCAAATCCGCTGTAAACCTCGGGGTCAATTCCGCTCATTCTCAGAACGTTCGGGTGAACCATACCGGCGCCGAGTATTTCTATCCAGCCTTCGCCCTTGCATACGCTGCAGCCTTTTCCGCCGCATACAAAACAGCTTACGTCAACCTCGCACGACGGCTCGGTGAACGGGAAGTGGTGCGGGCGGAATCTTATCTCGGTCTTGTTGCCGAACATTGCCTTTGCAAACGTTTCAAGCGTGCCTTTAAGGTCGGACATGGTGATTCCCTTGTCTATAACAAGACCCTCGCACTGATGGAACATCGGCGAATGCGTTGCGTCAACCGCGTCGGAACGGTAAACTCTGCCGGGGGAAATAATTCTTATGGGAGGCTTGTTGTTTTCCATAACGTGAACCTGAACGGTGCTCGTCTGTGAACGCAGCAAAACCTTGTCCGTTATATAAAACGTGTCCTGCACGTCGCGCGCGGGATGAAACTCGGGCGTGTTGAGCGCGGTAAAGTTGTAATAATCCGTCTCGACTTCGGGACCTTCCGCAATGGTAAAGCCCATGCCGAGGAATATGTTTTCAAGCTCAGACTGAACCTTTGTCAGAGGATGAAGATTACCCTTGTCGGATTTTTTCGAAGGGAGAGTAACGTCGAGCTTTTCGGCGTTGATTTTCTTTGCGGTCTCCATTTCGACAACGTGCTTCCTTGCAACCTCAAACGCTTCTTCGATGGAGGCTCTCACGCTGTTTCCGAGCTGTCCAATTATGGGACGTTCTTCGGCGGTTAAAGAGGCCATTCCTTTGAGGATTGCGGCAAGCTCGCTTTTTTTGCCGAGATAAGCGACTCTCATCTGTTCGAGAGCGCTTGCGTCGGACACTTTTGCAAGGTCGTCAAGCGCTTTTTGCTTTAACGCTTCAAGTTTTTCTTTCATAGTAATTCTCCTGTATCATAAAATATAAAAGTCCCGTAAAAATACGGGACGAAATTATCGCGGTACCACCCATGTTCCTAAAATAAAATAGGCGCTTGTTCTGCCAAAACAGTTCTTTCGTAACGTGAAACCCCGTCGCCGGCTTTGACCGGCGCCGCTCCAAAGCGAAATGCGATTATACCTGCATAAAAACGTTTCCACCGTCCGTTTCTCTCTTTGTATGCAAAACGTATAAAGGCGCTCTTTTTCACAGCGTTTGATTAATAAAATTCTCATATATTATAACACAATAGTTTTTGAAATGCAAGAGAAAAAAACAAAATTATTCGCATACCCCCGTATATTGCTTTTTTCGGATTGTTCGTTTATAATGTAAAAAGAAAATATAAGGAGAACGCTTATGCCTTATAACGTGTATTTGAAAAAGAACGAAGACAAGAGAATAAGACAGGGATATCCGTGGGTGTACGCAAACGAAGTGTCAAAAATCGAGGGCAAAGGCAAAAACGGGGATATCGCATGCGTATTTGACTGTGATAATAACTATCTCGGCAAAGGATATATAAATCACCTGTCAAAAATACTTGTGCGTATTTTCATAAGGGACGACAAAGAGCCGACAGAGGCGCTTTTCGAGGAAAGAATAAGAAAAGCGAAGGAGTTAAAGGAAAAACTCGGATACGATAACTGCTACAGGGCGGTTTTTTCGGAATCGGATAACCTGCCCGGACTCATCGTCGATAAATACGCCGATATTCTTTGCGTGCAGATACTGACTCTCGGTATGGAACTGAATAAGCAAATTATCGTTTCAGCGCTGGTTAAGGTTTTCAACCCGAAGGGGATATATGAGAGAAGCGATACGTCGTCGCGAGAAAAAGAGGGGCTTAAACAGTTCAAAGGAACGCTTTACGGAGAATTTGACGCAAGAGTCGAAATTGAGGAAAACGGTCTTAAAATGATTGCCGACCTCGAAAACGGACAAAAGACGGGATATTTTCTCGATCAGAAGGAAAACAGGTACGCGATAAGAAAATACTGTAATAACGCAAGCGTTCTCGACTGCTTCTGCAACGTCGGCGGCTTTTCGTTAAACGCCGCAAAGGCAGGCGCAAAAAGCGTGCTTTCGCTCGATATATCCCAAAGGGCGCTTGACGACGTAAAAACAAACGCAAAATTAAACGGCTTTGAAAACGTGATAGAAACAAAATGCGCCGACGTGTTCGACGCACTCAGGGAATACAGAAAAGAAAATAAACAATTCGACGTCGTGATTCTCGACCCGCCGGCGTTCTGCAAGAGCGCGGACGAGGTGAAAAACGCTTATCGCGGATACAAGGATATAAACATTTCGGCAATGAAACTCGTAAAAAAAGGCGGATTCCTTATTACCGCGTCATGCTCGCATTATATGACGTTCGGGCTTTTTGAAAAGATGCTCAAAGAAGCGTCGGCTCAAAGCGGGGTTTTTGCAAAGGTCG
>JAEESG010000136.1 GCA_016286245.1 Clostridiales bacterium | reverse complement strand
GGTATCTGGTGTGTGCCTAAATACAGCAACCCGCAAGGCTACGTCTATTCGGACGAAACGGTCGAGCGCTTCGCCAAGCTCCGGCCCGCGGCAAAAGACTTCCGTATTTATTGGGACAACGCCTACGGCGTACATTTTATCGACGAAGACGTGCCGCTCCTTAACCTTTTGAACGAAGCGGAAAAGTACGGTAACGAAGATCAGGTGTTTATGTTCGGATCTACCAGTAAGATCAGTTTCGCCGGCGCCGGGATCGCTTATATTTGCTGTTCCGAAAACAACATGAAGCAACTGACCAAACTGTTGTCCTATCAGACCATCGGACACAATAAGGTCGATCAACTCGCGCACGTTCTTTTCTATAAAAATGCGGACGGTATCAGAGCGCACATGAAAAAACTTGCCGCCATTCTGAAACCCAAATTCAACAAGGTTTTTGAAGTGCTCGAAAAAGAGGGTAAGGGACTGATGACGTGGACCACGCCGAAGGGCGGATATTTTATCAGCTGCGACCTGCCCGAAGGAACGGCGAAAAGAACGGTGGAACTTGCTAAACAAGCGGGCGTCGTATTTACCGCGGCGGGCGCTACCTATCCTTACAAAAAAGACCCCAAAGACAGCAACGTACGCATCGCGCCGAGCTATCCTCCGATCGAAGAATTGGGCGTTGCCATGCAGGTCTTTTGCTGTTGCGCCAAAATCGCTTGGGCGGAAAAAACCTTAGCCGAATAGTATAAAACGAGAACGCAAGGCATATAGTTTACCAAAATAATTTGGGAGGCTGTTTGCTATGCAGAATAACAATATTTACGATGAAATCGCCGCCCGTACGGGTGGCGATATTTATATCGGCGTCGTAGGCCCCGTGCGGACGGGTAAGTCGACTTTTATTAAAAAATTTATGGAACTGAACGTACTGGGACAGGTGCCGGACGTCAATAAAAGGGCGCGTATGACGGACGAATTACCGCAATCCGGCGACGGTAAGACCATTATGACGACGGAACCGAAATTCGTACCGAACGAGGCTGTTACGCTAAAATTCGATAAAATGAGCGCCGCAGTACGCCTGATCGACTGCGTAGGATACGTTGTCGAAGGCGCTTTGGGACAAACGGAAGGAGATAAACCGAGACTGATAAAAACGCCTTGGCAAGAGGAAGAAATGACCTTTGAAAAGGCTGCCGAAGTGGGTACGGAAAAAGTCATTTGCGACCATTCTACCGTCGGCATCCTCGTTACCACCGACGGTAGCATTACGGACATCGGTCGGGCAAAATACGTGGCTGCCGAGGAAAAGGCCGTGCAAAAACTGAAAGAATGCGGAAAGCCGTTTATCGTCCTGTTAAACAGTAGAACTCCGGAAAGCACCGATTCCGTCCGGTTGAAAGAAAGTTTATACGAACGGTACGGCGTGCCTGTCGTTTTGTGCGACGTGACAAAACTCAGTAAAGACGAATTAACGGAGATCATGGCGAAAGTTCTGCAAGAATTTCCCATTCGTTCCATCCGGTTGAAACTGCCGAAATGGATGCGGTCGCTGTCTTTTGTGTCCGATACGATCGAAAAATGCATTTCTTCCTTAAAGGTCGGCTGCGCAGGATTAAGCAAAATGTCCGATGGCGACAGATTGGACGGTATGCTGATGAATCACGATTTATTTGTATCGAGCGATACAAAAATAGATTTGTCTACCGGTTGTATCGACGTTGATTGCTCGCCGAAAAAAGAGGCTTATTACGAGGCGGTGAGCAGCGAATGCGGCAAGGAGATCGCCGACGATTACGCGCTGCTTTCTTACGTTAAAAAACTATCCGCATCTTATCGTGATTACGAAGGGATCCGTATTGCAATGGAAGGCGTCAAAGAGTGTGGGTACGGTGTCTTTCCGCCGGCGCTCGACGATATGGACGTATCCGAGCCGGAACTGGTCAAAAAAGGCAATCAGTACGGGGTGCGTATTCGCGCCACGGCGCCGTCATATCACATCGTACGCGTGGACGTCGGGACGGAGATTTCTCCCGCGATCGGCACTAAACAACAGAGCGAAGAAGTGGTGCGCGGAATGAAAGAAGAGTACGATACCGACAAAAACAAAGTATGGGAAACGAATATGTTCGGGATGCGCCTGAGCGACCTTGTGCGCGAAGACATGAACGGAAAGCTCACACAAGTACCGGACGATGCGAGAAAGAAACTTAGAAAAACCGTTACGAGGATCGTAAACGAAGGAAAGGGCGGCGTATTGTGTATTTTGCTGTAAAAATAAGAAGTCTCATCATTTGAAACGACGCGCGGGGCAATGCCTCGTGCGTTTTTTTCTGCATTTACGGTTTTTCGTTCGCGCTTATTTCCGGTTATTTTTCGTTTTTCGCGCTTTTTCCTTTTTATTTTGAAATATAATAAAATATATTTATAAAATGTGGCGGATTTTAGTTTACAAGGAAGGGAAAATTTGGTACTA
>JAEESG010000042.1 GCA_016286245.1 Clostridiales bacterium | reverse complement strand
CTCCGTCCCCGCCGTCGCCGTATGCAAAAAGTTTTGCGCGCAAGGCGGCCTCGGATCTGCAATTATATTCAGATCCGGAATGCAAAGCGCTTAAATGCATTGCATCGCAAAAACTCGGATTTCCGGAAGACAATCTGGTATTCACCAACAGCTCCGACGAGCTGCTGCACTTTGCATTCATGGCGTTTTGCGACAGCAAAACGCCGGCCGCCTTCGCCGACGTAACCTACGGCTTTTATCCCGTATTTGCGAAGCTTTGCGGTATAGATTACGAAGAAATTCCGTTAAACGACGACTTTTCGATTAAAGTCGACGATTACGTCGGAATAAACAAGACGGTTTTCATCGCAAACCCCAACGCGCCGACGGGAATCGCGCTATCCCTTTCGGATATTGAAAAAATAGTAAGCTCAAACAAAAACAACGTCGTCGTAGTCGACGAAGCTTACGTCGATTACGGCACCGAAAGCGCAGCCTCTCTTACCCGCAGATACGACAATCTTTTGGTTTGCCGCACGTTTTCAAAATCGCGCTCCCTTGCGGGCGCAAGGCTTGGTTTCGGAATCGCGTGCAAAGAGTTGATTTCAGACCTCGAAACGATAAGATACTCGACCAACCCCTACAACGTGAACAGAATGACAATGGCGGCGGGAATCGGCGCGCTTTACGACGAGGAATACTTTGGCAAAAACTGCAAAGAGATAATCCGCGTTCGTGAATACACAAAATCGAAGCTTAAAAACCTCGGTTTTTATCTCACGGACTCGGCGGCGAACTTCTTGTTTGCGTCGCACGATAAAATCGGCGGAAAAGATCTTTATCTTGCTCTCAAAGAAAAAGGAATCCTCGTGCGCCACTTTGATTTGCCGCGAATAGAGAATTTCAACCGTATAACCGTCGGAAGCAAAGAGGATATGGACTTCCTTATCAAAACTCTGGAGGAAATATTATGAGAAAAGCGCAGATTACAAGAAAAACCGCGGAAACGGATATAAAACTCACGTTAAATCTCGACGGAAGCGGAAAATCCGAAATAAATACAGGCTGCGGATTTTTGGACCACATGCTGACGCTGTTTGCGCTTCACGGAAGATTCGACCTTGACGTTTTTTGCAAGGGCGACGTACAGGTTGACTACCACCACACGGTTGAAGACGTGGGAATCGCACTCGGCAAGGCTTTTTGCGACGCGCTTTCGGACAAGCGCGGAATATGCCGCTACGGAGACACGGTGCTTTCCATGGACGAAGCGTTGATTTTGTCGTCCGTCGATTTTTCGGGAAGGGCGTTTCTCGACTTCGGTCTTGAAATACCGACGCAGAAGGTCGGGGATTTCGACACGGAGCTTGTCGAGGAATTCTGGCTCGGATTTGTGAGAAACGCGCTTTGCGCACTTCACCTTCGCATGATTTCGGGCAAAAACTCTCACCACATCATAGAAGGCGCTTTCAAGTCGGCAGCGAGAAGCATAAAGCAGGCAGTATGCGTTGAAAGCGGCTTTGAAAACGAAATTCCATCAACAAAAGGAGTTTTATAATGACTGCAATTATCGATTACGGCGTGGGAAATCTTTTTTCGCTCAAATGCTCTTTTCTTGCAATAGGCGAGGAGGTTTCGGTAACGTCCGACGCAGATGAAATAAGAAACGCCGACAGAATCGTTCTCCCCGGCGTGGGCGCGTTTGAGGACGCGGCAAAAAAGCTTGAAAATTCGGGCCTCGGCACCGTAATAAAGGAACAAGTTTCCCTTAGCAAACCGCTTCTCGGAATATGCCTCGGCATGCAGCTGCTCTTTGAAAAAAGCTATGAATACGGCGAGCACGACGGTCTGGGGCTTATTCCCGGCGTTATCCGTCCGCTGTCGGATATTGTGCCGCAAGACTTAAAAATCCCGCACATGGGCTGGAATTCGCTGTCTTTCGGTGAAAAAAAGCACCCGCTTTTCAAATATACAAACGAAAACGACTTCGTTTATTTCGTGCACTCGTACTATGCGGCGGAATGTGAAAATTACGTTATCGCGTCGACCGATTACGGCGCGTATTTTACCGCGTCTGCGGCAAACGGCAGCGTTCTCGGCTGTCAGTTCCACCCCGAAAAAAGCGGAGACGTGGGACTTAACATACTGAGAGCTTTCTGCGAGATGAAAGAAGGTAAAATATGCTGATATTTCCCGCGATAGACCTGTACGAAGGCAAAGCGGTGCGCCTTTACAAAGGCGACTACAATCAAAAAACGGTATACGGGGACAACCCCGGAATTTTCGCCCTCGATTTCAAAAAACAAGGTGCGTCGCACGTTCATCTTGTCGACCTTGAAGGCGCGAAAAGCGGCGGCACGCCGAATTTCGACGTTATATGCAGAATAAAAAAAGAATCCTCGCTTTTCTGCGAGGTGGGCGGCGGCATAAGAAGCATGGACGTCGTTGAAAAATACTTATCCTGCGGCATTGACCGCGTAATTCTCGGCACCGCGGCATTGGTTGACGGCGGTTTCTTAAAGGAAGCGGTATCGTCCTTCGGGGACAAAATTGCGGTCGGCGCAGACATAAAAGACGGCTTTATCGCAATAAAGGGCTGGACCGAAAAATCGGAAAAGGACGCGTTTGAATTCTGCTCCGAGATGGAAAAAGCGGGCGTTTCGACGCTTATATGCACCGACATATCAAAAGACGGCGCGATGCAGGGCACGAACAGGAAGCTTTACGGCAGGCTGTCGCGCGATTTCGGAGTAAATATAATCGCCTCCGGCGGAGTATCGTCGATTGACGACGTAAAAGCGTTAAAGGAAATCGGCGTTTACGGCGCGATTATCGGCAAAGCATATTACACGAACGCAATTTTGCTTAAAGAAGCAATCGAGGTGGCAAAATGATAACAAAGCGCATTATTCCCTGCCTTGACGTAAGGGACGGAAAGGTAGTCAAGGGCAAAAATTTCACGGGTCTGAGAGAAATTTCGTCTCCCGTCGAATTTGCGAAATATTACAGCGAATGCGGCGCGGACGAGCTCGTTTTTTACGACATTACCGCCTCGTCCGACGGCAGAAAAATTTTTACGGACATTCTGCGCAAAACCGCCGAAAACGTTTTTATTCCCATGACTGTGGGCGGCGGAATCGAAACGCTTTACGATTTTGAAACGGTCCTCAACTGCGGTGCCGACAAGGTCAGCGTGAATTCGGGAGCAATCAAAAATCCCTCTCTTATCGAAAACGCCGCAAAGCTGTACGGCAACCAGTGCGTGGTGCTCTCTGCCGACGTAAAGAGGGTTGACGGCGTATTCAGGGTATTTGCAAAAGGCGGACGTGAAAACACCGGGCTTGAAGCGATTTCCTGGATAAAGAAGTGCGTTACCCTCGGCGCGGGCGAAGTTGTCGTAAACTCCATAGACACCGACGGAGTAAAGGGCGGTTTCGACATTGAAATGCTAAGGGCTGTTTGCGAAAGTGTAAACGTACCCGTAATCGCTTCGGGCGGCGCGGGAAAAACGCAAGATTTCATTCATCTTTTCAAAACGCTGCCGAAGGTTGACGCGGGGCTTGCCGCTTCCGTATTCCACTTCGGAGAAATAAAAATTAAGGATTTGAAGGCCGAAATGAAGAAAAACGGCATTGAAACAAGAATATGAGGTGAATTTTATGGTTAAAATCGAAGAACTCAAATTTGACGAAAAAGGTCTTATCCCCGCGGTAGTCGTTGACGCGGTAACCAAAAAGGTGCTGACCGTCGCGTACATGAACAAGGAAAGCCTTGCAATCTCCCTTGAAAAAGAGCTTTCGTGCTTTTTCAGCCGTTCGAGAAACGAGCTGTGGCTCAAGGGTGAGACGAGCGGAAATTATCAGCACATAGTTTCAATCACCGCCGACTGCGACCGTGATTCTCTTGTCGTTGAGGTTATTCCCGAGGGTCCCGCGTGCCATCTCGGAACGGATTCCTGCTTTGAATATCCCGTTTATGAGAGTGAAACTAACAAGGCGTTTTCGTACGAATATCTCTACGAGCTTATAAAGGGCAGAAAAACAGAAAAAAAAGAGGGCTCCTACACGACGTATCTTTTTGAAAAGGGCCTTGACAAAATATTAAAGAAGGTCGGCGAGGAATGCACGGAAGTGATAATCGCCGCAAAGGACAAGGACAAAAAGGAAACGGTTTACGAAATCTCCGACCTTGCATATCACGTTATGGTCCTTATGGTTGAGGCGGGAATCAGTCTTGAAGACATCAGAAGAGAGCTTGCTTCAAGGCACGTTATAGACAAAAAAGTCAAGCAGGAGAAGATGACCTCATGAAAAAGGATTATCACGTTCACTCGACGTACAGCGACGGAAAAGACACGCCCGAGGAGCTCATTCTTACCGCAATAGAGCGAAACATGACAGAAATCGGTTTTTCCGACCACTCGTACACGTTTTTTGACGAAAGCTACTGCATTCCGAAAGACAAAATTACGTCATATATTGAGGAAATCGCGTCTTTAAAAGAAAAATACCGCAAGAAAATCAAGATTTTCTGCGGTATCGAGCAGGACTATTATTCGGACGAGCCGACCGACGCATACGACTACGTCATAGGCTCGGTGCACTACATTAAAATTGACGGAAAATACATTCCCATCGACGAAAACGTGCAGATTCTTCTTGACGCCGCGCAGAAATACTTCGGGGGCGACGTATACGCACTAATAGATAAGTATTACGAAACAGTATCAAACGTCGTTTCAAAAACGGGCGCCGACATAATCGGCCACTTCGACCTCATCTCAAAATTCAACGAAAAAACGCCCTTTTTCGACGAAAGCGACGGGCGTTACATCAGCGCTTACCAAAAAGCGGCGGATAAGCTTATCAAAACGGGAAAAACGTTTGAAATAAATGTTGGCGCGATGTCGCGCGGCAAAAAATCCGTTCCCTACCCGTCTCCCGATATTCAAAAATACCTAAAGGAGCACGGTGCAAAATTCATAATTGCGGGAGACGTGCACAACAAGGATTTCCTCGGAAAAGATTATTTATAAAAACGCATTTTAACCCCTCCGAAATATTCCGGAGGGGTTCTTTTTTTATTCGTTTGCTTTTTCTATATCGTCCGCTTCTCTTGTCAGTCCCTCGTTCTTTTGCGAGTTATCCGACCAGATTATTTTTCTCGGACAGTTCTTTTCACATTCGCCGCAGCCGATGCATTTTTCGTAATCAATTTCAGCGACGAAATCCGTAACCTTTATGGCTCCCGTCGGGCAGTTCTTTTCGCAGATTTTACATCCTATACAGCCGACGTCGCACACCTTTCTCGTAACGGGGCCCTTATCCTCCGACCTGCAGCCCACCCAGTGCTTTGCGTCGTACGGGATGAGTTTTATTATTCCCTTAGGGCACGCCGCAACGCATGCGCCGCATGCCCTGCATTTATCGTAATCGACCGCCGCGACTCCGTTTATTATCTGTATTGCGTCGAATTTGCATGCGGACGCGCACGTGCCGAGCCCTATACATCCGTAGGGACACAGTTTATCGCCGCCCGAAAGTTTATTTGCGGCTTCGCAGTCTGCGATACCTTCGTAAATATATTTTTTCTTTGCAAGTTCGTGCGTTCCCGAGCACATTACCTGTGCGCGGTATCTCTTGCCGTGGCTTGCTTCGACCCCCATAATTTCCGCCATTTTTGCAAGATTTTCATCCGACACCGAGTGGCAGGCGTTTACCTCGGCTTTTCCCTCCACTATCGCCTGCGCAAGAGCCGCGCAGCCCGTATATCCGCAGCCGCCGCAGTTTGCGCCGGGAAGTAAGTCTATGAGCTTTTCAATTCTTTCGTCGGTTTTTACCGCAAAAATCTTACTTGCAAGAGCAAGAATTATTCCGAGTATTCCGCTGATACAGGCAAAGCAGACGAGGGCAACGACTATATTATTCATATTATCATCCTATCCTTTCTTTTACCATTATCAGAACGGCAGTTTAATTCCCGAAAAGCCCGCGAACGAAAGCGCGATAAGTCCCGCCGTAACAAGCGCTATCGGCGTGCCCTTAAAGCTTTTGGGCGTTTCCGAAAGCGCAACCTTTTCCCTTACGAACGAGAATATTACTATCGCCATCGTAAAGCCGAGAGCCGAGCCGAAGCTGAAAACTATCGACGTTACGAAATTGTATCCGTTCTGTATGCAAAGCAGCGCGGACCCGAGTATCGCGCAGTTTGTCGTTATAAGCGGCAGATATATTCCGAGCGCCGAATAAAGCGACGGCACGGATTTGCGCAGAAACATCTCGAGAAGCTGCACGAGCGACGCTATAACGAGTATAAATGCTATCGTTTTCAGATATTCAAGTTCGAAAGGCACGAGAACGAAATGATATACGCACCACGTAACCGCGGTGGATACCGTCATTACGAACGTTACGGCGCATCCCATGCCGACCGCCGTCGACGTCTTTTCGGAGAGTCCCAGAAACGGGCATATTCCCAAAAATCTTGAGAAAATATAGTTATTTATAAGTATTGACGAGATAAGAAGACTAAACATTGCTGCAAGCGACATTATTTATTACCTCCCTTTCTCTTCGACAACGCGGCTTTTACCGCGTTTACCACCGCGATTATCACTCCGAGCGTTACGAATGCGCCCGCAGGCTGTGTAAAGAAGCTGATTCCGGGATACACGCCCATGGAAATATCAATATCCCATATCGTTCCGTTTCCGATAAGCTCCCTTAAAATTCCGAGCACACCGAGTGCAAACGTAAATCCCAAACCCATGAAAAGTCCGTCGAGCATTGAGTCAAGCGGCGGATTTTTTGAGGCATACGCTTCGGCTCTTGCAAGAATTATGCAGTTTACGACGATAAGCGGTATAAAAAGTCCGAGGGACGCGTCGAGCGACGGCAGAAACGCTTTTATAAGCAGTTCGATTGCCGTAACGAAGCCCGAAACAATCACTATGTACGCCGCAATTCTTATCTGTTTCGGAATGAATTTACGCAGCAGCGATATGAGAAGATTTGAAAGTATAAGCACCGCCGTTGCCGAAAGTCCCATTCCGATACCGTTTTTTGCGGACGTACTCGTCGCAAGCGTCGGGCACGTTCCCAAAAGCTGTACGAGTATCGGGTTCTGGTCGAACAGCCCTTCCATAAGTCTTGAAAAAAGAGAGCGCTTATTCGTTTTCTTATTTTCTTTATCCATTATTCAGCCGCCTCCCCGATTAAAACACCCAGCTGCTTTAAGGCTCCGTCTATCGCCTTTGTAACCGGCTCGCTTGTCCTTGTCGCACCTGAGATTATTATATTTTTCATTTCGGCGTTGCTGAGAGAAAATCCCTCTTTTTTGCCTTGAAATTTGTCAAGGAACGTTCTTTCCTTTATCTTATCGCCGATTCCCTTCGTTTCGGAAAGCGAAATTACCTTTACGTCCTTTACCGTCGCGTCGGGATTTACCGCCACAAGCAGGTCAATTTCATCTTTGAAGCCCATCGGAGACGTTTCAATGCAGTACCCGAAAACTTCCCCGTTCTTGTCCTTGATTATGTAAACCGCGTCTATGTCGTCGGAAAATTCCTCGTCCGCGTTTTCACAGCTTCCGACAGGGTTTCCGTCCTTATCTTTTATTTCATATCCGCCATCCTCAGACACGGAGAACACCTTCCCGTCGTCTTCGTAAATATCCGAAAGCGCAAGGGCGGTATTCAGTTTCTGGTTATACACTATGCGGTCTTTGGTAATAAAATTCACCGCCGCGACGAGAGTCGCAATAAAGGCGCATATAATGAGAAGTTTCAGAGCCGTTACGGCAATATAGGCGAAATTACTTTTTTTCTCCAATTTTATTACCTCCTCCGAACTTCACGGGAGCCGTGATTTTATCGAGCGCAAGTGTGAACAGGTTCATAATGAGTATCGCAAACGACACGCCCTCGGGGTATCCGAAATATCTTATAAACACCGTTATAAGTCCGCAGCCGATACCGTATATAAGTCTTCCTGCTTTTGTAACGGGCGACGTGGCATAGTCGGTCGCCATGAATACGGCTCCCAGCATAAGACCGCCCGAGCAGAGCTCATAAAGCATGAACGAAACGTTCGGCGCGTTCTGTGCGGGGAACACGAGTGTAAGCAGTGCAACCGTTGCAATGAAAGAAACGGGTATGTGCCACGTTATCACCTTTCTTGCGATAAGATATATTCCTCCGAGCAGAATGAGCGTTACCGAAATTTCACCGATACAGCCCGTCATATCTCCCAGAAACATATCGAAAAGCCCCGTTTCGGGAATCGTTCCCTTTTGCAGAAGCGCAAGCGGAGTCGCTCCCGCGACAACGTCGGAAGAATGAGGAACGGCGTACGTCGAAAGCTCCTTCGAAAACGAAATGAAAAGGAAAACTCTTGCCGCAAGCGCGGGATTTAATATGTTTTTACCTATTCCGCCGTATAGCTGTTTTACGATTACTATTGCGAAAAACGCGCCCAGCGCCGGCATCCACAGCGGGACTGTAGAAGGAAGGCTGTATGCGAGAAGCATTCCCGTAACGACCGCCGACAAATCCCCGACGGTATTGCTCTTTTTTAGGATTTTCCGGTATATATACTCGAAAACGACGCAGGAAGCAACGCTTATAAGCGTTATCCACAGCGTTCTTATTCCGAAAACGTATATGCTCCACACAAGTATCGGCAGCAGCGCGATTATCACGTCAAGCATGATGATTCTCGTGTTTATCGGGCTGTTTATATGCGGAGACGCGCTCATTTTAAGAAATTTTCTCGTCTGTATGTTATCGGTCAACTCTTTTTGCGCCTCCTTTTACATTTTTTCGGCGGCGGATGCCGCCATTTTCTTTCTTTGCGCGTTGATCTGCGCTTTGGTATTCCTTATGTGCTGTACTATCGGCACCCTTCCGGGACATATATAAGTACAGCAGCCGCATTCGACGCAGGAAAGAATATTGAATTTTTCGCACATTTCCTTGTTATCGACCTTTGAAAACGCCGCAAGGTAGTTCGGCATTAAGTGCATGGGGCACACCGAAACACATTTGCCGCAGTGTATGCAGTTGCCCTCGGACTTCTTTTTCTCTTCCTTTTCGGACAGCGCAAGGATTGCCGACGTATTCTTCATAACGACGGAATCGTAACTCCACTGCGCGTTGCCCATCATGGGTCCGCCGCTTATTATTCTTCCGATGTTCTCCTTTACGCCGCCGCAGAAATTGAATATGTCTTCATAACTTGTTCCTATCGGAACCCGTATGTTCTTCGGCTCGCTCAGAGCGTCTCCGTCAACCGTTACCACGCGCTTTACAAGCGGCATTCCCGTCTTCATCGCCTTATACACGGCAGACGCGGTTTCAGCGTTGAAAATAACGCATCCGACGTCTGCGGGAAGCTTGCCTGCCGGCAGTTCCACGCCCTTGAGCGCGAAAATAAGCTGTCTTTCGTCGCCCTGCGGGTATTTTGTCTTTAAAATCACGACTTTGAGCCCTTTTTCATCGCCGATATTTTCGGAAAGTACCTTTGCGGCGTCCTTTTTATTCGCTTCGACCGCGAAAATCACGCTGTCGACTTTCAGCGCGTTTTTAAGTATTTTCGCGCCGTTTATTATCGTCTCGGGCTCCTCGAGCATGAGTCTGTGGTTTGCCGTTATGTACGGTTCGCACTCGGCGCAGTTTATGATTATATCGCTTGCCTTGCCGACGGCAGACGAAATTTTGGCGTACGTCGGAAACGCCGCGCCGCCCATACCGGAAATGCCCGCTTCCTTTACCTTTTCGGTTACTTCCTCAATACTTGCGTTATATATATCGCCGTCGAACGGCTTAACTTCTTCGGAAATTTCATCCTTGAAATCGTTTTCGATAATGACGTGCGCCGTTTTTCCGAATCCGGTATAAGACGGTCTCATTTCCACGTCTTTTACCACACCCGAAACGCTTGCGTGAACGGGGCAGGAAAGTCCGCTGTCGAAACGGCCTATAACCTGTCCGATTTTTACGCTGTCGCCCTTTTTTACAAGCGGCGTCGCCGGCGCTCCTATGTGCTGCTGCATGGGTATCGAAACGACCTTCGGCGAAGGGAATTCACATATTGCGAAATCCTTTGTGTTTTTCGACTCCGGAACGTGTATTCCGCCCCTGAATGTTTTTGCCATGCTCATTACCTTTCCTTACTTATTTAATAAGTTCTTACGATTTTTAATTATACCACTAAAACGCAAATTTTTCAACCTGTATTAATTACCTGAATATAAAAAACGGACTGCCGCAAAATGACAGTCCGTCTTTTGTCATATTAAAAAGTCCGCAACCTCGTAAACGTCGCCCGCACCCATGGTTATAACCATATCGCCGCGTTTTGCTTCGTTTTTTACGAAATCCGCCGCTTTTTCAAAGCTGTCAAAATAATACGCCTGCGGAAGATACTTTTTTATGTCGGCAGAGGAAGTCCCGTTTATATTTTTTTCACGCGCGGCATAAATATCCGTCATTATCACGGAGTCCGCAAGCGACAGCGCCTTTGCAAAATCCTCCATAAGCACTTCAAAGCGCGTATAGGTATGCGGCTGGAAAATGCAGTAAACTCTCCCTTTACATACCTTTTTCGCGGCGGAAAGCGTCGCTGTTATTTCGTCGGGATGATGCGCGTAGTCGTCTATGACCACGGCTCCGCTCTGCATTATTCCCTTTTTCTCAAATCTGCGCTTTACGCCCGGAAAAGAAGAAATGCCATCCGCAACGATTTCTCCGTCTATTCCGCAAAGGTATGCCGCACTCGCTGCGGCCGCCGCATTTATCACGTTATGCCTTCCCGGCACGGAAAGCTTTATTCTGCAGTAAAATTTTCCGAGCGCAAACATATCAAATTCGTAATATCCGTCGTTTTCCGTTACGTTTTCGGCGCAAAAATCGGCGCTTTTGCCCCTCGTTGAAAAGGTATACGTCTTTGTCTTTATTTTTTTGGCGGCAAGCATCGTATTTTCGCAGTCTGCGTTGACAAGAGCGATATTTTCGGCGTTTCCGCTGTCGGTATCCATATATTTTGCAAACGAATCTATCACGTTTTCGATATTTCCGAAGAAATCAACGTGGTCAAGCTCGGTATTGAGCACGAGCCTTATCGTCGGGCGCATGAAATGATAGGAATTTTTATATTCGCACGCCTCGAACACCGCGATATCGCCTTTTCCCGCGCGGTAGGTGGAATCGATACCGGGTATTACCGCCCCGGCAAGTATTGTCGCGTCGGTTTTCGCCTTATCCATGATATAGCACAGCATACCCGTCGTCGTCGACTTTCCGTGGGTGCCCGCAACGCCTACCGAATGCTTGTATCCGCTCGTTATATCGCATAAAAGCTCGGCTCTCGGGATGATTTTCGCGCCTCTTTCCTTGGCGCGCAGCATTTCCGCGTCGGTTTCCGATATCGCCGCCGTATAAACGACGGTTTCAAAGTTTTTCTGATTATCCGGCGAGTAGGAATAATTCACCTTTATTCCGCTTTTTTCGAGATTTTCGGTAATTTCGCTCTTTTTCATATCGTAGCCCGCAACGTTAACCCCTCTGTTTTTGAGAATCATCGCAAGCGACGACATACTTATGCCGCCGATACCTATGAAATATACGTTTTTGTAATCAGACATACCCATAAAAGCATTCCTTTCGGAAATATTTTTAAAACGTCGTTTTATGCCGTTTGAAACGCTGAATAAATAAAACTTTTGTGTGAATAATACTCATATAAAATCTTTTTTGTTTTAAGGAGCATATTATGGAAATTACCGACATCAAAATCAGAAAAACCTTTGAAGATCAGCCGCTTCGCGCAATTCTCTCCGTCGTGTTCGACAACAGCCTTGCGCTTCACGACGTAAAAATCATTTACGCGCGCGACAGATATTTCGTCGTAATGCCGAGCAAAAAGACCGCAGACGGAAGTTTTAAGGACGTCGTACACCCGATAAACTCGTCGTTCAGAGAAGAACTCGAAAAAAATCTTATATCCGAATACCTGTCCTTTTGCGACACGCAGAAAGCAAGCGAGAGCTTCGTCAGCCGATAAATGCAAAATATGCGGCACAAAGCAAGATCACACACCGATAGATCGAATATGCTGACATGCACGTCCTTTGCCGAAAATGCTCAGCCCAGGTGTACTCACGGCACATTACCCGTATCACTTAATGCTGCTCGGTTCCCCGCCTGACATGGTTCATGAGGGATAATTGCGCAAGGCCAAGGCCTCAACACATTTCCGACACGACGGCTGCACGTAAGCAACCCTCAGAATCGGAATCCATCCCTGCTACAGCGGATTTCAGGTACAAGACACCGCTACCGCCCCGACTGGTGTGACCTTGCTTCATACCGCATTGTCGGAAGAAGCACTGTTTGTTTTTATTATATTTTTTTGTCAAAAAAATTATACCACACTTCTGTTCAAAAATCAATAGCAAATATTATATAAAAAGGTGAGCGACCGCCGACAAAGCTTGCCGCTCACTCCACCGAAAACAGTGTACCGGAAGAAATCTTTCCTCCGGACGTCTTTGATTATATCACGGCTTCACGGAAAAGTCAACGGTAACTCAATACGCAAAAACGCCGTGCTTTCCACGGCGTTTTTATATTACTGCTGCAGCAGTTCAAATTTATAGCCTACTCCCC